>JBAVTH010000261.1:0-1750 GCA_049696035.1 Ilumatobacteraceae bacterium
GCGGCAGTGAGCGCGTCGGTGGGGTTGCCCTGTTGTGATGCTGCGCGGGCTGCGGATTGGGCGCTGTTGGCGAGGTCTTGTGAGGTGGAGGTCAGCCGCCCGAGCCACGCCCGGAAACCCCACCCGATCAGCGCAACGATGAGCAGCAACAACAGTTCGGTGCTCACGGCTTGACCGCGATCGTCACGCCAGCGGATCCGGCGGCCCGTCACGGTGACTCTTCCGGTGCGTTGGCAACGGCCGTCACGGTGAGCGATCCGGGGAGCACGAACCCCGGTGTCGATGCGGTCACGGTGACGATCACGAGTTCGCCCTCGACGGCGCCACCGGTGCAGGTGACGTCGACGTTCCTGACCCAGCCGCCACCGATCCGTGTTGCGATCGATGTCGCCGCGGTGGCTGCGTCGGCGCATCCACCGTCGGCTGCTGCGGCGGCCCTGGCGCCCTCGGCCGCTGACTGTTCGAGGATGTTCTTCGCGTGCCACCACACGATCACCTGCATGAAGAACAGGAACAACATCAGGAGGAACACGAACGCGAACAGCTGCTCGACGCTGCTCGAAACCCCTCGGTCGTCGCGCCAGTCGAAACGTCGCCGCGCGGCACTGACCGCTCGTCGGGGGCGTCGACGGATTCGCATCGGGAAGCGGTCGCGGGTTCAGGGTCCGGCGGGGACCACGGGGTCGGGGATGTTGTCGCCGGCCTGTTGGACGATCGCGTAGGCGATCCCTGCGACGATGCCGGCGACGATGATCCCCAGGGCGATGTAGAGCAGCTTGGACGGTGACTCGTCGAGGCCCTCGTCTCGGGCAGACCAGACGCGCAAGGTGCGCAAGAGCATCGTCAGGCCGATGTAGGCCTGATCGACGACGCTTGTCACGTACGGGCTCGTGACATACGGAGCGGGTGATGTCATGTCGGGTTCCTTTCGGTTAGCTGGTGGTGGAGAAGGCGTCGAACACGCGCACGATCAGCGGGTAGCCGAGGAATGCGACGACACCGGCGACGAACAACAGGGTCGGGCCGAACATCGTGGAGGTTTGGCGATCAGCGGAACGTTGCATGTCGTCCAGCGCGACCTGGCGCATCCGTGTTGCCACGGCAATGACCGTGGTTTCGACACCGACGCCGATCCGGGCGACGTGGCCGACCGACGACGCCAGGTCTTGTAGCTCGCGGCAGTCGTACTCGACGCCGACACTGTCGAGTGCTTCCCAGACCCGGATGCCCATCTGCGGCGCGGCGTGCACCGCGGCTGCGATCGTTTCGAACGCTGGCCCGGTACCGACTTCGGCTGCGTAGCTGATCGCTTCGGTCATCGATCGTCTCGTGGTCATGCACACCGCGACCAGTTGCACGTAGGCGGCGACCCCGGCCCGGAACGACCGGTAGCGACGATCGGCAACCGCGACGACGCTCGACAACTGATACCAGCCCATCAACACGGCGACACCGAACGGCGCGACCGCGACGATCGGCCAGGGGACCGCAACGCCAGTCATCGTCGGTACCAGCACGAGCACCAGACCGGCAACGAAACCGACGACTGCGGCCGACACGATCCGGGTGGCGAGCAGCGGCACGGAGACACCCCCGGCACGGAACGCGTAGCGGCGGCGTGCTTCGATGCGTTGACCGACATCGGAGGCTGCGAGTCGTGTCCCCAAGCGGGCGAAGGAGCGATCCCACCGCGAACCTGTCGAGGTCTCCGGGAGAGGGGACCGGGTCGAGTACAAACGCCGGTACGTGG
>JBAVTH010000262.1:0-5269 GCA_049696035.1 Ilumatobacteraceae bacterium
GGCATCGACGAGGTCCGCCGGCGCGTGCTCAAGCTGCGCCACACCCTGCCGGCCTCGTCGTCGTGGCCCGGCGGCATCCCAGAGCACGTCCAGAAGGTCGGCGATGCGCCCGCCGGCGTCGCCTCCACTGGCGAGGTAACGGCCGTCGGCCAGGGAGCCGAGCGCACCGAGGCGACCCAGCAGAAGGGCGTCGCGGTGGCGCTGACGCCGCGGGATCCTTACGGCCGTTGGGTGGCCACCTCGGTCGTTCGCGGCACCGCGAACGGCACGGTCTCGGCCGTCGCCTACGCGGCACTCGGCGACATAACCGCCGCACAGTTCCGTGCGCTGGCGTCCATCCAACGCGAGCTGGGCGCCGACGTGCGCCTGTCCAACCGTCAGAACGTCGTGTTCCGTGGGTTGAGCGAGGCCCAGCTGCCGGTGCTGTTCGAGCGGCTGGAAGTGATCGGCATGGCCCGCCCCGGTGCCGAGCTGTCGCGCGACGTCGTCGCCTGCCCCGGCAGCGACACGTGCAACATCGCCGTCACCCAGTCGCGCGGCCTGGCCGCGGCGATCGGTGAGGAACTCGAAGCCGAGGGCCTCGCCGAGGTCGGCGGCGTCCGTATCAACATCTCCGGTTGCACCAACTCGTGCGGGCAGCACCACATCGCCGACATCGGGTTCTTCGGTGCGGAACGTCGTGCCCACGGCCAGGCCGCGCCCGGCTACCAGATGCTGCTCGGCGGCTACGTCGGCCAGGAGCAGATCCACTTCGGCGACAAGGCGTTGCGCCTGCCGGCGAAGGCCGCGCCGAAGGCCGCCGCCCGCGTCATCCGTCGCTTCCACGACGAGCGCAACGCGGGCGAGGCGTTCCGCTCGTGGATGGACCGTGTCGGCGGCGCCACCGCCGTTGCTGCCGGCCTGAAGGATCTCGACGTGTTCCCGTCGCCCGCCGAAGCGCCCGACTTCTACGTGGACTACGGCGAGCAGGGCCCGTTCGTGGCCGAGGTCGGCGAGTCGGAGTGTGCGGTCTGAGCGGTTCTGCGCTGTTCGTTGCGGCCTGCGCGGCGATCGACGCAGCCAACGCCGACGACCCCGGAATGGTCGACTTGCGGGGCGCCGGGCCGCGCCCGTTGGCCCAGGTGCACGGTGAGCTGGCGGCTGAGTGGGTGGGCGTGCTCGCCCCCGATGCCGACGAGTTGGTGTTGCTCGCCGCTCGTGCACACCACCTTCGCCGGTGGGAGCTGCCGCGTTCGCACTACCCGACCGGCCGCGCCGGCTACCTGCAATGGAAGCGCGACCAGCGTCGACGTCACGCGGACGATGCCGGTGCGCTGCTGACGACGCTCGGTTTCACCGCCGAAGACGTCGCGCAGGTGCAGGCGATGGTGCTGCGCCAGGGTGAAGGCGGCCAGTTGGTGGAAGACGCCGCATGTCTGGTGTTCATCGAGACGCAGCTCGCGGCCGTGGCGACGCAGCTCGACCACGATCACCTGCTGGACGTGATCCGCAAGACCGCGAAGAAGATGTCACCCGCGGCGCTCGTCGCGGTCTCCCGGATACCCCTTGGCGAGGCCGAGCAGGCATTGCTCGCCGCCGCCCTCTCCTGAGACCCGGCGGCCACCCTCTGGACGGACCGAGGAGCGCGGACCGAGGAGCGCGGATCGAGTCACGGCGACGCCGGACCGGGCCGTCGGCTGCCGCGCCCGCGGGTGAGCGGACGGCCGGTCGTGTCGGGGTTTCGCGCCCGCGGGGGCGGTGTGAGACGGTCGTGTCCGGGTTTCGCGCCCGCGGGTGAGTGGACAGGCGGTCGTGTCGGGGCGAGGGCGCGGCGAACCGGGGCGCCGTCGGCTAGAGGACGGTGGCGTCGGCGATGATCGGCTCGAGGGTGAGGCCGGGTTCGTCGCTCATCAGGCGCTGCAGGCGATATCGGTTCTCGAACAGCGCGACGAGGGCGCCATCGCCGCGGGTGAGGATGCGGATGCCGCCGATCTCGCGCAGGCGCTCGGCCGACTGCTTGTCGGTGAGGCGGATCGCCTGATAGGGGGCGGAGACGATCTCGGTGGGTGCCCCGAACTCGCTGCCCAACCGGTAGGCGAACACCTCGAACTGCAGTTGGCCGACCGCGGCGAGCACGTTCTCGAGGTCACCCATGTCCGGGTCGCGCAGCACCTGCACCACGCCCTCCTCGTCCAGTTGTTCCAGCCCTTTGCGGAACTGCTTGAACTTGGCGTTGTCGAGCGGGCGCGCGCGGGCGAACACCTCTGGTGCGAACCGGGGGATCGGTGGGTACGCGACGGCGGAACCCGTCGCGCCGGCCTCGAACAGGGTGTCGCCGAGCTGCACACCGGTGGCGTTGACCAGGCCGACCACGTCGCCGGGGAAGGCGTCGTCGACCGTCTCGCGATCTGGCCCGAACGCTGTGGTGGCGTACTTGGTGGTCATGTCGCGGCCCGTGCGCGAGTTGGTGACCGACATGCCGCGCTCGAAGTGGCCCGAGCAGATGCGGGCGAAGGCGATGCGGTCGCGGTGTGAAGGGTCCATGTTGGCCTGCACCTTGAACACGAACGCGCTGAACGCCGACTCGAGCGGGCGCGGGCGGTCGTCGCGGTCGACCCGTGGCGACGGCGGGGGAGCGAACTCGACCACGGCATCGAGCAAGGTGCGCACGCCGAAGTTGGTGAGCGCCGAGCCGATGAACAGCGGCGTGGATTCGCCGGCGAGGAAGGAGGGCAGGTCGAGGTCGGCCCCCACTGCATCGAGCAGACCGATCTCGTCCATCGCGGTCTTCCACACCCGGCGGGTGCCTGCGTCGGCAGCTGCCGCTGCGGCCTCCAGGTCGGACTCCACTTCCAGCGCCTCCGAGGCGCCGCGCGCTGTGCGCGTGTAGGCCGTGTAGCGCTGGGTGCGCCGGTTGATCAGCCCGCTGAACTCGTCGCCGCTGCCCACCGGCCAGGTGACCGGGGTGGGGCGCAGCTTGATCTGCTGTTCGATCTCGTCGAGCAGTTCGAGCGGGTCGCGACCGGGCCGGTCGTACTTGTTGAGGAACGTGATCACGGGCAGGTTGCGCGAGCGGCACACCTGGAACAGCTTCAGCGTCTGGCTCTCGATGCCCTTCGCCGCGTCGAGCACCATCACCACCGCGTCGACCGCGGAGAGCACGCGGTACGTGTCTTCGCTGAAATCGCGGTGGCCCGGCGTGTCGAGCAGGTTCATCGTGTGCTCGCCGTACGGGAACTGCAACACGGTGGAGCTGATCGAGATGCCACGCTGCTGCTCGAGCTCCATCCAGTCGCTGCGCGCGCTGCGCCGGCCCTCGCGGGCGTGCACTGCGCCCGCGACCTGCACCGCGCCGGAGTACAGCAGGAACTTCTCCGTGAGTGTGGTCTTGCCTGCGTCGGGGTGGCTGATGATGGCGAACGTGCGTCGCTGTTGGCTCTCGGCGGTCACGTCCATGGCGCGTCGAGGCTACCGTTCGCTCCATGGCAGCACGCATCGACATCGGTATCGACGGCCACGACGTGGAGCGGCTCGCCGAGTTCTGGGCATCGGCCCTCGGCTAGCGCCAACCCCTGCCCCTCCACTCTCACCCCACTTCGTTCGTGTCGCGTCTCCGACAACCGTGTGAGGTGGTCGCACCCGCGACACGAACGGGGCGGTGCGGTCCTGTCGGCTTCGTTCGTGTCGCGTGTCCGGCAACCGTGTGAGGTGGTCGCACCCGCGACACGAACGAATGGGACACTTCCTGTGGAGGGCTGCGAGGGCTGCGGCGGGGGCTACGCGATGCTGCGCCAGGCAGCGAGGCGTTCGGCGCTGTCGTCGCCGGGGAGGGGCAGCTGGCAGACCACCTTCAGGTTGGGCCACTCACTCGGCGTCAACTGCTGGTACTCGAAGGCCAGCTCGCCGGCTCGTGGGTGGTGATAGCGACGCACTCGCGTCTGGAACTGGGCGACGTCGAGCTGGGCCCACCACTGCGCGAACTCGTTGCTGGAGGAGCGAAGACGGTCGACGAGCGCGAGGACCTTCGGGTCGGTGCGCAGGCCGGTGGTGCCGGCACGGAACTCGGCGAGGATCCGCCGCGCCTGCTCGGCCCAATCCACCACCAGCTCGCGTGCGCTGGGTTCGGCGAAGAACACCCAGACCAGGTTGCGGTCGTCGGGCGGCAAGTGGTCGATCATCGGGTACAGATGAGACTGTGCCCGGTTCCACGCCAGGAACTCCCAGCGCGGGCCCAGCACGTAGGCCGGCGCCGGGTCCATCGAGGTGATCAGGCGGACGAGCGCGTCCGGCGCATCGTCCACGTCGGGCACGGGTTCGCCGGCGACTCTCGTCGCCAGCGCGAGGAGGTGCTGCCGTTCGGCATCGTCGAGGTGCAGGCTGCGGGCCAGCGCCTCGAGCACGTCGACGGAGGCGTTGATCGGCCGCCCTTGTTCCAGCCACGTGTACCACGTCACCGACACTCCGGCGAGCACGGCGATCTCTTCCCGGCGCAGGCCGGGGGTGCGCCGCCCGCGGCCCGGGGGAAGCCCGACATCGGCGGGCCGCAGTGCTTCGCGTCGGGCGCGAAGGAATGCAGCCAGCTCGTCGCGACGGTTCATTCCCTCATTCGATCACGCGGCGGGGTGCGGCCGCGTGGTGGTATCGCCACCCCACGCCAACCCTCGGGATCAGCCGACAGCAGCGGTGAGGTCGTAGAACGTCGTGCCGTCGACGACCACGCTGGTGAAGTTCGCGGTCACCCAGGAGCTGATCTGGGTGGACGTGGTCGTCGTGCCGGTCGTGGCGCTGCCGGGGCCGCCGCCTTGGCCGCCTCCGGGGAAGCCGCCTCCGGGGAAGCCGCCTCCGGCAACGAAGTAGTGGATCGCGCGGTCGGCCACCATCTGCTGGAAGGCCGCGAGGGTGGGCCACTGGTCGGTGCCGTTGAAGCCGCCGATCGCCATCACCGGGTCGTCGGTGGCCAGCTGGTAGCCGGCCGCGCTGTTGGCGCCGATGGTGGCCAGCGCATAGGTGAAGCCCGACTTGCCGTCCTCGAGGAACTGCACGACCTCGTGACTGGGAGTGCCTGCGTCGAGGAAGTTGCCAGGCCCACCGGCAGCGCCCGGGAGCGACGACGGCTGCCCGTTGCCGCCGCCCGGGATCGCCGGCGGCTGCCCATTGGCGCCGGGGACGATCGCTGGGAACTGGCCGGGAGCGCCCTGGCCGGGAATGCCCTGGCCGGGGACGATCGCCGGGAACTGGCCGGGAATGCCCTGGCCGGGAATGCCCTGGCCGGCGGGGAACCCTCCGGGCC
>JBAVTH010000263.1:0-5970 GCA_049696035.1 Ilumatobacteraceae bacterium
GCCTCAGGCCGCCGGGCACGGCGCACACGCCTGGTCACCCCGTTCGTGATGAGCCGCTGACGGATCAGCCGTCCGCTGCTGCTGCCCCACCGCGTCCACGGCCAGGCCGACCTGCGCTCGCACCCCGCGCCTCCATCAAGCGTTCATGTCATCGTCCCACCGAGAACGCTTCGGCCGCCGCCCGACACGAATCGACCGCGGGTCACGAGTGCGCCCACTGCAACAGCGCGGTTCGCTGGCCCACGGCCGTGCCGGCGAGTTCAGCCAGGGTTGACGGCCACACCCTCGGTGAACCACGACCACGGCTTCGGGCCGCGGGCGTAGCGCGACTCGGTTCGCTCCACCTCGAAGCCGGCGGCGGCGATCAGCGCCGCCGGGTCGCGGGTGAGGTGGCAGCCGTCCGCCACGCGCTTCTGCAACGGTTCCACGCGCCGCTGCCACTTCGCCACTGAAGCATCGGGCGAGCGGCCGTGCTCGAGGAAGTGCAGCCGGCCACCGGGACGGAGCACGCGACGAACCTCGGCGAGCGCCTGTTCCACCGCCGGAATGGTGCACAGCGTGAACGTGGAGAGCGCTCCGTCGCAGGTGTCGTCCTCGAGGTCGATGGCCTCCCCGCGCAGGCCGATGTGGACGACCTCGACCGGCGATGCCGCGATCCGCTGCGCTGCGATGCGCAGTGCGGTCGACGCCGGCTCGACGGCGAACACCTTCGACACCTCGGGCGGATAGGCGGCCATGTTGAGACCTGACCCGAACCCGATCTCGACCACCGTGCCGAACAGGCCGAGGGCGACGGCGGCACGCCACTCGTGCAGCTCCGGAGTACCGCACGCTCGATCGATCAGATGCGGCAGGACACGTTCACGGTAGAACCTCACTGCTCCATCCTCGCGCCTGGCGAAGGCCGGCATGCGCCTGTCGCCATCGAAGCCCGCATCGACACGGCGGGGTAGGTTGGCGGGCGTGATCAACCCGGCCGACACACCGTTGCTGCGACGCATCCGCGAGTCGGTCATCGGCGACGACCAGGTGATGGACGGCCCGTTCGGGCCGCACCGCATCACGTACGCCGACTACACCGCGTCGGGCCGCGCGCTGAGCTTCATCGAGGACTTCATCCGCGAGGAGGTGCTTCCTCGCTACGCCAACACCCACACGGAATCGTCGGGCACAGGGCTGCAGACCACTCGCCTGCGGGAGGATGCGCGCCGCATCATCCACGACGCTGTCGGGGGCGACGACGAGACCTGCGTGATCTTCGCCGGTTCGGGTGCCACCGGCGCCATCGACCGGCTCATCGGCATCATGAACCTGCGCGTGCCCGCCGACCTCGACGACCGCTACCACCTGACGGGCCTGATCCCGGCCGACGAACGTCCGGTGGTGTTCGTCGGGCCGTTCGAACACCACTCCAACGAGCTGCCATGGCGAGAGTCGATCGCCGACGTCGTGACCATTCCCGAGGACGCCGATGGCCACATCGATCTCGCCCAGCTGGAGGTCGAACTGCTCCGCTTTGCCGCCCGGCCACTGAAGATCGGCTCCTTCTCGGCCGCTTCGAACGTCACCGGCATCCTGTCGAACTCGTGCGCCATCGCCGATCTGCTGCACCGGCATGGTGCGGTCTCGGTGTGGGACTTCGCCGCCGCTGCTCCCTACGTCGACATCGAGATGTACCCGCAGTGTGCGGAGCACCCACTCGCCTACAAGGACGCCGTCGTGCTCAGCCCGCACAAGTTCGTCGGTGGTCCAGGCACGCCCGGTGTCCTCGTGGTCCGTCGTGCGCTGCTCACCAACCGGGTGCCCGACGTCGTCGGCGGCGGCACCGTCGCCTACGTGAACCCCACCGAGCACCGCTTCCTCGACGACCCGGTGCACCGCGAGGAAGGAGGCACCCCGGCGATCATCGAATCGATCCGCGCGGGCCTGGTGTTCCAGCTCAAGCAGGCCGTCGGGGTCGCAACGATCAAGCAGCACGAGGAGGCCTACTGGCACCGGGCGGTCGAGGCCTGGTCGACCAACCCTGCCATCCAGGTGCTGGGCAACACGTCCTCCGAACGGCTCTCGATCCTGTCGTTCGTGGTTCGCCGGCCTCTCAACCGCTACCTGCACCACAACTTCGTCGTCGCCCTGCTCAGCGATCTGTTCGGCATCCAGTCCCGCGGGGGTTGCTCGTGCGCCGGCCCGTACGGCCACCGACTGCTCGGCATCGACCTGGCCCGCTCGCACGAGTTCGAGCACGAGATCACCCACGGCTGCGAGGGGATCAAGCCCGGGTGGACGCGAGTCAGCTTCAACTACTTCATCTCCGACACCGTGTTCCGCTACCTGGTCGAGGCGGTCGACATGGTGGCGACGCACGGCTGGAAGCTGCTGCCCGAGTACCGGTTCGACCCGGCCAGCGGCCTGTGGCGCCATCATCACGGGCCGGTCGAGCCGCCTCTGCGTCTGTCACAGCTCTCCTACGATGCGGCCACCGGCGAGTTGCTGCGCCCTCCCGCCGACCGCGTTCGGGCAACGGAGGATGCGCTCGCCGGGTACCTCTCCGCCGCTCGCACGCTCTTCGACTCCACCGCAGGCTGGACCGAGTCCGAGCAGCGGCCAGGCGCACTGTCCGCCGAGTTCGAGCACCTGCGCTGGTTCGAGCTGCCCACCGAATCGCTGGCAGCGCCACCGGTGAGGCGCCCGTAACCTCGTGGGTGCGGTGCCGCGCCGCTGACCGCTACTTCTTCCCGGCAGCCGCGAAGCGGGTGAGGCCCAGCTCGGACTCGATCGCATGACGCGGTCGGGCGCCGACTGCCTGCTTGGTGAGCGCACCGGCCTCGAACAGCCCGATCGTCGGGATGCCACGAATGCCGTAGCGGGCGGCCACTGCCTGGTTGGCGTCGACGTCCACCTTGACGACCTTGATCGCTGCGCCGTACTTGTCGGCAAGAGCCTCCACCTCGGGGGCCACAGCGCGGCACGGCCCGCACCACGCGGCCCAGAAGTCGACGACCACCGGTACGGTCGAGTCGAGCACTTCTCGCTGGAAGCTGGCCTGATCGTCGGCTGAGGTCATGGTTGCCATGTCGGTTCCTTTCGGCTCGGCAAGGATGCTGTGCCCTGCGCACGCTGTTGAACCGATACCCCCCTCGGTATATTCCCCGGGGCTGCCGCGACCGGCGGCGAGGCTCGGTACAGTCGCAGCGTGAGCACGACACCGGGCCGCGACGACGAGGAAGAGGCAGCAGCAGCGCCGGCCGGCGCGCTCGCCGCACTACGCGCCGATCTCGTGCAGCGTGCCGCAGCGCTGCGGGCCGGGGCCGATGTGCCGAGCGGCGGCATCTCGTTCGGGAAGCGCGTCGGCGAGGGCACGAACATCGCCATCGAACGTTTCGCCGATGTCGCGATCCACGATCAGGTCATGCACCAACTGGCCGCGGTGGATGCTGCGCTGGCGCGTGCCGAGGGCGGCGTGTACGGCATCTGCGAGGTGTGCGGCCGGCAGATCGCGCCTGAGCGGTTGGATGCGATTCCATGGGCCGCCACTTGCGTCGCTTGTGCCTGAGCGCGAATCCGGCGCGCCCGCCGGGCTCGTTCAGCCGCACACGGAGCGGATCAGATCGATCGCGTTGCCGCCGAGCACCCGGTCGGCTTCGGCCTGGCTGAAACCCCGCCGGAGGAGGCCCGCCTCGATGTCGGCGAAGCCGTGGTAGTCGGTGAGCACCGGCTTGTAGTTGGCGTCCATGTCGGTGCCGATCGCCACATGGTGCACGCCGATCAGTTCGACAAGTCGCGCCACCTCGTCGACGAAGTCGTCGAACGTCTCCGAGCTGACGCCCGAGGGCCAGGCGCCGATGAGCCCGCCTCCATCGGCGACGGCCAGCGCATGCTCGTCGCTGACCAGCCGCGGGTGCTGCGACCTCCCACCGGCGAGGTGGGTGTGCGAGATCATCAACGGGTGGATCGACTCCTCCAGGGCGCCGATGGTGGTCTCGAACGTCGCATGGGCGAGATCGACCACCATCCCGGCCTCGTTCATCGCCCGCACCAGTTCCCTACCGGCCGCCGAGAGGCCGCCATGCAACGCAGGCTCGGTCTGCAGATCCCCGAACTCGTTCTGCCGGTAGTGGACGATGGTGATCGATCGCACCCCGGTCTCGTGCGCCTCGGCGATGCGGGTGTAGTCGCCCTCCACGAAATCGGCTCCCTCGCAGGTGACGAACAGCCCGGTCACGCCGCTGGCGTGTGCGGCTTCGATGTCGGGTGCCGTCCTCACGATCGGCAGGTCGTGACGCTTCGCCAGCGCGCGGATCGCGGACAGCTGACGGCGATGATGGTCGTACACCTCGCCAGGCTCGAACTCGCGGCGCGCGTAGAGCGACCCGTCCGGCCGGGCGCCGATGACGCTCAGGTCGGTCACGGTCGCGAAGCTCACCGCCGCCATTCCCGCCGCCATCAGGTCGACTGCCGCCGCGTCGGATCCATCGCCGCCCAGCAGCTGCCCGAGCAAGTCGTCGGCCGGCAGGCCGGCGAGGAAGCAACGGCCGGGGTGGGCGTGCACATCGACCCACGGCGATCGACCTCGCGCCGCCGGAACTGCCGGGTTCTCACCGCTCATGTCTCGCGCTCCCCTCTCAGGAGTGCGACGGTAGCCCGGCACCCGACCGCCGCACATGCTTGCGGGCCCGCACCTGCTTGTGCACTCGGTCGGCCACGAGTACGACCGGCGCTGCCAGCACGGCGACGGCGAAGCCGGCAAGCGGGGGGACTGCGTGATCCAGCAGGTGGGCCACCGGCGGCACCAGCAGGAAGCCCGCCAGTGCCAGCAGCTCGGTGGCCACGGCCCACAGCAGCAGACGATTCGAGAACCAGCCCAACCGGCTCGGCGAGCGGGTGGCGCTGCGACAGGCGAACGCATTCGCGGCCTGGCCGATGACCACCGCCGCGAATGCGGCACCGGACGCCGCCATCAGTGCGTGGCCAGTGGGGAACGAGTCGCCCGGCCGCCACCCTGCCGCGACCAGGGCGACCACGAACGCAGTCATCTCCACGAACGCCTCGGCAGGGCCGAGCACCCCGAAGGCACGCACCACCAGTGGCCGGTCGATGAGGTGGCGACGGTCGGGCGGGCGGTTCATGATTCCCGCACCCGGCGCCTCGTTGCCCAGCGCCAACGCCGGGAGCAGATCGGTGCCGATGTCGAGGCAGAGGATCTGCAGCACGCCCAGGGCGAGGGGGAACCGCCCCCCGGACAGCGCCCACACGACGAAGGGCGTGAGCTCGGCAACGTTGTCGGTGAGGTGGTAGGTGAGGAAGCGATGGATGTTGGCGAACGTCGCCCTGCCCTGCTCGACCGCGGCCACGATGGTGGAGAAGTCGTCATCCAGCAGCACCAGGTCGGCCGCAGCGCGGGCGACGTCGGTACCGCTCCTGCCCATGGCGATGCCGATGTCGGCGGCCTGCAACGCTGGGCCGTCGTTCACCCCGTCGCCAGTCATCGCCACCACGTGCCCACGGGCCTGCAGCGCCTGTGCGATGCGCAGCTTGTCGGCGGGCGAGACGCGGCTGATGACGACGCCGTCGTGGTCCAGCAGCGCACCCAGCTCTCTCGCGTTCGCCGGCAGGTGCTTGCCTTCGAGCACGCGCTCCTCACCGACGATGAAGCCCACCTGCCTGGCGATCGCCCGGGCCGTATCGGGATGGTCGCCGGTGAGCATCGCCAGGCGGATCCCGGCCGCGCGCGCAGCCGCCAGCGCATCACCGACCCCCGCCCGCGGCGGGTCGTGCAGCCCGACGAGCCCCAGCAGCTCCAAGTCCGTCTCGGCCGCGTCGACTGTCGAGCCGGCGGGCACGTCGGACGAAGGGCGCCGCGCCACTGCCAGCACTCGGAGGCCCTGCGCCGCCATGTCGGCCATCGCCTGCTCGGCCTCCGCCACGGGCGCGTGGGGGCAGAGGGGCAGCACCGCGTCCGGCGCACCCTTGAGC
>JBAVTH010000264.1:0-10772 GCA_049696035.1 Ilumatobacteraceae bacterium
TCATCTGCGTCGTCCCCGGTTGGGCCGCAGGCGGTGGGCACAGCCTGCACGTCGTGGCCGACCTCACGCTCGCCAGCACCGAGCACGCCCGCTTCAAGCAGACCGACGCCGACGTCGCCAGCTTCGATGGCGGCTTCGGCAGCGCCTACCTGGCCCGCCAGGTGGGGCAGAAGTTCGCCCGCGAGATCTTCTTCCTCGGCCGCGAGTACACCGCCGACGATGCGGTCCGCATGGGAATGGTCAACGCCTCCGTGCCCCACGCCGAGCTGGAGGCCACCGCGCTGCAGTGGGCCAAGGAGATCAACGGCAAGAGCCCCACGGCGCAGCGGATGCTGAAGTTCAGCTTCAACCTCATCGACGACGGTCTGGTCGGCCAGCAGGTCTTCGCCGGCGAGGCCACACGCCTCGCCTACGCCAGCGACGAGGCACAGGAGGGCCGCAACTCGTTCCTCGAGAAGCGCGATCCCGACTGGAGCCCGTACCCGTATCACTTCTGATGGAGTCACCGCGTTGATCGTCATCGACGACCCGGACGACCTGCGGCTGGCGGCGTTCCGCCTCAACGAACGCGGGCTCGCCAACCGCGCTCAACGCCGAGACGACGGCGGCGATGGCTTGTTCATGGCCGAGGGCGACCTCGTCGTCCAACGCTCACTCGACGCGGGGTGCGTGCCGGTGATGGCGCTCGTGGACGCTGGCAGGCCGCCTGCGCTGACAGCTCGGCTCGCCGAGCAGTGCCCCGTGTACGCCGGTGGCGAACGGCTGCGCGCGGCTGTCACCAAGTTGGGCATGCCGTACACGGTGGTGGCGTTGTTCGAACGCCCGGCCCGCACCCTCATCACCGCCCTGGCCGCCGCCGCACAGCGGCTGGTCATCGTCGAGGCGGTCGACAACCCGGTCAACGTCGGCAGCATCGTGCGCAACGCGCTGGCTCTCGGTTGGGACGGCCTGGTCACCGACGCAACCAGCGCCGACCCGTTGGCACGACGAGCTCTGCGAGTGAGCATGGGCCACGCCCTTCACCTTCCCCACGCCCGAACCGACGATGTGCCAGCGCTCGTCGGTGCGCTCGCCGCTCAGGGCGTGGTGGTCTGCGCGCTCACTCCGGCGGCCGACGCCGTGGCCCTCGATGCGATCGTTCTCGCTCCCCGGATGGCGCTGCTCGTGGGATCCGAGCGCACGGGTTTGTCGGCAGCGGCGATGAGCGCCGCAACGCTTCGGGTGAGCATCCCGATGCACGACGGTGTCGATTCGCTGAACGCAGCCGCGGCGACTGCGGTCGCCTGCTGGCAGCTCCGGCGGCGATGAATCGCACCGCTACCGCGGCTGGGCGCTGCTGATCGGCAGCCCGGTGTCGTTGCGCAAGTGCTCGGCCGCCGGTACGAAGTAGTTCATCAGCGCATCGCGGATGGGTCCTGGCTCGGTCACCCGCTCGACCGCGGCAGCCATGTGCAACAGCCAGTGATCACGTTCGGCGGGGCCGACGTGGAAGGGCATGTGCCGCATGCGGAGCTTCGGGTGACCGCGCTCTTCCATGTACGTCGTCGGCCCACCCCAGTATTGGGCGAGGAACAGGGTCAGGCGGTGCCTGGCTCCATCGAGGTCGTCGACGGGGTACAGCGGAAGGAGCACCGCATCGGTGACGACACCTTCGTAGAACGCATCGACCAGTCGCTCGAAGAACGCCATGCCACCTGCGGCCTCGTACACCGTGAGCTCCAGCGGTGGCTCTTGTTCGTGGGCTGCTGGCTGGGCGTCGTCGGCCATGGCCGCACTCTACGGGCGGCGTCGGCCACCCTCCCAGTCCGCCTCAGGCGTGCAGCGGGTCGAAGACGCGTACGTCACCGAGATCGGTGAGACGCATCACGAATGGCGTGCTGCCATCGCATCCGTCGAGTATCACCGCGTCACCGCTCGCGAGCAGCACGAGGGCCGAGATCGACTCGCCCTCCAGCTCGATCTCGATCACGTCTCCGGTGTGCAACCTGGTCGCCGTCGTTGTCATGTCACTTTGCTCCTTGCCCGCTCGAACTCTTGGCGACGGAGGCCCGTCTCCCCCGTCGCCAGCAAGTAGATCGGCACCGGGTGTGACCGGCTTTACGAGAACTTTGGAGTTTCGTGAGGAGGAAAGATCTCGGGCAGATCGGCGCTGACCGAGTTGGGGAACTGCGGCGGGCGCTTCTCGAGGAAGCTGACCACGCCCTCACGAGCGTCGCCGCTGCGACCACGCTCGAGGATTCCACGCGAGTCCACCCTGTGGGCCTCCATCGGGTGCTCGGCGCCCAGCATGCGCCACAGCATCTGCCGCGTCAGCGCAATGCTCACCGGCGCCGTGTTGACCGCGATCTCGGCCGCGATCGCTCGGGCAGCCGGCAGCAGCTCGTCGGCTGCGTGCACACTGCGCACCAGCCGGCCAGCCAGTGCCTCGGCGGCCGGGAACACTCGGCCCGAGTAGCACCACTCTGCTGCCTGGCTGATGCCGACCAGGCGCGGCAGGAACCACGATGAGCAGGCCTCGGGCACGATGCCTCGACGGGCGAACACGAACCCGAACTTGGCGTGCTCGCTGGCCAGACGGATGTCCATCGGCAAGGTCATCGTCACCCCGACACCGACCGCTGCCCCGTTGATCGCACCGATCACCGGCTTCTTGCAGTCGAAGATGCGCAGCGACACCAATCCGCCGCCATCGCGCGGCACGCCGACGTCGGCAGGGATCTCGTCGCTGCCACCACGGCTGAACGTCTCGCCGCCACCGGACAGATCCGCGCCCGCGCAGAACCCACGACCGGCGCCGGTGACGATCGCGACGCGGACGTCGTCGTCGGCGTCGACCCGATCGAACGCGTCGAGCAACTCGCGCATCATCGTGTTGGTGAACGCGTTCAGCTGTTCGGGGCGGTTCAGCGTGATGGTGGCCACATGATCGGCGACCTCGTAGATGATCTGGGAGTAGTCCATGCACGGACCCTAGGCAATGGCCTCAGACGTCGAGGAAGCGGCTGGCTGCCGTGGCCGACCCGACGGCGCCGACGAAGGCACCGAGCAGGATCATCCAGAAGCACACCCAGGCGGGGTAGCCGTCGGTGACCACGAAAGCCTTCAACCCGGAGTTGACCGGGAAGTCCTTCACACCGTTCGTCCAGTTGTCGTTGGCCAGCAGCAGCGCGATGCTGCCCACCGTCGCGCCGAAGATGCCCTGCAGCAGGCCCTCGAGCATGAAGGGCAAGCGGATGAACCAGTTGGTGGCGCCGACCAGCTTCATCACCTCGATCTCGCGCCGCCGAGCGAACATCGCGGTTCGGATGGTGTTCCAGATGAGCAGTGCCGATGCGAAGAGCAGCACCACCGACATCACGAGCGTGCGGACGCCGAAGAAGCTCTTCAACCGCCCCAGCAGATCGACCGCATCGTCGGGTGTGCGCACATCGGTGACGTTCGGGAGGGTGGAGAACTCGGTCTTCAACGAGCGCAGGATCTCACTGCTGTCCTGGTCGACGGGCTTCACCTTGAAGAACGAAGGGATCTGCGGCGTGAGCTGCTCGAGTGCTGCCGGATCGGTGGCGAACAGCGTCTTGGCGACTTCGAGCGAACATGCCTCGTTGCAGTAGGTGGCGCTCTCCACCACCGTGCTCTGGCTGAGCAGTGCCGACTCGACGAGCTTGACCTGCGCATCGTCGGCGCCGTGCTTGACGTAGACGATCATCTCGACGCCGCCGGTCCAGAGCTTGAGCTGGTTGTCGAAGGCACGTTGGATCAGCAGCGTGCCGCCGAACAGGAACAACGACACCGTCGAGGTGATGACGGCAGCGACCGTCAGCGTGAGGTTGCGGGACAGGCTGGCCCACATCTCGCGGAACGTGTAGCGGAGACGGGAGATCATTCGTACACCCCTCGGGCCTGGTCGCGCACGATGACACCGCGATCGAGCTGGATCACTCGTTTGCGCATCATGTTCACGATGCGTTGGTCGTGGGTGGCCATCACCACGGTGGTACCCGTCTTGTTGATGCGGTCGAGCAGGCGCATGATGCCCTCACCGGTGGCAGGGTCGAGGTTGCCCGTGGGCTCGTCGGCCAGCAGGATCAGCGGCCGGTTGACGAAGGCCCGAGCGATGGACACGCGCTGCTGCTCGCCACCGGAGAGCTGGTGCGGGAAGCGTTCGTTCTTGCCACCGAGGCCGACAAGATCGAGCACGGCGGGCACCTGCTGACGGATCACGTGGCGGGGGCGGCCGATCACCTCCAGGGCGAAGGCGACGTTCTCGAAAACGGTCTTGTTGGCCAGCAGCTTGTAGTCCTGGAAGATGTTGCCGATGTTGCGGCGCAGGTGCGGCACCTTGGCGTCGGGCATGTCGTTGATGTTGCGGCCGGCAACCCACACTGCGCCGCGTTCGGGCTTCTCCTGGCGGTTCATCAACCGCAGCAGGGTGCTCTTGCCGGAACCCGACGGCCCGACGAGGAACACGAACTCGCCCTTGGCGATGTCGAAGTTGGCGTTCTGCAACGCCGTGACCTCGGTGGTGTAGGTCTTCGTGACGTTCTCGAGTCGAATCATGGACGCATCTCCGCGCGTGATATCAGCCGCCGTGCCGCCCGCAGGACGGCACACCGTAGCCCAGTCATTCTGCTTCCCGTCGGCGCCAGCGGAGGTAACCCTCCATGAACTCGTCGAGATCGCCATCGAGCACGGCATCGATCTGGCTGGTCTCGACCTCGGTGCGCAGGTCCTTCACCATCTGGTACGGCTGCACCACGTAGGAGCGGATCTGGCTGCCCCAGCCCACCTGCGCTTGGCGGCCGGCGATACGGGCCAGCTCGGCCTCGTGCTCTTCCTCGATCGTCGCGGCCACCATCGCCTTGAGACGGTTGAGCGCCTTCTCACGGTTCTGCAGCTGGCTGCGTTCTTCCTGCGAGTTCGCCACCATGCCCGTGGGCTTGTGGATCAGGCGCACCGCCGACGAGGTCTTGTTGATGTGCTGGCCGCCGGCGCCACTGGCGCGGTACACCTGCATCTCGATGTCGGATTCGTTGATCTCGATGTCGGGCGCGTCCATCACCGGCCACACCTGCACGGCAGCGAAGCTGGTCTGGCGGCGGCCCTGGTTGTCGAAGGGGCTGATGCGCACGAGGCGGTGCGTGCCGCGCTCGCCGGTCATCAGGCCATACGCGTAACGGCCGGTGAGCGTGAACTCGGCGGACATGATGCCCGCCTCCGCCGCCGGGCTGATCTCGTCGATCTCCAGCGCGAACCCGCGACGCTCGGCCCACCGGCTGTACATCCGCAGCAGGATCTCGGCCCAGTCCTGCGCGTCGACGCCGCCGTCCTTGGCGTTGATCTGCACGATGCAGTCCGCTTCGTCGTGGTCGCCGGTGAACAGGCTGCGGAGGTCGAGCTGGCGCAGCTGCTGCCCGATCGAGGCGCATGCGGCCTCGATGTCGGCCTCCTGCGACTCGTCGTCGAGCTCACGGGCCATCTCGTGGAGCAGCTCGACGTCCTCCATCTCGCGGCTGAGGCCATCGAAGGTGTCGATGTCGCCCTTCACGTTCGAGTACTCACCGTTGACCTTCTTGGCCAGCTCCTGGTCGTCCCACAGGTCGGGGCGCGACACCTCCATCTCCAGCTCGGCCAGGCGCGACCGCCCGGCATCGATCTTGAGGTAGCCCTCGGCTTCGCCCAGGCGGCGGCGCAGATCCTTCAGCTCGTCGGAGAAGTCACGCATCGCGCCTCACAGGTGTGCGCCGTGGCACAACTTGAACTTCTTTCCGCTGCCGCAGGGGCAGGGCGCGTTGCGTGGCGTCTTGGACCACTCGTCCTTGACGATCGTCTGCTGCTTCTGCGGGGTGGGCGCAGCGGGCGCGACCTCCTGCGGGATCTCGCCCGCAGCTGCGGCGGCGCGAGCGGCGGCGGCGATGCCGTCGGTCTGCTGATTGTCGCTGGAGGTCTGCTGCACGTTCTGCACGACCTGTTGCGGCTCGTCCTTGCGGATGACCTGCACATGCATGACGTACTTGACGAAGTCCTGCGCGATCCCCTTCATCATCTGGCCGAACATCTCGTAGCCCTCGCGCTGCCACTCGGTGAGCGGGTCCTTCTGACCCATCGCGCGCAGGTTGATGCCCTCCTGCAGGTAGTCCATCTCTTCGAGGTGCTCGCGCCAGCGCTGGTCGATGATGCGCAGCATCACCTGGCGCTCGACGTCGCGCATGACCACCGGCGACAGCTCCTCCTCGCGCTTCTCGTAGTAGGCCTTCGCGTCGGCCATCACCAGGTCGTAGATGTCGTCAGCGTCGTCGAACTTCTCCAGCGCCTCGTCGGTGATGTCGTTGGGCCAGTAGGTCTTGAGCTCTTTGGCCAGACCGTCGAGATCCCACTCGTCGGGGGCCTCACTGACGCAGTGCGTGTCGATGAGGGTGTCGAGCGCGTCCGACATGTACTCCATGGCGGCGGCCTTGAGGTCGAGGCCCTCGAGGATCTGGTCGCGCCGGGCGTAGATCACCTTGCGCTGCTCGTTCATCACCTCGTCGTACTTCAGCACGTTCTTGCGGATCTCGGCGTTGCGCTGTTCGACCGTGGTCTGCGCCCTCTCGATGGCCTTGGTGACCATCTTCGCCTCGATCGCTTCGTCGTCGGGCAAGGCCCGGCCCATCACCCAGCTCAGCGCACCGGTGGCGAACAGGCGCATCAGCTCGTCGTCGAGGCTGAGGTAGAAGCGGCTCTCACCAGGGTCGCCTTGGCGGCCGCTGCGGCCACGCAGCTGGTTGTCGATGCGGCGGCTCTCGTGGCGTTCGGTGCCGAGCACGTAGAGGCCGCCGAGGGCACGGATCTTGTCGCCTTCGGCCCGGCAGGAGACCTTCAGTTCGGCGAGCAGTTCGTCGTAGCGGGCGAACGCCTTCGCACGCGCTTCCTTGAACTCGTCGGGCATCTGCTCCAGCGGCACCGGCAGCGCGAACTCGTCGACCATCACCGACTCGTCGAAGCCTTCTTTGAGCACCTCGTGCTTGGCCAGACCCTCCGGGTTGCCCCCCAGCAGGATGTCGACACCTCGACCGGCCATGTTGGTGGCCACGGTGACGGCCTGCAGGCGACCCGCTTGGGTGACGATCATGGCCTCACGCGTGTGCTGCTTGGCGTTGAGCACCTCGTGGGGGATGCCACGCTGCTTGAGCAGGCGAGCGAGGTGCTCGCTCTTCTCGACGCTGATGGTGCCGACCAGCACCGGCTGGCCCTTCTCGAACTTCTCGGCGATGTCGTCGGCCACAGACTCGAACTTCGCAGCCTCGGTCTTGTAGATGAGGTCGGCCTGGTCGACGCGCACCACGGTCTTGTTGGTGGGGATCGGCACCACCTGCAGCTCGTAGGTGTTGCCCAGCTCGGCGGCCTCGGTCTGCGCCGTACCCGTCATGCCGGAGAGCTTGTCGTACATGCGGAAGTAGTTCTGCAGGGTGATGGTGGCCAGCGTCTGGTTCTCTTCCTTGATCTTGACGCCTTCCTTGGCCTCGACTGCCTGGTGGATGCCCTCGCTCCATCGACGCCCGTCGAGCACACGACCGGTGAACTCGTCGACGATCTTCACCTCGCCATTGGCGATGATGTAGTCCTTGTCGCGCTTGTACAGCTCCTTGGCCTTGAGCGCCACCGACATCTGGTGCACCAGGTTCTGCTGCACTTCGTCGTAGAGGTTCTCGATGCCGAGCGCCTGTTCCACCTTCTCGATGCCGGCTTCGAGCGGCACGACGACGCGCTTGTCCTCCTCCACCTCGTAGTCGACATCGCGCCTGAGCGAGCGCACGATGCTGGCGAATCGGTAGTAGAGCTTGGCGGCGTCAGCCACGCGGCCGGAGATGATCAGCGGCGTACGGGCCTCGTCGATGAGGATGCTGTCGACCTCGTCGACGATGGCGTAGTTGTGGCCGCGCTGCACCTTGTCGGCCAGCGTGCCGGCCATGTTGTCGCGCAAGTAGTCGAAGCCGAACTCGTTGTTGGTGCCGTACGTGATGTCGGCCGCGTAGTTCAGCCGCTTCTCGGCCGGACGCTCCTTGAAACCGGGGATGATCAGGCCGACTTCGAGACCCATCCAGTTGTGGATGCGCCCCATCCACTCGGCGTGGAATCGCGCCAGGTAGTCGTTGACCGTGACCAAGTGCACGCCTTTGCCGCCGAGACCGTTCAGGTACGCGGGAAGTGTGCTGACGAGGGTCTTGCCCTCGCCGGTCTTCATCTCCGCGACCCAACCGAAGTGCAGCGCGGCGCCACCCATCAGCTGCACGTCGAAGTGCCGTTGACCGATGACACGGGTGGCGGCTTCGCGCACCGCGGCGAACGCCTCCACCAGCAGGTCGTCAAGGCTCTCGCCACGCTCGATGCGACCGCGGAACTCGGCAGTCTTGCCGCGGAGGGCATCGTCGGACAGAGCCGCCATTTCGGCGGAGCGCGCATTGATGTCGGGAACGAGGCCTTCGAGGGCCTTGAGCTTCTTGCCTTCACCGGCGCGGAGGATGCGATCGAGGATGCCCATGCGGGTATGGAGCCTACCGGCGGGCCCAGCGCGAGCCTTGGCATGGCGGCCGGGCCGTATGCCGGCATGATCGCAGCCGGCGCGCACAAGTCGCCCTCTCGCACGGTTGCTGCAAGACTGCCCGCCATGCCGACGGCCATCATCGACACCGTGATCTTCGACGTGGGCGGTGTGTTGGCCGCAACTGGCCGCCACAGCGACTTCGCCCGACGCTTCCCGCCAGAGCTGGCCGAGCAGGTGACGCGCATCTTCGTCGGCGACTACGGAGAGGACGGCGACCATCCCTGGCACCGTCTGGAGCGCGGTGAGATCACGCTTGCCGAGAACCGTGAGATGAACCGCGCTGCCCTGGCCGCGGCAGGCATCGAGATACCGGTACCCCCACCAGGTGGAGCGCCCATGATCACGTTCGCCGCCAGCGAGCCGATGGTGGAGCTGGTGAAGGAGCTCCGCGGCGCCGGCTTTCGCCTTGGCGTGCTGACCAACAACGTGCTGGAGTTCCGCGACGCATGGCGGGCGATGATGCCGTTCGACGAGTGGTTCGACGATGTGGTGGACAGCCACGAGGTGGGCCTGCGCAAGCCGAACCCGGAGATCTTTCAACTGGCCTTGGCGAGACTGGGTGCCACGGCGGGGCGTACTGCCTTCCTCGACGATGTGGCCACCAACGTGTCGGCGGCCGAGAGCGTGGGCATGCGCGGCGTGTGGGTGGAGGAGGACCCGACCGAGGCCATCGCCACCGTGCGACGCCTGGCCGGTTTCATCGACTGAAGTGCGCACGGGGTGGCGGCCGCGGCGGCACAGATGACCGTGCCGACACCGGCGTGCACCAGCGCATCGCGTGCCGCGGTGAGCGTGGCGCCGGTGGTGACCACATCGTCGACGAGCAGGACCCGCAGGCGGCCGTGAGCCGCACGAGCACGAAAGGCGGGGCCGCGCAGCCGCTCGGCCCGGGAATGCCCTGTCTGCTCGCGGCCGTGACTGCGGTAGAGCAGGCGACGGCAGGGCACACCCAGCTCGGCGGCGACGGCCCTGGCCAGCAGCTCGGCCTGGTCGTACCCGCGGCGGCGAGCACGAGCGCCGCTGGTGGGCGCCCACGTGACGACGTCGACCGAGCCGAGGCGCAGGCGGCGCACCATCAGCCGTGCCACCTGGCGGGCGACGGACCGTCGGTTGCGGTACTTCAGGCCGTGCACCACCTGGCGAGCGACCCCCTCGAACGGCAACGCCGCCATGATGCCGGTATCGCTGACCTGGGACGATGCTGCGGCCAGCGAGAAGCGGCAGCGATGGCAGAGGGACTCGCCGGGCTGCTTGCAGCCGGCGCACAAGGTGGCGAAGAACATGGTGGAAGTAGTACCAGGAGGGTCTCACAGGGTTTCCGGTAGGTTCGCCGGGTGCCCGGTCCGCCCGCCTCCCGCGTCGTCGCCAGCCTGTTCCTGCCGCTGCCGACCGACCGGCTCCCCGAGCGCATCATCCGTTGCATCGCCGGGTTGGCGTTGTTCGGCTTCGGCATCAGCTGCTTCCTCACCGCCGAGTTGGGCTTGGCACCATGGGACGTCTTCCACCAAGGCCTCTCTCAGCGCACGGGCATCCCGGTCGGCATCGTCATCGAGATCACCGGTGTCATCATCCTGCTGCTGTGGATTCCGCTGCGTGAGCGCATGGGGCTGGGCACACTGCTCAACGCCGTCGAGATCGGCCTGGTCGTGTTCCTCATCGACGACCACCTCCCGCACACCGACCTGCTGCTCCCCCGGCTGGCCTACCTCCTGGCCGGGCTGCTGTCCATCGGCGTCGGCTCAGGCTTCTACATCGGCGCCGGGCTCGGCTCCGGCCCACGAGACGGCCTGATGCTCGGCCTCTCCAAGCGCGGCATCAGCGTGCGGGTGGCACGCACTGCGATCGAACTGGTGGTGCTCCTCGCCGGCATCGCCCTCGGGGGCACCATCGGGCTGGGCACCGTTGCGTTCACGTTCGGCATCGGCCCGCTGGTGCAGTTCTTCATGCCCCGCATGCGCCTGCGCGGCGACCTCACCATCGTCGCCACGGCCCACTGACCGCGAGCTGCGCCCGGCGCGGTTCCGGCGCAGGGGGCGCGAGCCACTGACAGTTCCGTCCGTCTTCCGCGCCCGTGGGGCGGATGTGAGCCGCAATCGTCGGTGTTCCGCGCCCCACCGTTCGCCGCCGACGACCGGTTGGCCGACGTGACCGTGCGGGTGGACTGCGGCACCGACGACGGGTTCCTCTCCGC
>JBAVTH010000265.1:0-4158 GCA_049696035.1 Ilumatobacteraceae bacterium
GGTTCAAGGCATCGCCGACCTCCGCCCAGGTCAGCTCGCGGCCCGCATCGACGAGGGCGAAGCCGGTGGGGTTCTGGAGTGCACGTTCGGTCGCGAAGCGGGGCATCAGGGGCCGATCGGTCGTTGATTGGCGGGGCGATCGAACGACGCCTGACGGAACGTGCCGGCATCGATGCCCATCGAGTCGGGCACGAGCTCGCTGGTGTCGCTGTGGTGCACGCACACGCGATGCTGGATGCGCCATTCGGCACCGCGCCGCTCATACGCATCGAGGTAGCGGCCGTACCAGGTGGCGAGGCGCCGTTCGCTGCCATCTGCCGCTTCCTTGAACAGGTAGCTGATGTTGTAGACCTCGCCGCGGGCGCGGGCGCCATCGGGTTCGACCTCGACGCGGTGGTTGAAGATGGTGTGCATCGTCCACGTCCACCGATCGTGCGTGGCCACCACTCGATCGCAGAACTCCCAAGCGTTGCCGACGAACACACCATGGTCGTCGGTGGCATCGGGCCAATATGCGGACTTCATCACCACTGCGTCGAGTCGGTCGACGCCGTAGGAGTAGCGCCGCGCGGCTTCGCGACAGGCCTCGATGGCCAGCAGTTGTTCGATGGTCGGGATGGGGTTGGAGAGGTCGCTCATGGTGCTGCTCAGGCGTGTGCTCCGCCGTCGACGACGAGAGTGTGGCCGGTGATGAACGCCGCCAGGTCGGATGCGAGGAACAATGCGGCACGCGCCACGTGATCGGCGTGGCCGGCGATGCCGAGCGGGTTGGCGGCGATCCGCCGCTGCACGTCGACCCCGCTCGCCGCCAGCGGCGCGAGTTGGGCCTGCACGCCGGGAGTGTCGATGATGCCGGGCGCGATTGCGTTCACTCGGATGCCCCTCGGGCCCAGCTCGTGGGCGAAGGCGCGAGTCAGTGAGATCACGGCAGCCTTCGAGGCGCTGTAGGCAGAGATGTTGGCGCCGCCGCCGAGACCCGCGATCGAGGCGAGGTTGACGATGGCCCCGCCCTCGGTCATCAGCCTCGCGGCCTCGCGGGCGACGCTGTAATGCGCACGCACGTTGACATCGAGCATGCGGTGCACGAACTCGTCGGTGGCCTGCAGCATGGAACCGGTCGTGGGGAAGATGCCCGCGTTGTTGATCAGGATCTGCAGCGAACCCGCCGGGCCGCAGGCCGTCGAGATCGCAGCGGCGAGCTGGGTGCTGTCGGTGATGTCGCACGCCTGGAACCGGGCGCCCATCGCGGTGGCAGCCGCTTCCGCGGCCGGGTCGACGTCGCCGATGGTGACCTCTGCCCCGGCTTCGATCAGGCGCGCCGCAATCGCCGCACCGATGCCCTTCCCGCCCCCCGTGACGAACGCGCGCCGGCCGGCGAGATCGATCATCTCGCGGATGGGAGCGTGCGGGTCGGTCACGTCGGCGACATTACCGAACGACCATTAGGGTTCTCTCACCGCAGCACGCACAGGGAGCCCGGCCATGGATTTCGACCTCACACAGACGGACCATCTGCTCACCACCACCCGCGCGGTCAGGAAGCGGCTCGACCACTCCCGGCCGGTGCCGCGCGAGCTGATCTTGGACTGCGTGCGCATCTCGACACAGGCGCCGGCGGGCGGCAACAACCAGAAGTGGCGTTGGGTGATCGTCGACGACCCTGCCAAGAAGGCCGTCATCGCCGACGCCTACCGGCGCTCGTACGCCCCCTACATCGCCACACAGCAAAGGGCGGTGGCGAAGGCCGGCAACGCGGCGGAGAAGAACCCGATCCTGGATTCGAGCAACTACCTCGCCGAGGTGCTGGCCGATGTGCCCGTCCTCGCGATCCCCTGCGCGCTCGGGTCACCGGCCGACATGGGCAACGCCAACGGCAGCCAGCAGGGTTGGTGGGGGTCGGTCATCCCGGCCGTGTGGAGCTACTGCCTGGCCGCCCGGTCGCGTGGCCTCGGCACAGTGTGGACGACGCTGCACCTCCCCTACGACGGGGAGGTCGGCGAGGCCCTCGGCATCCCCGACACGGTGACGCAGCTCGGCTGCATCCCCACCGCCTTCTACACCGGCGACGACTTCAAGCTCGCGACCCGCAAGCCCGCCGAGCAGGTCACCTACTGGAACACCTGGAAGCACACCGACATCGCGTAGGCGGCGTCCGCGTCGGTGCCGGCGCCCGGTTCATGTCGTCGCCCGGCGAACTACGTCGGCGAACATCTGAGGTGTCGGCAGGGCCAACAACGAGGCGCCGCCGTCCACGCAGAGCGTCTGGCCGGTGATGTACGACCCCAGGTCCGAACACAGGAACAACGCCGCATTCGCGATGTCGTCGCTCGAACCCATTCGTCCGAGTGGGGTCATCTCCACGAGCGCTTGGATCGCCGGGCCGACCGTGAACACCCGCGAGGTCATCGGGGTCTCGATCAGCGATGCAGCAATGGTGTTGAACCGGATGTTGGCATCGCCGTACTCGACGGCAGCGATCTTCGACGCGTACTCCAGGCCGGCCTTCGCACTGGCATAGGCCGCGAGGCCGACCGCCGGGTTCTGCGCCGTCAACGAGCTGATCGAGACGAACGACCCACCATTGCCGAGTGCGCGCATGGCGTTGCCGGCGTGACGAAAGCAGTAGAGCGCACCTTGGATCTGCACGGCGTGCATGCTGGCCAGCTTCTCGGGTGTCAGCTGGGCGATCGGTGTGGACTGCTCGTAGCCGGCGCAGTTGACGAACGCGTCGAGACGCCCGGTGCGCTCCACCGCGAGGTCGACGAGCGCCCGTACGTCGTCATCGCTCGTGATGTCGCAGGTGGCGCCGATGCCGCCGACTTCGGCGGCGACCTCGTCGACGAGGTCGCGCCGTCGTGCTCCGATCACTACCGTCGCGCCCTGCTGGGCGAAGGCGCGGCTGATCGCGAGACCGAAACCGCTGTGGCCGCCGACCACCACCGCGGTACGACCGTCGAGCAGACCGGTGATCATCCGGGCTCCTGTTCGCCGCGGGCGACGACCAGGTTGCCGTCGGTCCACATCACGGTCAGCGTGCGATGGGCGATTCGCCACCCGCTCGACGTGCGCACCAACCTGTCCTCGTAGCGACCGCCCACGAGGTAGTTGGGGCCGCCGGTCGCAGCGCGACGGATGTGTTGCGCCTGCAGGTAGCAGCGGTGCGTCGCGGTGTCGCCGTCGATCAGCACTTCGTGGTTGCCCACCAGATGCTGGCTCTGGTCGAGGCTCTCGAGCGCAGCTCGAATGCGTCCGACGATCGCGTCGAGACCGACCAGGTTGGTCCCGCTCGACAGGTCGGCTGTGGCGTCGGGAAGGAACACCGTCGCAAGTTGCGGCCAGTCCTTGGTGTCGAGGGCACGGCAGTAACGCAGCGCGACGGCGACGATGTCTCGCTCGTCGAGCATGTTCGCGATCTCGGCGTCCCTGACGTGCAACTGGCTCTCGCTCATATCAGTGTCCATCCTCCGTCGACGCACAGAGTCTGCCCGGTGACGTAGCTCGCGGCCGCGCTCACGAGGAACAGCACCGCGTGGGCGATGTCGTCGGGCGTGCCCTTGCGGCCGAGCGGGACGTTCGACGATCGTTGTTTCATCAGTGGGCCCATCAGGCCGCTCACCGACGGGTTCTTCGGCCAGAAGTGCTCGATCTCACCGGCGTGCATCCTGTCGAGCGTCGGCACGGGCACCACGCCCGGGCTGACCGCGTTGACCCGGATGCCGTGTGGGGCAAGATCCACCGCCAGGCTGCGCGAGAAGTGGATGGCCCCAGCCTTCGCCGTGTCGTAGCTGGTGCCGAGGCACGGCAGCACGCCGTCGACGGAGGCGATGTTGACGATCGCGCCGCCGTGGCCCTGAGCGACCATTCGCGCCGCAGCCGGCTTGGCGCAGTTGAACAGGCTCGCCAGGTTGATCTCGATCGAGCGGCGCCATGAGTCGACGCTCTGGTCGAGGATGCTGCCCGCCTCGTTGTACGAGCCGGCGTTGTTGACCAGCACGTCGAGGCGATCACCGAACGTGCCGAGCACGTCGGCACACGCGCCGGCATCGGTGACGTCGAGCTCCACGGCGGCGCCACCGATCTCGCCGGCGACCCGCCGAGCGCCGGCGATGTCGATGTCGGCCACCACGACGGCGGCGCCGGCTCGGGCCAGCAGGCGGG
>JBAVTH010000266.1:0-7226 GCA_049696035.1 Ilumatobacteraceae bacterium
CGGGCGCGGTCCGGCCCCGAGGCAGCCGGCCGCTGCGCTGGGCTTCTCGCCGCCCGACGCCGTCTACCCGGTGGTGGACGAACAGCTGCTGCCGGCCGACCTGCGCGGCCGGTTGCACCCTGACATCGGCTCCAGTGAGGCCGGCCAGTGGGGTGGGGCGGTCGCCCCTGCCGGCAACGCCTCCGACATGGCGTCGTGGGTGGTGGTGTCGGTGAAGCGCTCCGACGACCTGACCGGACCCACGGGCACCACACCGCGACGCTCCGACGTGGTCGAGGAGGCGAGCATGGGAGGCACCGTGCTCACCCAGCAGCGCGCCGGCTTCACGATCAGGCTGTTCACCCACGACCTGGACTTCGCCTACTCGCTGATCGACCAGGTGTCGCCCGATGGCACGACCGACGCCATCACCGGTTTCGACATCGCACGGGAGCCCGCACAGCCGGAGGTGGTCTGGGTTGCCCGCCCGTTCGAGATGGCGACCACCACCCCTGCCCTCTACAGCGAGGACACGGCGGCGCTCGACATCGTGGTGGAGCCGATGCCGATCAGCTTCCTGAACATGCTCGGCCGCTGCAATGCCGACACCACCGCCTTCACGCTGTGCAGCACGCCCGAGGGTGAGGCGGTGCTCGTCGAGCTCGACGCCACGCACACCCTGGTGGTGTCGAGCAGCCGCCTGTCCACCGACAAGCTGTCGCCGATCGCCGCCGGCGTGCACTTCGTGACGCTCGATCGGTGGAACGCCGACGGCCTCTCCGCGCCGACGACGGCGGTCGTCGACCCCGGGCAGGTGTGGCCGTTGCTCGACGAGGAGGCCGTGCCCGAGCGCCTGTCCCCAGCGGCACAGGCCGATCTCGCGTTCCGACCGTACGCCTCCTACATGGGTTTGGTCGGCACGCTCGACCGCGACGGCGGCCCGACGTCGTTGACCGTCGTGTTCCTGCACCCCCACGTCAGCGAGACGCAGACTCGTGCGGTTCCCGGCCGGCGCGACGGCGTGGAGGAGCTGACGCTCGGCGACGTCACGGCCCTGTTCGAGGCCGCCGACAGCTGGGATCTCAGGGTCTACGGCGTTGACATCGACCAGTCGTACGCCGTGCTCGACGCCATCGACGTCGTGTTCGACGAGACCGGCGAGGTCAGCTCGTACCGGCTGACTGCGCTGCCCGACGGCCTGCACGAGCTCAGCCCGCCCACCTTCGCGCCCGCCGGGTCGTCACCGATGATCGGCATCGGCGACACCAATCCGGTGAAGATCTCGATGGTCCCGCTGCCGGTGCTCACCGCCACGGCCGGCTTCTCCGGCTTCTCGCCGGTGGCGACGGAGGTGAGCGGTCGTGAGGCGTACTCGTCGAGCGGGCCCGGCGGCACCAGGGTGCTCGCCGTCGCAGTGACCGCGACCGACTCGTTGGTGATCACCTCCGATGCGTCGGTGACCCTCGACGAACTGGTGCGCATCGCCGAGGGGGTCGCGTTCGGCACCCAGGCGCAGTGGGAGGCCCGCTATCACGTCAGCGTCGACGTGCTCGAGAGCCGGCAGCCGCAGACCACAGGCACCGACACCGGCGGCTGAAGGCTCCGGCTCACCGGCAGCTCGGCCTCGTAGACTGCGGGTCGATGCCCGCTCAGCCGTCACCCAACGATGCACTGCACAAGGCGCTTGCCCAGGTGGCGCCGGGCACGGCGTTGCGCGACGGCATCGACCGCGTCGTGCGGGCGAAGATGGGCGCGCTCGTCGTGGTCAGCGACGAGCCCGAGGTACTCGCCATCTGCAGCGGCGGCTTCCTGCTGGATGCCGAGTACACACCGCAGCGGCTCAGCGAGCTGGCCAAGATGGACGGGGCGATCATCCTCACCACCGACGGCAGTCGCATCGCCCGCGCCAACGTGCACCTGGTGCCCGACACCAACGTGCCCACCGCCGAGACCGGCACCCGCCATCGCACCGCTGAGCGCGTCGCCCTCTCGCTGGGCGTGCCTGTCATCAGCGTCAGCGAGGAGATGAGCGTCATCAACGTGTACGCCGGTGGCATGCGACGGCAGCTCAACGACATCGGCCGTCTGCTGGATCGCGCCAACCAGGCGCTGCAGACGCTGGAGCGCTACAAGACCAAGCTTGACGACGCCACCAGCGCACTCACCTCGCTGGAGATCGAGGACGTGGTGACGGTTCGCGACGTCGCGGCCGTGGTGCAGCGCGGCGACATGGTGCGCCAGATCGCGGCGGAGATCGAAACGATGATCGTCGAGCTGGGCGTCGACGCCAGGCTGTTGCGCCTGCAGCTGGAGGAGGTGTTCACTTCGCTCGACAACGAACTGGAGCTGGTGATCGCCGACTACCCGGCGATCACGTCGGCACTGATCGCAACCACCGACGGCGACACGCCGGCGTCACCCAAGGGCTTGCGCATGCTGGCCCGCGTGCCGCGCCTGGCCCAGGAGCACGCTGCAGCGATCGCCGATCACTTCGGTGAGCTGGCCAAGCTGCTGCGGGCCACCGCCGACGACATCGCCACCGTGCCGGGCATCAGCCGCAAGATGGCACACGCGGTGAAGGACACGCTCGAACGCCTCACCGAGAGCACGATCCTCGACCAGTACATCTGAGCCGCCACGCAGTCGCGTCAGACCGGGTGGTAGGGCGTTGTCACACCGGGCTGAGCGCCCTCGAAGCGCACCAGACCATCGGCGACCAGCTTGATCAAGTGGGCCAGCACGCTGCGGCCGGCGGCCTTGTGCAGCTTCTCGGGCACACCCACGTAGAGGAGCGCGACGATCTCGGGGATCATCGTCGTGCCGCTGCGGACGGCCGCCAGCACGCCGGCTTCGCGAGCCAACCGGTGCTGCACGTACTCGTCCACGAAGGCGTCGACTTCGGTGACCGGCGAGCCGTGCGTGGGCCACAGCACTGCCGGACGCATGGCCTTCACACGCTGCAGCGAGGCGAGGTAGTCGCGCATGTCGCCGTCGGGTGGAGTGATCACCGTCGTGCTCCAGCCCATGATGTGGTCGCCCGTGAACAGCGCCCGCTGCTCGTCGAGCCAGTAGCACAGGTGGTTGCTGGTGTGGCCCGGCGTGTGAACCGCGCGCAGCGTCCAGCCGGCGCCGAACGCCGCGACCTCGCCGTCCGACACCCTGACATCGGGGTCGAATGCAGTGTCGAGCGACTCCTCCACCGGCGCCTCGCCGGCGGCTTCGGCGGCTGCCGCGGCAGCTTGCTGCTCGGCGTCGGGCTCTTCGGGTGTGTCGTCCTCCACCCACGCGGTGTTGATCGCATGCGGGCCGAACGCGATGGTGGGTGCGCCGCTGTACTCGCGCAACCAGGCCGCCAGCGGCGAGTGATCGCTGTGGCAGTGGGTGACGAGGATGGCACGCACTCGCTCACCCTGCAGTGCTGCGATCAGCGCGTTGCGATGCGCGTCGGAGACGGGGCCAGGGTCGATGACGGCGACATCACCCTCACCGACGATGTACGTGCCGGTGCCGTGGTACGTGAACTTCGACGGGTTGTTGGCGATCACCCGGCGCACGAGCGGCGCCACCTGCACCGCTTCGCCGTAGCGAGGGTCGGCGAGCGTCACGTACGGGATGCTCACGGCGCGATCGCCCGCACCACACCGACCTGCCGGCCGTGCCCCATGATGCGTTCTTCCACGACCGTCGCGACCGCCGTGGTGTCGATGCCCAGCGCCTGCAACGCGGCGACCATCACCGGAGGCCTCGCGCGATCGCCGCCGTCGGCGATCTTCAGTGCGAGCGCCCGCCCGTCGGGCAGCGCCGCGGCGAAGACGCCGTCGGCGCCGTCCTTCGCCATCAACCCTGGTACGTAGCGCATGAAGGCCGTGACATCACGCTGCGCGCCGCCCACCATCTCCGGGTGAGCGGTCATCGCCGCGTACACCGAATCGCCCGCAGCGCCGGCCGAGCCGTTGGCGATCGATCGGAACGCATGCGCGAGCCCCACCAGCGACATCGCATGCGCTGGTGCCCCGCACCCGTCGACACCGATGTGAGCGTGCGGCTCGCGGCACAGCTCATCGATGACGTCGGTGATCGCGACCTGCAACGGATGGTCGAACTGCAGGTACGACGAATCGTGCACCCAGCCGTTGTGCACGCAGGTGGCGAGCATGCCGCTGTGCTTGCCGCTGCAGTTCATCAGCAGTGGAGTGCGCGGCCCGCCCGCCCGCAGCACGGCCTCGGCCGCTGCCTGGTCGAGCGGCAACGAGGCGATGTTCGCCAACGAGCGTTCGTCGAGGCCGGCGCTCGCCAGGATGCGTAGGGCGGCATCGGTGTGCATCGACGTGCCGTCGTGGCTGGCGCACACCAGGGCGAGCAGGTCGGGTGGCAACGACAAGCCGGCGCGCACCATCGCCACCGCCTGCATCGGCTTGTTCGACGAACGCGGGTACACGATCGCGTGCGGGTCGCCGACGGCGAACTCGACATCGCCGGTGGGGCCGAGCGCGACGACGGCACCGAAGTGCACCGATTCGTCGAGCCCGCTGCGGGAGGTGATCGCAACGGGTGCGAAGGAGTCAGGAGTCGGCATCGTTCTCGGCAGTCGGGTGCTTGGCACGTGCAGCACGGCGCTGCTGTCGGCGGAGCTTGGGTTTGATCACGGTGAGGTCGCTCTCGATCACCTCGTGGCGCTGGCCGGTGTTGCTGAGCAGCGCCTGGATCATCGCCGCGCCCGGAATGGCGAGCACGGCGCCCACGCCACCCAGCACGGCACCGCCGGCGATGGCCGAGCCGAAGGCGACAGCCGGGTGCAGGTCCATCGTGCGGGCGGTGATGCGCGGCAGGAACAGGTAGTTCTCGATCTGCTGGTAGATCACCACGAAGATGAGCACCACGAGCGCTTTGGTGGGGGAATCGATGAAGGTCACCAGCACCGGCAACGCGCCGGCGATGTAGGTGCCGATCACCGGCAGGAACTGGCTGACCACACCCACCCACAGGGCGAGCGCCACCGGCGCCTTGGTACCCAGGGCCTGCAGCACGATCCAGTGCGAGAAAGCGGACAGGCCAGCGAGCAGGGCCCGCGAGTACAGGTACCCGCCGGTCTTCTCGATGGCCAGCTCCCAGGTGTCGAGCACCGACCGCTGGCGATCCGGCCGCAGGCGGCTGCAGATCGCACGCCGCAGCTTCGGGCCGTCGGCCACCAGGTAGAAGGTGAAGAGGATCACCGACAGGCCCTGCACCAGCAGGCCCAGCGCCGTGACCGACAGGTCGACCACCTTGTTCTGCTGGCTCTTGATGAACTTCTGGACTGCGCCCTCGGGCTTGTTGATGTCGGCGATCACCTGCGTCGCGTCGATGTGCGCCCCGAAGTTGTCGTTGACGAAGTTGACGGTGCGGGTGACGTACTTCTCCGAGTTGCCCAGCAGCTCGGCGATCTGCTGCCCGACCAGTGCACCGATGGCGATGATGAACACCAGGAACGCGACCAGCACGCCGAGCAGGATGATCGAGGTGGCAGTACCTCGGCGCCAGCCGCGCTTGGCCAGCCGGTTGACGCCAGGCTCGACAGCGAGCGACAGGAACAGCGAGACCAGCAGCAGCAGGAAGAGCGTGTAGAGGCTGGCCCACAGCGAGCGGAACGCCAGTGCGACGACGGCCCCACCCCAGAAGATGGCGACCGCCTTCCACACCCACCGCGGCATGTGCTCATGCGTGAACGTTGGCTGCGGTTCCGACATCATGCGCGAGCGTACTGACCCTGCACCGCCTGAAGGGTGGAGGCCAGATCGCCCCGATCGGCGACGTGGATCCGCTCGAGGCCCAACCACCCGGCCATCGACCTCAGCTCGCCCACCACATCAGGGGCCATCTCAGCGGCAGGTGCACCCGGCTCTGCGTACGAACCCTGCACCAGCAGGGTGCTGTTCTGGCGATCCGCCTTGAGGTCGAGCCGGCCGACGAGCGAATCGCCCCACAGGATCGGCAGCACGTAGTAGCCGTAAGTGCGCTTGGGCGCCGGCGTGTAGATCTCGATGCGGTAGTGGAAGCCGAACAGCCGCTCGGTGCGGTCGCGGTTCCAGCACACGGGATCGAACGGGCTGAGGAACGCGCACGCGTTGATGTGACGCGGCAGCTTCGCCTGCGGGTACAGGTAGGCGGGCTTGTCCCAGCCCTGCACCTGCACCAGCTGCAGCCGGCCATCCTCCACCAGTTCGTCGAGCAGGGGCTTGCAGGGCGCGTTCTTCTGACGGTGGTAGTCGGTGAGATCGGTCAGCGTGCCGACGCCGTGATGCTTGGCCGCGAGCAGCAGCAGCTCCTTGCGGGCATCGGCTTCGTCGGGTGTCGACGTGGCCAGCACGTGCGGCGGGATCACCCGTTCGCTCAGGTCGTACAAGCGGGCGAAGTCGTTCGGCCGCCGGACGGCGGTGACCTGCCCGCTCCAGAAGAGGTGCTCGAGCGCGACCTTGCCGTCATCCCAATCCCACCAGGTGCCCTTCTTTCCCACCCGCTCCGCCAGGTCGCCGCTGGCGAGCGGACCGTCCATCTCGATGCGCCGCAACACCTCCTCGAGGTAACCGGGGCGGCGCTTGGTCATCGTCCAGTAGCGCTCCCACTTGTGCGTGCCGGTCATGCGCCAGCGGTGGAGGTGGTGGTGTTGGGTCGGTACGTGGCTGGCCTCGTGCACCCAGTACTCGAACAGCTCACCGTCGGCGGTGGCATCACCGATCATCGTTCGTGGATGCGGTCCGAGCCGTGCGAACAGCGGCAGCTCCTGGCTGCGCACCAGCACGTTGACCGAGTCGATCTGGATGAGGCCCATCCGGTCGAGCGCGCGGCGGAAGTGGCGGCGGTCGACGCGGCCGGTGGGGCGCGCATCGGCGAAGCCCTGCGCGGCAAGCGCGATGCGGCGCGCCTGGGCGAGGGAGAGTCGCTCGGGCTTCACGTTCTCGTCGCGGGCCGCGAGCGTGCCGGCTGCTGCCGACGAGTCAGTCGGCGACCGAGATCGTGACCGACTGGATCACGACGTCTTCGCGGGGCCGATCGCTGCGGTCGGTGTCGACCTTCTGCATCGCGTCGAGCACGTCGAGGCCCTTCACGATCTGGCCGAAGTGGTTGTACTGCGGCGGCAGGCCCACGCCGCTGGCGCCGCTGATCAGGAAGAACTGGCTGCCGTTGGTGTTGGGGCCGGCGTTCGCCATGGCCACCGAACCGAGCTGATAGCGCTGCTTCACCGGCTCGTCGTTGAACTTGTAGCCGGG
>JBAVTH010000267.1:0-18389 GCA_049696035.1 Ilumatobacteraceae bacterium
GCGTTCCAGGAGTGCGACACCGTCGGCATCACCCGCAGCTGCACCAAGCACAACGAACTGGTGATGACCGCCGACGCGATCCCGATGGCCGTGCGCCAGGCGTTCCACATCGCCACCACCGGTCGCCCCGGCCCGACGCTGATCGACATCCCCAAGGACTGCCTCACCAACATGATGGAGTGGCACTGGCCCACCGATGAGGAGGTCATCGACAGCCTCCCCGGCTACCGGCCGAACACCAAGGGCCACCCGCGCATGATCAAGGAGGCCGCCAAGCTGATCATGGCCAGCGAGCGGCCCATCCTGTACGTCGGCGGCGGGGTGCTCAAGGCCCGTGCGGCGGAAGCCGTGCGCGAGCTGGCCGAACTGACCAACATCCACGTCGTCACCACGCTGATGGCCCGCGGCGCGTTCCCCGACGATCACCCGCTGTGCCTGGGCATGCCCGGCATGCACGGCAACGCGACGGCGATCACCGTGATGCAGAAGAGCGACCTGCTGATCAACCTCGGTGCCCGCTTCGACGACCGCATCACCGGCAAGGTCAGCGCCTTCGCCCCCGAGGCGAAGGTCATTCACGTCGACATCGACCCGGCCGAGCAGGGCAAGGTGCGCAAGCCCGACGTGCCGATCGTCGGCGACGCCAAGCAGGTCGTCGAGGAGATCATCAAAGCCATCAAGGACCTGCTGGCCAATGGCACCGCCCAGGCCGACACCGGCGCGTGGCGCAGCCGCATCAGCGGCTGGCGCGAGCAGTTCCCGCTCGCCTACGAGGCCAGCGAGCCCGGCGAGGCGCTGAAGCCGCAGTTCTGCCTCGAGCAGCTGCGCGACAACGCTCCGGAAGGCACCATCCTGGTCAGCGGCGTCGGCCAGCACCAGATGTGGAGCAGCCAGTACTGGAAGTTCAACGAGCCGTACAGCTGGGTCAACTCCGGCGGCCTGGGCACCATGGGCTTCAGCATCCCCGCAGCGATCGGGGCCAAGGTCGGCCGTCCCGACCGCACGGTGTGGGCGATCGACGGCGACGGTTGCTTCCAGATGACCGCGCAGGAGCTGGTCACCGCAGCCGTCGAGCGCATCCCGATCAAGGTCGCGATCCTCAACAACAGCTACCTCGGCATGGTCCGCCAGTGGCAGGAGATGTTCTACGACGAGCGCTACAGCGAGGTCTACCTCTCGCCGGAGGTGCCCAACTTCGTGCTCTGGGCCGAGGCCATGGGCTGCGTCGGCATCCGCGTGGACAGCCCCGAGGAAGTGCAGCCGGCCATCGACAAGGCGAACAGCATCGACGACCGCCCGGTGGTCATCGACTTCCGCGTCGATGCCCGCGAGAAGGTGTTCCCGATGGTTCCCGCCGGTTTCGGCAACGACGACATGCTGCTTCCCGAGTTCCAGGAAGCCCACCGTGGAGGTCTCAAGTGAGCGAGTTCGCCAGCCAGCACCACATCCTGTCGGTGCTCGTCCAGAACCGGCCCGGCGTGCTCGCACGCGTGGCCGGGCTGTTCGCCCGCCGCGGGTTCAACATCTTCAGCCTGGCCGTCGCGCCGGCGGAGGATGAAGGCTTCAGCCGCATCACCATCGTGGTCGACGTGGAGAGCACGTCGCTCGAGCAGATCGTCAAGCAGCTGTTCAAGCTGATCGAGGTCGTGAAGATCAGCGAGCTCGACCCTCACCGCAGCGTCGAGCGCGAGCTGCTGCTGGCCACGGTGCGCGCCAGCGGCGATCAGCGCGGGCAGGTGGTGGAGCTGGTGAACATCTTCGAGGGCAAGATCCTGGCCGTCGGCGTGGAGGCGATCACCGTCTCGCTCGACGGTCATCCGGAGAAACTCGACGATTTTGAGGAACTTCTGGCCGGTTATGGCATCGTAGAGCTCCAGCGCACCGGCAGGGTGGCGCTGCCCAAGCTCGATCGTGAGGCTCGCCTGCGCGCGGTCTCGTCCAAATCCAATCAAGGAAAGGCTGGCTGAGATGGCCGCAAAGATGTACTACGAGGCGGACGCTGATCCGTCGATCATTCGCAGCCGCAAGGTCGCCATCATCGGCTACGGCTCCCAGGGGCACGCGCACGCGCTGAACCTGAAGGAGTCGGGGGTCGATGTCGTGGTCGGGCTCCGCGAGGGGTCGAAGTCGGCCGCGAAGGCGGAGGCCGCCGGTCTCAAGGTGATGGACATCGCCGCCGCCGCCAAGTGGGCCAACGTGATCATGCTCACCATGCCCGACACCGAGCAGAAGGCCACCTACGAGGAGTTCATCAAGCCGGCGATGCGCAAGGGCAAGGCCCTCGCATTCGCGCACGGCTTCAACATCCGCTTCAAGCGCATCCGCCCGCCCAAGACCGTCGACGTGATCATGATCGCCCCGAAGGGTCCTGGCCACCTCGTGCGCCGCACCTACACCGAAGGCGGCGGCGTGCCGGCGCTCATCGCCGTGCACCAAGACGCCACCGGCGGCGCCCACGCGCTGGCCCTGTCGTACGCAGATGCCATCGGCGGCGCCCGCGCCGGCGTGATCGAGACCACGTTCAGCGAAGAGACCGAGACCGACCTGTTCGGCGAGCAGGCCGTGCTGTGCGGCGGCGTGACCTCGCTGGTGCAGGCCGGCTTCGAGACGCTGGTCGAGGCCGGCTACCAGCCGGAGATGGCCTACTTCGAGTGCTTGCACGAGGTGAAGCTCATCGTCGACCTGATGTACGAGGAAGGCATCGCCGGCATGCGCTACAGCATCAGCGACACCGCCGAGTACGGCGATCTCACCCGCGGTCCTCGCGTGGTCAACGCGAAGACCAAGCTGGAGATGAAGAAGATCCTCAAGGAGATCCAATCCGGCAAGTTCGCCAAGGAGTGGATCGCGGAGAGCGAGGCCGGCCGCCCGAAGATGAAGGAACTGCAGCAGGCCGGTCGCGATCACCAGATCGAAGAGGTCGGTGGCCAGCTGCGGGCGATGATGCCGTTCCTCGGCGCCGGCAAGCAGAAGGTCGCCGACGTCAGCGGCGGCTGATCAGCTGGTGTTCGGCGACCTGCCGAGCGCAGCGAGGCCATTGTGTACGGTCGCCGACGTCAGCGGCGGCTGAATCTGCCTGAGTGCCGCGACGTCGTCCCAATGGGCACGAGCCGGTCGGCGAACGCGCGCCCGGCTCGTGGCCAGCTGGTTCGGCGGTGCTGGCCGGGGAGTCCTGCCCTACCATCGGCGGGGTGACGACGCTGTACGGCCGCGAGATCGAGCAACGCTTCCTGCTCGATCAGCTGAACGAGGCTCGTTCCGACGCGTGTTCGTTGGTGGTGGAGGGCGACGCCGGCATCGGGAAGTCGGCGCTGCTCGACTGGTTGGGGCGCCAGGCGCAAGGGTTCCAGGTGTTGCGTTCGCGCGGCCACGAAGCCGATTCGGACATGGGGTACCTGGTCGTGCGGCAGCTCATCGGCCCCATCCTGGCGAGCCTCGACCACCTCGATGCGCACCTCGCCGCGGCCTTGCGAGCGGCGATCAGCCTCACGAACGCGCCGGTCGATGAAGCGCTCGTGTCGCTGGCGCTGCTCGAGCTGTTCAGCGCGGCATCGGAGCTGGCACCGCTGCTGGTGGTGGTCGACGACGCGCACCTCGTCGACCGGCCGAGCATGTCGGCGCTCGCCTTCGTCGCCCGGCGAGCCGTCAGCGAGCGGCAGCTGCTGGTGTTCGCCACCCGCCCCCACGAGTTCCCCGACCCGGCGCAGCTCGCCCCGCTGCGCCGGCTGGAGCTGAGCGGGTTGGACGCGGCCGCGAGCCGTGGGCTGCTGGCGGCCAGCGGCCGACCGCCATCGCCGGAGCTCGTTCGGCAGTGCCGCGGCAACCCGTTGGCGCTGCTGTACCTGCCCGACAATGCGGTACCGGCTGCCGGGGACCTGCCGGTCGACGCCGAGCGGCTGCCCGTCCGGCTCCGCGAGCGCTTCGCCACCATGATCGCCCGCTACCCGGGCCGCACTCGTCGCGCCCTGGGCCTGTTGGCGGCCGCGGGCACACTCGCGGCCGGCACACGCGACCTGGCGCTGGCGGCGATCGGGGCCTCGGCCGGCGATCTCGAGCTGCCGCTGCGCGAAGGCGTGCTGGTGGGAGATGGAGAGTTCGCGCATCCGTTGTTGCGGGCGGCGGCGATGGCCGACGGCGACGAAGCGCTCTCACTGCATGATGCGCTGGCCGAGGCGTTCACTCCCGGGCCCCGTGATCGGCACCTGTTCCACGCGCTGCGCGGCAGCGGCCCCCATACGGAGACGGTGATCGACGAGGCACAGGCCCATGCCCGTCTGCTGTTCGATCACGGCCGGTTCGACGACTCGGCCGCTCTGCTGGTCGCTGCCTCTGCGCGCGCCACCGACCGGCAGCGGCGAACCACGCTCTGGTACGAAGCCGGCCGGGCCATGGCGCGCGCGGGCCGCTACCTGGAGGCGCTGCGCTACTTCGAGCGCGCCGGTACGGAGGCCCCATCGATCGAGTCGCGGCTGAGCGTGTCGCGCATTCAGGCCTGGATCGAGCTGTGGGCCGGCCTGGCCGTGGCGCCGGGCATCGCCCGCCTGCGCGCCGACCTGGCGGCAGCGCCGTCGGAGAACATCGACCCGGTCGAGCTGGCCAGGGCCTGGGCGTCGCTGGTCGGGCTCTACATCGTCAGTGACCTGCGCATCGCCAACGTGGTCGCGGCCGAGGTGCCCGCCGGTGTGGCGCCCTTTGCCGAACCGCTGATCGCCAAGTGCATGGCGAACACCCCCGATGCGTTGCAGGCCCGGCGCCTGCTGGACGAGAACCTGGTCGCCGCCCGGCAGCTGGTCAGCTTCTACGAGGTGGAGGAGCGCACCGGCGATCTGTTGATGCTCGAAGGTCGGTGGGAGGAGTGCGATGCGTGGGCGCAACAGCTGCTGGCGTCGATGCGTGCGGCCCATCACGTCGCCGGCGCGGGCACCGCGACGGCCTATGCGGTGACCTGCCGAGTCATGCTCGGCGACGTGGCCACCGCATACGGCCTGGCGTTGGCCGCGCTGGAACGCAGCGCCGACGACAACGAGCTGCTCAACCGCTGTGCGTTCGTCGGTGCGGTGGTCGGCGCCGAACCGGCGCGCGAGTGGGCGCTGGAAGCTCGTCGCACGGCTCGCGAATCGGGGTTCACCGTCGTCGAGATCGAGGCCGAGCACCGGCTTGGCCTGCTCCACCTGGCTGCCGACCAGCCCGACGCGGCAGTCGTTCACATGGATGCCTGTTGGCGGTTGATGACCGACCGCGGGTTCGACCATCCCGGAACAGCCCTCGCGCGAGGCGACATCGCCGAGACGTTCGCTCGGGTGGGTCGCGCCAAGGACGCGTGGGCACTGATCGGCGAGCTGGAGGCAGGTCCGTTCGATCTGCCGTGGGCACGGGGGGTGGCGGCTCGTGCACGTGGCATCCTGGGTGAGTTGGATGCCTTCCCGAAGGCTGTTGACCTCCTGGCACGATCGCCGTGGGAGCTGGCCCGAACCCGCCTCGTGTGGGCGCGCAGCTTGCCGGTCACCGACGCAGCGCAGCGCCGGCTGGCCGCAGATGCGCTGCGTTCCTTCGACGAGATGGGGGCCCGGCCGTGGTCGGCGCAGGCCCGCAACCTGCTGGCGGAGCCAGGTGGTGAGGCAGCTCGCGAGCATGCCGACCTGCTGGCGCCGCTGTCGGCCCGCGAACGCACCGTTGCCTTCTCGGTGGCCCGTGGGTTGTCGAACAGGGAGATCGCCAGCGAGTTGTTCATCAGCCAGAAGACCGTCGATGCCCACCTGCAGCAGGTGTACCGCAAGCTCAACCTCCGGTCGCGGACGCAGCTGTCGGCACTGTGCCACGCGGGCACGTTCGAGCAGCGCTGAACCCACCACCGAATCCTGACTTGTGCGGTCGGGATTAGGGGGCTATGGTGTCGCACCTATGAGCGACACCTGGGGTTTCGAGACACGGCAGATCCACGTCGGCGGCGAGCCCGACCCGACCACGGGCGCCCGCGCGGTACCGATCTATCAGACGACCAGCTTCGAGTTCCGCGACGCGGCGCACGCGCAGAACCTGTTCGCGTTGGCCGAGATCGGCAACATCTACACGCGCATCATGAACCCCACCCAGGGTGCGCTCGAGGCGCGCCTGTCCAGCCTGGAAGGCGGCGTCACCACTGCCGTCGGCCTGCCCGGTGCACTCGTCGTCGCGTCCGGCCAGGCGGCCGAGACCCTGGCGATCCTCACGCTGGCGGAGAACGGCGACCACATCGTCGCCAGCCCGTCGCTCTACGGCGGCACCTACAACCTGTTCCACTACACGCTGCCGAAGATGGGCATCGAGGTCACCTTCGTCGACGACCCGCACGATCTGGAGCAATGGCGCAGTGCCATCCGCCCCAACACGAAGGCGTTCTACGGCGAGGTGCTGGCCAACCCGCGCAACGACGTGTTCGACATCGACAGCATCAGCAAGATCGCCCACGAGAACGGCATCCCGCTGATCGTCGACAACACCGTGCCCACGCCCTACCTGTTGCGCCCCATCGAGTGGGGCGCCGACATCGTCGTGCACAGCCTCACCAAGTTCATCGGTGGTCATGGCACCAGCATCGGCGGCGCGATCATCGACGGCGGCACGTTCGACTTCGCCGCCAGCGGCCGCTTCCCCAACTTCACCGAACCCGACCCCAGCTACCACGGCCTGCCGTACTTCCCGGCGCTCGGCCACGGCGCGTACATCATCAAGGCCCGTGTACAGATGCTGCGCGACCTGGGCATGGCGATCTCGCCGTTCAACGCGTTCCTCATCCTGCAGGGCTTGGAAACGCTGAGCCTGCGCATGGAGCGCCACTGGGAGAACGCCGACAAGGTGGCCAGGTTCCTGGTGGATCATCCGCAGGTGGAGTCGGTGTCGTACGCCGGGCTCGAGAGCAGCCCGTGGCACGATCGCCTCCGGGTGTACGGCAAGGGCAAGGGCTACGGCAGCGTGCTCGCGTTCGACATCAAGGCGCCGGAAGGCAGCACGGCCAAGGAAGCAGGCCAAAAGTTCGTGGAGGCGCTGCAGCTGCACAGCCACGTCGCCAACATCGGCGATGTGCGCAGCCTGGTCATCCACCCGGCCAGCACCACTCACAGCCAGCTCACCGAGGACGAGCAGGCCAGCACCGGCGTGCGCCCCGGCCTGGTGCGTCTCAGCGTCGGCCTGGAGAGCATCGCCGACATCCTCGCCGATCTCGAAGCGGGGTTCGCCGCCGTCAGCGGCTGAGCCGCCGGTCAGCCCTCGGCACGCGAGCCGTGCCGCACCAACGCGTTCAGTTCGCCGAGGGTGACCGCGCTGCCCATCACCACCAACATGTCGCCGGCGCGCAACGCCTCGTCGGCTTCGTGCCAGCGACGCAGTTGCAGATCGCGTCGAAGGCCCAGGATGTGCACATCCTGGGCCTGCTGCATCAACGACCGCAGGTCGCAGCCTTCCGCCAGCGACCCGGCGCCCACCTCCACCTCCTCTACTCGCATGTCGGTGCCGGCGATGGTCAGCACGGCATGCACCTCTGCGTCGAGTGCGGTGGCGGCCAGGCTGGTGCCCACGCTCTCGTACACGGGCACCACCTCCGACACGCCGGCGCGCAGCAGACGGTTGCGCCAGGCACCGTCGGTGACACGGGCGACGATGCGCAGGGAAGGGGCGATCGCCCGCGCAGTGAGCGCGACCACCGCGTTCGACGGGTCGTCCAGGCTGGTGATCAACGCCGCCGCGCGGTCCACGCCGGCAGCGCGCATCACGATGGCGTCGCGGGCGTCGCCCAGCAGGAAGACCGCGCCGACGGCCTCCACATCGTGCTCCACCGAGGCGTCGGTGTCGATCACCTCGCATCGTCGGCCGCTGCGAATGGACGCGCCGGCTGCGGCGCGCCCGACGCGACCGAAGCCGACCACCACGACGTGGTCGCGCAGTTGTTCACGCACCTTGATCCTCCTCTTCTCACGCATTGCCGCCCGCACCTCGCCGGACAGGAACAGCGCGGTCAGCGTGGCTGCCGAGTACACGTAGATCGCGAAGCCGGCGACGATGACGGCCATCGTCCAGACCCGACCGCCATGGCCCAGTGGGTGCACCTCGCCGTAGCCGACCTGGCCGAGCGTGATGATCGACATGTAGGCCGCGTCGAACCAACCCCACCGCTCGATGGCGACGTAGCCGCTCGATGCGGCGACCACCGCGACGATCGCGAGGATGCCCGGCCCTCGCAGGCGCCGGGCGACCAGGCGCATCACCGCCGGCCCGGTCTGCTCGACGATGTCGGCCTCCATGGTGTGAGTGTGGCTCGCCGGCGGGGGTGAACGGCAGAGTAGGTTGGCACCTGTGAGCAGGGTCGTTCGTGCTGATCTCGTCGAGGCGCAGCGGCGGTCGCTGGCGCACGTCGCCGAGCCGGGCGCACGCTTCACGAGTGCACGTCGACTGCAGATCGCCGCCGTGGCCCGCGACGCCTACCTGGCGGCTGAGCCCTCACCGCCGTGGGTGCGGCCCTTCGGCGACCCGGCCCTCGACGTCGCCTACCGGCTGGCCCGCCATGCCGGCACCATCACCCAGGAGTGGTACGAACATGTCGTCACCGAGGGCATGCACCCGCTGGAGTGGGTGGAGATCGTGGGCATCGTCGTCGCGGTCGTTCCCACCATTGCGTTCGCCCGGGCCATCGGTGCGACCATTCCGGAGCTGCCCGGCCCCGTCGACGGCGCCCCACACGGCCGGGAGGCCGACGAGCTGGCCCGGGCAACTCTCAACTGGGTGCCGGTGGCCGCGCCGGCCGACCGGACCGCCTCGGTGGTGCAGGCGTTGAGTGCGCTGCCCGACGAGTGGGAGAACCTGTGGCGCCTCGCCGAGGCGCAGTACATGAGCGACGCCCAGATGGCCGACCCGTTGTGGAATCGGGGCACGTTGAGCCGGCCCCAGATGGAACTGGCCGCCGGCCGCATCTCGCGAGTGCGCGAGTGCTTCTTTTGAACGACCGCACATGCCAGCATGCTCAGTTGGAGCAGCACCGAAGCCGGCACTCCCGCCGACCTGGCGGCGATCGCCGAAGGTGAGGGCGATGCCGGGCTGCCCTTCGGCGCCGAGATCGTGGCCTTCGCCGAGGCCATCGGCGGTTGGGACGAGGCGACGCTGGTCGCGGCACGCGACCGGCTCGTGTCGGTGGCAGGGGAGCAGTTCATGCTCGATGCCGCGGCCGTGGTGGCGAACTTCGAGATGATGACCCGAGTCGCCGATGGCACGGGCGCAAGGTTCCCCGAGGACACGGCGGTGTTCCGAGCCGACCTCGACGCACGCCTCGACATCGGAGGCTTCACCTCCGCACGTTGAACGGCCCGGCCCTTCGCTGAACGGCCCTTCGCTGAACGGCCCTTCGCTGAACTGCCTTTCGTTGAACGGACCGGCCCTCGCTGAATGGTCCAAGGCCCCTGGCCTCGACGAGTCTGGCTTCGTACGCTCCAACCAGCTTCGACCCGAGGAGGGGGATCATGGGCTCGTGGTGGCGCAGGATAGGAGAGTGGTTGAGCCGGCGGACGTTGGTCACGCTGGCAGCGGTGGTGGCAGTCACCGGCCTTTTCGCGGTCGGCCTCGGCGCGCTCGACTTCGCGACCGGTCAGGACAGCTACATCGACCCGGGTTCGCAGGTCGCAAAGGACAACGGCGCGTACCAGAAGCTGTTCGGCGGCGAGAACATGGTCGTGCTGTTCACGGTGCCGGAGGGCAAGACCGTCGTCGACCTGTTCACCACGGGCAACGTGGCCCAGATGAACGAGGTCCAGTCCACGCTGGAGGGCAACGATGCGATCACCTCGGTGATCTCGCCGGTGGCCCTGCTGCAGTGGTCGAGTGATCTCATCGCCAAGGGTGTCGCCAGCCAGATCGTCGCCCGGGCGATCGACCGCGAGCCCACGGAAGCGGGCAAGGCCGCCCGCGAGACTGATGCCACCATCACCACGATGCGCCTCGGAGCCGCAGGTGACCAGTCGTTGGACAACCCCGGCTGGGTGAAGTTCCTGGTGTTCGACAACACGGGCTTCAGCATCGACGCCGACAAGGCGTTGGTGGTGCCCGCCGACGACCAGTTGGTCGTTCGCAAGCCGCTCCGTGCCTTCGTGCCCGACCCGCGGCACGCGGTCTTCGCGGCGGTGCTCGTGGGCAACGCTCCGCTCGACGACCTGGCGAAGGGCTCCAGCGCCGTCAAGGCCGCGCTGGCCGGGCGCTCGTTCGACAACGCGTCGGTCACGATCACCGGTACGCCCACCTTCCTGACCGACATCAACGACTATCTGCAAGGCGGCATGCTCGTACTCGGCGGCATCGCCGTGCTGGTGATGATGGTCATCCTCGTGGTTGCCTTCAAGGTCCGCTGGCGCCTGCTGCCGCTGGCGGGCATGGCCGTGGGCGTGATCTGGGGCTTCGGTGCGTTCGGCTTCACCGGCACCAAGCTGTCGCTGGTCACCATCGCCGGGCTGCCCATCCTCATCGGCCTCGGCATCGAGTTCGCGATCCAGGTGCAGAACCGCATCGAGGAGGAGCGCACCATCGATCACACGGAGGGGCCATTCGGCGAGACGATGCACCACCTCGGCTCGCCATTGCTCACGGCCACGGTGGCGGCAGTGATCGCCTTCCTCACCGTCAAGATCTCCAAGGTGCCGATGGTGCAGGACTTCGGTGTGCTGCTCTCCATCGGCATCGTCGCCCTGCTGGTGGCCGGGATCGTGCTGCCCACCACGCTGATCGGTGCCCGCGAACGTCGGGCGCCATCCACGCGCCAGCCGGCGGAAACCTGGGTGGAGGCCTCGGTGCGCCGGCTGGGCAGCCTGCACCGTGCTGCCGTGCTGCCGTTGGTGATCATCGCCATCGCCATCCCGGTGCTCGGGCTGTCGATGGAGAAGGGTTCGCGCATCGAGAGCGACCCGATCAACTGGGCGAACCAGTCGAGCACGGCGATCAAGAACGCACGGACGCTCGAGAAGGAGACGGGTTTCGCCTCCACGCTGGGCATCTTCATCAAGGCCGACGTGGCCACCGAGTCGAACGGCGTCTTCACCGATCAGATGGGCGCGTTCCAGATGGATCTGGTGGAGCGGTCGCTGGGCGCCAACAAGGAGCTCGCCCAAGCATCCAGTCTCGCCACCACCGTGGGCTGGCTGATCGAGGTGCCGGGCGCCACGGCGCTGCCGCCCACGGGGCTCGACATGCTGCAGGCGTATCAGCTGGCGCCCGAAGCGTTGCAGGTGTCGATGGTCGCCGACGGCGGCAATGCCGCACAGGTGCTGTTCCAGGTGGGGCCCTCCTCGCTGGAGACCCGCTCCGTGGTGCTGAAGAACGTGAAGGCCGCGATCGCCGACCCAGGCGACAAGGCACTGCTGCCCAAGGGCGCATCGGCCACCACCGGCGGCCTGGCCGTGGTGGGCGTCGGGCTGTTGGAGAACATCACCGCCAACCGAGCGGAGCTCACCATCGTGGCGCTGCTGCTGGTGGCCGCATTCGTGATCATCCGCTACCGCAACCTCACTCGCGGCCTGCTGACGATGATCCCCGTGCTGCTGGCCGTCGGTTCGTCGGCCGTGCTCGTGCGCCTGCTCGACATCACGCTCAGCCCGCTCACCACCGTGGGCGGCCCGCTCGTGGTGGCCACCTGCGCCGAGTTCTCGGTGCTGTTGATCGACCGCTACGCGGAAGAGCGGGCACGCGGGTTCAATCCGGAGGAGGCCACCACGATCGCAGCTCGGCGTACCGGCCGTGCCTTCTTCACCTCGGCACTCACCACGCTCGGCGGTTTCGCCGTGCTGATGTTCTCGTCCCTGCCGCTGCTGGCCGACTTCGGCATGGTGGTCACCATCAACATCGCCGTTGCGCTGCTGGCTGCTCTCGTGGTCGTGCCACCGCTGATCAAGGAGGCCGATCACCTCGGCCTGCTGGCCATGGACGAACGTCGCCTCGTGGTGAGCGTGCGTCGCCGTACGGTCTCGCTCGTCGGAGGCGCCCTGCTGGGCGTGCTCGGCGTGGTGATGGTCTCCACCGCGGTACGGGTGACCACGCTCGCCACGGCGGAGGCTCGCACCACCGCCGAGGCCGAGGCGCCGGCGACGATCCCGCCGTCGACCACGGTCGCCCCCACCACGTCCCTGGCTCCCGACTCGACCTTGCCGCCAGGCCCCGCCGAGAAGCCCAGTGGGCTGATCGGTGGTGTGTTCTACGACGCGCTCGTCGGTGTCGGCGTCGACCCCGGTGTCGCCCGGTGCGCTGCCGACGACCTGCTGGCCACCACGTCCGAGGCCGACCTGCTGGCCATGGGCATCGCCCAGACGCCACGCCCGCCGGAAGTGGACGCCTTGCTGTCCGACGCGGCGCTGCGCTGCGGCGTCACACAGGAGCAGCTCGACGCGATCGCCGCCGGCGGCTGACCGGGACGCCGGCCTGGCAGCTACTCGGCCGGGCCTTCGTCGCGTTGCTCGCGCAGGAACTTCTCCAGCTCGGCGGCCAGATCGTCGCCGCTGGGCATCGCCGCCTCCATTCGCCGGTCGTACTCGTGCTCCAGCATCATCACGTACGGCGCCGCCTGTTCGTCTTCCGCCACGGCCTCGTCGTGCAGGCTGCGCCAGCGCATCGCGTCCTCGGCCAGCGCGGCATGGCCGGTGGGCACGCCGAGCACGTGCTCGAGGTGCTGCAGCAGGGCTGCCGACGACTGTGGGTGCTTTGCGTTGCCGAGGTAGTGGGGTACGCCGACACGCAACGACACCGCGGGGATGCCGGCGCGATCGAGGCGTTCCTGCAACACACCCACCAACCCGGTGACGCCTTGGTACTGGGGGCGGCTCAGGCCCAGAGCGCGCACCAGCCCGTCGTTGGTGCTGCTGCCCACCACATGCGCGGGGCGTGAGTGGGGAATGGCCTCCGGTGCGGCGCCCAGCGTGACCACCATCTCACAGGCCAACTCGCGGGCGACGGTGATGATCGCATCGGCGAAGGTGACGTAGCGGAGGTGCGGCTCGACGCCGGCGAGCAGCACCATGTCGTGGGCGCCGCCCGGGAAGCGGGCGACGCGGAACTGGTTCTCCGGCCACAGGATCTGACGGCTGTCGGCGTCGTCGAACTCCACCAGCGGCCGTTCCTGGGTGAAGTCGAAGAACGGGTCGGGATCGATGGTGGCGACGATGGGAGCGACGCGGTCCGCGGTGAGCGCGTCGACGGCGTCGGTGGCCACCTCGGCGATGTCGAACAGGCCGCGCAGCGCGAGCACCATGATCGGGCGGTGCAGCGGCGTCAGCATCTCGAACGCCGTCGTCAGCACTCGTTCACTCAAGCGAGCACGCTCACGACGTGATCGATGCAGGCGGTGAGGCGGGCGACGTCGTCGGGTTCCACAGCAGGGAACATACCGACGCGCAGCTGGTTGCGGCCCAGCTTGCGGTAGCTGTCGGTGTCGACGATGCGGTTGGCGCGCAGCGCGACGTTGACGTCGTGAGCCTCGACACCGGTGAGGTCGATGGTGCCGACCACCGGCGAGCGCTGCATCTCGTCGGCGACGAACGCGCTGGCGTAGCTGGAGGCCGCGGCCCACGAGTACAGGTGGTCGGCGGACTCGCGGGTGCGGCCGATGCACCAGTCGAGGCCGCCGTTGGCCAGCATCCACTTGATCTGCTCGTCGAGCAGGATGAGGGTGCCCAGCGCCGGTGTGTTGTAGGTCTGGTTGGCGACCGAGTTGTCGAGCGCGAGGTTGAGATCCAGCGACGCCGGCCGCCAGCGATCACCGTGGCCGATCTCGCGGATGCGCTCGACCGCGGCCGGTGCGCATGCCGCCAGCCACAGGCCACCGTCGCCGGCGAAGCACTTCTGCGGTGAGAAGTAGTACACATCCACCTCGTCGACGAGCCACGGCAGTCCGCCGGCGGCCGACGTGGCATCCACGACCACCAGCGCCTCACCCTCGGGGCGGCGCAGGTGCATCGAGACGCCCGTGGAGGTTTCGTTGTGGGTGAGCGCCACCACGTCGACCCCGTCGTCGGCGGCATCGATGGCGGGGTGCGTGCCCGGCTCGCTGCGGACCACCACCGGCTCGCCGATGTGGGGAGCGCTGGCGGCGGCCTCGGCGAACTTGGACGAGAACTCGCCGAACACGGCGTGCTGGCTGCGCTCTCGGATGAGGCCGAACGTGGCGGCGTCCCAGAAGGTGGTGGCGCCACCGTTGCCCAGCATGATCTCCCAGCCCTTGCGCAGGCCGAACAGCTCGTGCAGCCCCTCGCGCACCGAACCCACCAGGTGCTTCACCGGGGCCTGGCGGTGCGAGGTGCCCAGCAGGTTGCTGTTGGCCTTGGCGAGCGCGAGCACCTGTTCGGCGCGCACCTTGGAAGGTCCGCACCCGAAGCGTCCGTCGGACGGGAGCAGGTCGCTCGGGATGATGATGGAGCTGGGATCGACGGTCACATCCATAGTCTCGTCACATTGCGACCTCCGGGCCAAGGCGTTGGACGAAAACCTCCGCCCAGCCCGCCTTTGGACTGGTGCGTCAATTCCGGCCAGGGCTCTGCGCGGTCACCGTAGAATCACCGCCGTTCGAGTGCCGAGAGGCACTCTCTTGAGGAAAGGCCCCCTGTGAACTCCCCCGTCGCCAGAACGTCAGCCCGTCTCGCCGCCATCGCCGAGTCCGCCACCCTGGCGGTCGATGCCAAGGCCAAGGCCCTGCAGGCCCAGGCGCTGAAGGACGGCACCCAGCACGTCATCGGCTTCGGCGCCGGCGAGCCCGACTTCCCCACCCCCGACAACATCGTCGAGGCGGCCGTGCGCGCGTGCCGCGATCCGAAGAGTCACAAGTACACGCCGGCCGCCGGCCTGCCGGCACTGCGCGAAGCCATCGCCGCCAAGACGCTGCGCGACAGCGGGTTCACCTGCCAGGCCAGCCAGGTGCTGGTCACCAACGGCGGTAAGCACGCCGTGTTCACCGCCTTCGCCGCGCTCTGCGATCCGGGCGACGAGGTCATCTGTCCGGCCCCGTACTGGACCACCTACCCCGAGGCCATCACGCTCGCCGGTGGCGTGCCCGTCGTGGTGCAGACCGACGAGTCCACCGGCTTCAAGGTCACCGTCGAGCAACTCGACGCTGCGCTCACGGCACGCACGAAGGTGCTGCTCTTCGTCAGCCCCGACAACCCCAGTGGTGCGATCTACTCGCCCGACGAGGTGGAGGCCATCGGCCGCTGGGCCGTGGAGAAGGGTGTGTGGGTGCTCACCGATGAGATCTACGAGCACCTCGTGTACGGCGACAACGAGTTCGTCTCGATGCCCACGGTCGTGCCCGAGCTGGCCAACCAGTGCGTGATCGTCAACGGCGTCGCCAAGACCTATGCGATGACGGGTTGGCGGGTGGGCTGGATGATCGGACCGGCCGACATCATGAAGGCCTCGATCAACTACCAGTCGCACAGCACCTCCAACGTCACCAACGTCGCGCAGCTCGCTGCGTTGGAAGCGGTCAGCGGCGACCTGTCGGCGGTGGCGATGATGCGCGAGGCGTTCTCCCGCCGTGCCGACACGATGCATCGCATGCTCAACGAGATCCCCGGAGTGCACGCGATCGTGCCGCAAGGGGCGTTCTACTGCTATCCGAACTTCTCGGCGCTGCTCGGCCGCCCACTTGGCCCCAACGGCACCGTGTCGGCCACCACGCTCGAGCTGGCCGACGCCATCCTCGGCGAGACGAAGGTCGCGTTCGTCCCCGGCGAGGCGTTCGGTACGCCCGGCTACGCGCGCTTCAGCTTCGCGATGGCCGACGACGACATGCAGGAAGGCATCCGTCGCATCCAGCAGTGGGTGACGGCGTAACGTCACCACCGTGACTGCCGCGCCGTTCGACTTCGACTCCGTCTCACTCGATCGGCTGCACACCAAGCCGGGCGTCAAGTGGCACCGCACCCCCGACGCGATAGCGGCCTGGGTGGCCGACATGGACTTCGCCCCGCCACCGGTGGTGGCGGAGGCGCTGCACGCCGTCGTGACCGGTGGCGACCTGGGCTACCCCGACTGGCGACACATCACCGGTGGATCGCCGGCCACGGACGCATTCGTAGAGCGCTGCGCGCGCCGGTACGGCTGGCACATCGACGAGGCCGACACGATGGAGCTCAACGATGTCGTGCAGGGCATCCAGATCGTGCTGCACCTGTGCACTGCACCCGGTGATCGCGTGATCGTGCACACGCCGGCGTATCCGCCCTTCCTGCACAGCGTGGAGGACAGCGGGCGTGAGGTGCTGGCCGTGCCGGCGATGCGGTCGTCGGCCTCACCCTCCGGATGGACGTTCGACCACGACGCGCTCGACACCCAGCTGACGGCGACACCCGCGAAGGTGCTGTTGCTGTGCCACCCGCACAACCCCACGGGCCACGTCTTCTCGGAGGCCGAGCTGCGCTCGCTGTCGGTGATCGCGGAGCGCCACGACCTGCTGATCATCTCCGACGAGATCCACGCCGACCTCACCTTTGCGCCGTTGGCGCACCGGCCGATGGCACTGTTCGCGCCGGAGCGCACGGTCACGATCCACGCGGCATCCAAGACGTTCAACTTGGCGGCGCTGCGGTACGCGATCATGCACATCGGTTCGCCCTCTGTCCGCGCGGCGATCGAGGCTGCGCCGGGGCACCTGTTCGGCGCCGCCAACCTGATGGGTGCTGTTGCCGCCGAGGCCGCGTGGCGCGCCGGCGACGAGTGGCTGAACGCGGTGCTGGCGCACCTCGACCGGCAGCGGGTGCTGTTGGCGTCGCTGCTGGCCGAGCGGATGCCCGCTGTCGAGTACGTCGCGCCGGCTGCCACCTACCTGGCCTGGCTCGATTGTCGTGCTCTCGGCTGGGGTGATGATCCGTCCGTGGAGTTCCTGCGTCGAGGCGTGCGCCTCAGTGAGGGCCCCAACTTCGGTAGCGAGGGCCGCGGCTTCGCCCGCCTGAACTTCGCCACCTCGCCGGCCGTGTTGCGCGAGATGGTGCAGCGAATGGCGGCCGCGGGAACGTGACCGGTCAGGCGAGTGCGGGCAGCGCCGAGACTGCGCCGTCGCGTGGTCGTGTGCGCTTGGCGACGAAGGCGAGGGCGCCGAGGCCGACCACGAAGGTGGCCGCGTCGATGGCGTACAGGGCACGCCCCTGCTGGTGCCCCAGCTCGCAGGGCGGGCGCCCGAAGCCCCACTCGCCGAGCTTGGCGGCTGTCACCGTGGCGGGCGTGACCGGCGCGGGGATGACCTTGCCACCGGTGGGGCTGGCGTCGAACAGGCTGCCGCACTCCACCTTCTGGTAAGCGATCGTCTTGTCGGCGTTGAGCCCGACCGATTGGGTGTCGTCGAGCGGCTGCATCGCCCACCGCAGGGTGACGAACGCGAACCAGACGATGAGCCCGACGCCGACCATCGTGAGGATCCGTGTGCGCCGTGACATCCCTTGCAGCCTACCGAGCGGCAGGTGGTAGACAGGCGCGGTGGATCCGACCAGCGCCAGAGCGGTCTCCGTCGATGCCGGTGACGTCTACGAGCGGGTGCGCCGCGCAATGGTGGCCACGGTCGGCAAGCTGTCGGCTGAGCAACTCACAACGCACGTGCCGGCGACGCCGGAGTGGCGAGTGCGCGACGTGTTGGCGCACGTGGTGGGCCTCGCCACCGACCTGAACGCGCAGCAGTTTCCGGCGGGCGATGACGTCGGCGGTGTGGCGTGGGGTGCGGCGCAGGTGGCCACCCGGCGTGATCTGCCGTTGGCCGACCTCGTGGACGAATGGGCCCGCGAGGCTCCTACCTTCGAGGACGGGCTGCGCCTGTTCGGCTACGGCGAAGGCTGCCACTTCGTTGCCGACCTGCATGCACATCATCAGGACGTCCGCGGAGCGCTCGGACTGTCGCGCGACGACGATCCGCTCGCTGTTGCCGTCGCGCTCGACCACTACCTCGGTTTCGTGCACGAGATGCTTCGCGACGCGGTCTGGGGCACGCTGGAGGTGTGCGCCGGCAACGAGACGCGGCTGCTCGGCACCGATGGCGGGTCGTACCGTGCAGTCGTGACCGGCTCGGCGTTCGAGGTGCTGCGAGCGTTCTCCGCCCGCCGTTCGGCGGCGCAGATCCGCCGGCTGCGCTGGCACGGCGATGTCGATGCGCTGCTGGCGCTGATGGAACAGGGCTTCAGCGGCGGCTATTCGATACCGGTTGACGACGTCGTCGAGTGAGTGCCGGCTCCGGCCGCGAGCAGCGCCGGCAGGTCGGCCATCGAGTCGATCACGTCGTGCGCGCCGGCGTTCGTGAGAGCGTTCGCCGGATGCATGCGGCCACCCGAATAGGCGATCACGTGCATGCCGGCAGCGGCGCCGGCAGCGATCTCTGTGGGGCTGTCCTCCACCACGACGCATCGGCTGGGGGC
>JBAVTH010000268.1:0-4885 GCA_049696035.1 Ilumatobacteraceae bacterium
AACACCGACAGCGACTGGGATCGCGAGAAGCTGCAGGAGCGCCTGGCCAAGCTGGCCGGCGGTGTTGCGGTCATCAAGGTCGGCGCTGCCACCGAGGTGGAGCTGAAGGAGAAGAAGCACCGCATCGAAGATGCGGTGTCGGCCACTCGTGCGGCCATCGAGGAAGGTGTGGTCGCCGGTGGCGGTACCGCACTCGTGCGTGCTCGCGCCGCCGTCAAGGCGGTGGTCGACTCGCTGGAAGGCGACGAGCGCACGGGCGCCAAGACGGTGTGGGAGTCGTTGACGGCTCCCTGCCGCCTCATCGCCGACAACGCCGGCCTCGAAGGCGCCGTCACCACCCAGGCCGTGGAATCCGCCACGGGCAACATGGGCCTCAACGCCGCAACCGGTGAGATGGTCGACCTGGTCAAGGCCGGCATCATCGACCCGGCCAAGGTCACCCGGGCGGCGCTGCAGAACGCAGCGTCGATCGCAGCCCTGGTGCTCACCACCGAGTGCCTCGTTGCCGACAAGCCGGAGAAGTCGTCCGGCGGCGGCATGGGCGGCGGCGGCATGGGCGGCGGCATGCCCGGCATGGGAATGATGTGACACTGCTGCGCTGAATCCCCGGTCAGCAGGGAATGCGCAGCCGGGTCGCGGGGTTACAGCCCAGCGTCCCCCCGACGACCCCGGTGGCGAGCAATCGCCCCGGGGTCGTTCTGCATCCCGGGCGCGGTTGGGGCCACACCGGTTGCCGGCTGTCAGCGAGTCGAGCGCTGCAGCCATGACAGGTAGGCTGCCCGAATGTCTGCGGCAGGGAAGCGCCCGTTCTGGATGCACCAGCTCGTCGAGTACATCCTCGGCGGTGCGCTGGTGGCCAGCGGGCTGCAGAGCCCCACGCCGCTGGTGCCGGCTGTGCTCGGCGGCATCATCATGGGCCACGCTGCGATCACACGCGGCGCGCTGGCCGCGTTCCGGGTGCTCGATCGCCGGCTGCACCGGTTGATCGATCCGGCGATCATCGCGCTCGAGGTGGTGGCCGCACTGCAGCCGTGGCTCAGCGTCGAGAACGGCACCCGGTTCATCATCGGGGGCATCGCCGCGGTCCACTTCATCGTCTGGGTGGGCAGCAGCTTCACCGAGAAGCCGAAGAAAGTGCAGCAGCCGACGACGGCCGACAGCTCGCCGGCAGGTGCCGGCTCGGCTGCTGACGCCGCCGCTGCGCGGGCCGAAGGACGCAGTGCCGATCTGGGCCGATCGGCCGGGCGAATGGCCGCGTCGGGCGTCAATGCGGTGCGCCGGGCGAAGGACAAGCGCGCCAGCAGGTGACCCTCAGGGCGTGCGGCGGCCGACCACGACGGCCGTGGACGAACCGACCATGAAGCGGTAGGAGTGCACGCCACTGATCGCCTGCGGCGCGGCCGCCAGCCAGGAGTTGTTGCCGCTGAGGCCTTCCACCCTGGTGATGCTCCACCCTGTGCCGTCGGCGGTGTCGAGCACCCACCACGCCGACGGAGGCATGCTGCTCTGGAAGCGCTGACCCTGCGGGCTGTTGTAGATCTTGTCGTTGGCGGCGCCGATCTCGTTCTGCGCGAACACGTCGACGGTTTCCCCGGTGGCCGGGTCGAGCACCAGCACGCCTCCGTTGCCGTTGGTGCGCAGCCGGCCACCGGCGCCGGTGACCCCGCCCTGCTGCCAGATGCTGTCCAGGCGATCGATCACCGCCGAGTCGCCATCGAGCAGCTCGGCACTCCCTTGGGCGTCGCTGAGGCGCAGCTGGTAGCGGCCGTGATCGAGCACCGGAGGACCGAGCACGGCGAACATGTCCTGGGCGGCTGCGACCAGCAGTGAGGTGCCGTCAGGGCTGCTGACGGCCTGGAACATGGTGATCCGCCACGTGGGATCGAGAGCCAGCAGCCCGTCGAGCGACACTCCGGACCACGCAGTGCCGTCGGCGCTGACATAGGCCACCAGCTCGCCATCGCGACGACCACTCAACAGCAGCGACCCATCGGGCAGCGAACCGAACGCGAGGCCGTCGGAACGACTGGGCAGCGTGGCCTGCCGCCACTGGGTGCCGTCGGCGCTGAGCCACAGCTCGCCGCCGGCCACACCCGGTGTGCGCAGCGCATAGTCGCTGCCGTTCCACAGCAGCCCGAGCACTCCGTTGGCGGTGCCACCGGTGGTGGGCAGCGCCACCTCGTCCCATGCTGCGCCGTCAGCGGTGTGGAACACGCGGGTCTGGCCGCGCAGCGCCTTCACCGAGCCCTCGTCGTATGGCAACTGGTCGAACGGCACCACCTGCACCACGTCGCCGTGCACGCGCGTGGGGTCGAGCCAGAGATCGGGCTCGTCGCCTTTCGGTGACTCGCAGTGCCACTCGTTGATGCCGCCTGGCCCGAGCGCGATGGTCGCCTGGGTGGCCGGCCCGGTGCCGTCGGTGACGAACTCGCGCGCCGGGCCCTTCACCAGTGGCCACCCCGGTGGGCACTCGCGTGCTGCCACGGCATCGAGATCGTCCGGTGCTCCGTAGACCTCGACCCCGGCGGAGGTGACCGCCGTGCCGTACTGGCTGTCGACCCCATCGATGCTGAGCCCGCCGGGCCCCTGTGCGAACGCCATCGGTTCGACCACCGCGACGGCTCCGCGGTCGCCGGCGACGATCTGGGTGCCGAAGGTGCCGACCGCTCCGAAGTCGTCACGGATCTGCTGCAGATCGAGCGGCAGATCGGCGAGCTGCCAGGTGGCGCCCTGGTCGGTGGTGACACCGGTCTGGTAGCGGTACGAGAGGCCGGCGGGCACCGTGCCGATGGCGTAGATGCGAGCGGGCTGGCTGCTGTCGAGGTCGCTGATCCAGGGGTCGAAGGCAAGGCCTGCCGGCTGGTAGTCGACGCCGTCGAGGGTGGTGAACAGCTGCTGGCGCGCCTTCTCGTCGGGTTGGTGCGGCAGGGTGCCGAACGTGTACGTGGAGGTGCCGTTCGACGATGAGCCGCTCCACCATGCCGCACCGCCGAACTGGGTGGCAGCCTGGGGGCTGGCCTCCACGCTCCACTCGAAGCTCGCGGGCACCTCAGCGGCCTTCGCCAAGCCGGACGCCGGCGATGGAGAGGCCGGTGTGATGCTGGAGTCGTCCTGGCGGTGGCCGAGGACGGCGATCGCGGCGACTGCGACGGCGATCACCGCCGCACACGATGCGGCGCCGAGCAGCACCACCCGTGCCGTTCGCTTGCGCTTTCCTTCGTTCATCACGCGCACCACCCCCTGGTCGTCGGGTTCGATCCCTGCTGCCTGCTCGCCCAGGTGGTGGGTGAGGCGCCGTTCGATCGGCTCCATCACGCCTCCTCCTCCCGTGTGTATCCCAGCTGGTCCTCCAGCTGATGCAATGCCCGGTGCAGTCGGCTCTTCACCGTGCCCGGCCTGATGTCGAGCGCCTGCGCGATCTCGTCCTGCGACATCCCCAGGAAGTACCGGCAGACCACGACGGCCCGACGATCGAGGTCGAGCCGCAACAGGGCCCGATGCAGTTCGTGATCGCCCACCTCGAGGCTGTGCTCGTCGATCTCGTGCAGCCGTCGCCGCGGGCCGTTGCGGCGGCGCAGCACGCTGCGGGCCCAGTTGAGTCCCACGCGGTACACCCAGCCGCCCGGGTTCTGCAGCCGTTGGACGGAGCGCCAGCGGGCGAAGGCCCGCGCCATGGCCTCGTCGGTGGCCTCCGTGGCGAGATCGTTGTCGTGCAGGGTGAGCGCGAGCGCCCGGGCGATGGCCGACCGCTGGCCGGCGTAGAACGGCTCGAACGCCAGCTCGCTGTGGAGTGCGACGACGTTGGTCACCGGCGACCAGGTGCTGTCTGCTGGTGCGAGTGCTTGATCCACACGCTGTACACGCTCGGGCCGGCTCATCGGTTCCCGGAGATCTCCAGCGAGTCGGCCTCGGCGTCGCGCCCCTGCCGGCGGTACAGCGTGATCAGGTTCTGGCGCGGGCCGGGCGAATCGGGGGCCAGGTCGAACGCTCGCAGCCAGGCCTGCTCGGCGATGGCCTCGTCGTCGGTGCGGATGGCGGCGGTGCCGTACAGCAGCTGCAGCGCTGCGTTGTGCGGGTCGGCGGCCACCAGGTCGTGCAGCTCCTCGAAGGCTGCGGCCGGGTCGAGGTTGACCAGCAGCTCCTGGCGGCGCTGGAGCGCGATCGGATCTCCGGGTGAGAGGGCGAGCGCGTCGTCCACTGCGGCGAGCGCGGCCGATGGGCTGGGAGCGGTACGCGCCGAGAGGAGGTGCAGCCACACCTCGTCGGATCGCCATCGCAGCGCATCGGCCGCACGAGCGTGCGCCGCAAGCGCGTCACCTTGCGCGGCAGCAACGGTCGCGTCGTGCGCCGAGTGCCATGCGGCCACGTCGCGGATGCCCCACCACAGGCCGCCGGCAGCCACCGCTGCGGCCAGTGTCGCGACGGCGCGGCTCGCGGCGCGAGATGCCGGCCATGGCGGACGACCGCTGCAGACGACGCCGCCGGCGAGCAGGAACAGCACCGGCTCGATCTCCGCCAGAGGGAACAGCAGTTGTTGTTGGGTGAGGTAGGCGCCGATGCCCGCAAGCACGCCGAGCAGCGGAGCCGAGAGAGCGCGCCCGCGTGTGCGCCGGCGCACTTCCACCGCGGCGACGACCACGAACGTCCCGTACAGCAATGCCGCCGGCACGCCACCGGCGAGCGCGACGTCGAGCAGGCCGTTGTGTGCACGATCGGGTTGTACCGCGCGGCCGTGCTCGCGTTCGTACTCGGCATCGACCCCGTCGCGGAACACGACGCGGTAGCCCTCCGGCCCAGCGCCGGTCAGCGGATGCTGTACCAGCGTGGCGAGACCCACCCGCCACTCGTCGAGCCGCGTCGCGCCACCGGCGGCCGAGGCATCGGC
>JBAVTH010000269.1:0-2585 GCA_049696035.1 Ilumatobacteraceae bacterium
GTGTAGTCGCGGGTGAGTCGCAGCGCCCCCACGTCGAACGTCGGCATGCCCGGCGGGCTGGGGAACGCGAACCCTTGACCGGCGCTGGTGTTGATCGCAGCAGCAAGAGCGGAGAGCAGCTGGCCCACGCCGAGCGTGGCCACCACACTCATCAGCGCAGGCGCCTTGCCGAGACGGCCGACGACGATGCCCTCCACCCCGATGCTGAGCACCGCGGCGATCGCCAGCACGAATGGCAGCACGAGGTAGTAGTGCAGCCCCCAGCTGTTCACGCCGACGTACAGCATGGTGGCGGCGAACGCGCCGACTTCGGCGTGGGCGAAGTTCACCAGTCGGCTGCTGCGGTACACCAGCACCAGGCCGACCGCGAGGAGACCATAGGACGCACCGATGATCGCGCCCAGCACGATGATCTCGCGTGGGATGTGCCAACCGAGCAGGTCGAACGCGATCACCCGGCCACCTCCGTGGTCGGACCGGAGAGATGGGTCTCGGCAGCGTCGGCGCCGTGGAGGAACACAGCGCGAAGGAGATCCGTGCGCTGCAGCAGTTCGGAACCCGGGCCGGTGAATCGGACGGTGCCGCGTTCGAGGAAGTACGCCCGCTCGCACACGGACAGCGCCAGGTTGACCGACTGCTCGACGAGCACGATCGTGGTGCCGGCGGCTCGCAGGTCCTGCACACGGTCCAACAACTCGCCTACCACCGTCGGAGCCAGTCCCAGCGAGAGTTCGTCGATGAGCAGCAGCCGCGGGCGCAGGATCGCCGCCTTGGCCAACGCCAGCATCTGTTGCTCGCCGCCCGAGAGCGTCGATGCGAGCTGGTTGCGTCGTTCGTGCAACACGGGGAACAGCTGGAAGCAACGCTCCAGCTCCGGAGCCAGGGCACGAGGGCCGAGGTCGAGTGTGTCGGCGTAGGCGCGTAGGTTGTCAGCGACGGTCAGCGACCCGAAGACGGCATGACCACCGGGAATCTGGGTGATCCCCTGCCGCACGCGGCGTTCCGCGCCGAGATAGGTGATGTCCGCGCCGGCGAGCCGAACAGAGCCGGCGGTGGGCAGCAGCAGGCCCGAGATCACCTTCAGCAGCGTGGACTTCCCGGAGCCGTTGGTGCCCAACAACGCCACGATCTCGCCCTCGTCGACGGTGAAGTCGATGCCGAACAGCACCTGGAGATCGCCGTAGTGGGCGTCGATGCCGCGGAGGGCGAGGAGCGGCAACCGGGCGCCACTGAGATGGGCTGCCTGCACTCGCGATTCCTCGATCACGTCGGTGACCATCCGGTCGAGGTCGGCTTCCAGCGTTCGAGCGCAGCCCCGCACGACGATGGCGCCGATCAGACCTGGAATGGCCAGCGCCACGATCGCTCCCGCGACGCCGAAGCGACGATCGATGCCGGAGAGGTACAACGACCCGGTGAGCCCACCAAAGCCGGCGGCGAGGCCACCCAGCGCGATCGCGTGCGGGCGCATCTCGGCGGGAACGAGGCCCATCTGCAATGCCCCCAGCGCTGGCCCCAACATGGCCATCCCCGCAGATCCAATGGTGAGCAACACGACCATCACGGCGAAGCTGGGACTCAAGGCGGCCAGCGACGTCGCCAGCGTCGACCCGACGATGAAGACCGACGCGAGGCGCACCACCGAAGCCGGCTCCTTGCGCAGCATCTTCTCGCCGAACTTGCCGAACAACCCAAGCGTCACCAACGCGACCGCAGACTGCACGGCGGCCAACACGCCGCGACCGCCCGGGCCGATGCCCCACCGCTCGTCGAGCAGGAACGTGACGAACGTCGCCAGCGGGATCGCCATCACGCCGAGCACGACCCAGCCCACCAGTTGCCTACGGATGGTGGGCACCAGCATCAGCCGGCGAAAGATCTCACCGAAGCCCAGTTGTGGCCCGTGCAGTGGAGCAGCAGTGCCGGCAGTGCGCACCTTCTCCGTGTCGAGGTGCCCGAACCCTGGGTCGCGCAGTCCGATCGCGATAATGGCCACGAGCAGCGTGAGACCTCCCGTGAACAGGAAGACCCCGCGCCAGGTGAGCGCCGCCCAGGTGGTGAGCGCCGACACCGTCAACGGGGCGACGATGTTGCCCGCTGCGCCGAGGCCTGCGTACCACGAGAGCACACGCACTCGCGCCTGCGGTGGGTAGCTGTCGGACAGCAACGGCATGTGCATCGTGGCCCGCGTCCCGCTGGTCGCACCGTCGGCGATGAGCACGATCGCGAGACCGATGAGGGTGGTCACGAACGCCGTCATCAACGCGAAGACCGCCCACACGAACGCGCCGATCACCGACACCAGCGCACGGCGCGGGGTCCGTTGCACCGTCATCACCAACGGGATCGTCAATGCGGCCGTGGCGAGCGTCTTGACCGCGTTCAAGGTGACGAGTTCGCCGCGGGTGATGCCCAGCGAGCGGACGATCTCGGGCGCCATCACCCCGAACGCATAGCCCTGGAGGGTGTCGACCAGCCCGAGCAGGCCGAGCACGATCACCACGTACCAACCGACGTTGGACTCCTTCAGCACCTGCCGCAATGGTCGGCTGTCGACGTGCTCGCTGCCCTCACCACCCAAGCCC
>JBAVTH010000270.1:0-56303 GCA_049696035.1 Ilumatobacteraceae bacterium
TCGTGGTACATCTTCGAGCGCGTCTCGAACTGGCGCACCAGCTTCGGGTGCGGCGTGAACCCCTCCGGGTAGGCGGTGAAGTGATCGAAGATGGAGTCGAGCGTGGCCTTCGCGACCCCTGTCTCGACATGTGGGCGCACGCCGGCGGGCTTGGGCGGCTTGGCTGCTTTCACCACTTCCGGCGCATGCGAGCGCGTGTCGTCGAGAGCTGCCTGCAGCTTGCTGTGGAAGTCGGCAAGGGCGCCCTCGGCTTCCTCCACCGACAGCTCGCCACGCTTCACCAACGCCTCGACGTAGAGCTTGCGCACGCTGCGGTGTTCGGCGATGGCCTTGTACATCAACGGTTGCGTGTAGCTCGGGTCGTCGCCTTCGTTGTGCCCGAAGCGGCGGTAGCAGACCATGTCGATGACGACATCCTTGTGGAACCGCTGCCGGTACTCGAAGGCCAGTTCGGCCACGCGCACGCAGGCCTCCGGGTCGTCGCCATTGACGTGGAAGATCGGCGCCTGCACCGTCTTGGCGACATCGCTGCAGTACAGCGAGCTGCGCGAGTGCTGCGGGCTGGTGGTGAAGCCGATCTGGTTGTTGATGATGAGGTGGATGGTGCCCCCGACCCGGTAGCCGGCGATGTCGCTCATCGCCAGGCACTCCGCCACGATGCCCTGCCCGGCGAAGGCGGCATCGCCGTGGATGAGCACCGGCAGCGACAAGAAGGAACCGGGCGGCTCGATGGTGTCCTGGATGGCGCGAACGGTGCCCAGCACGATGGGATCGACCGTCTCCAGGTGGCTCGGGTTCGCGGCCAGCTCGAGACGGATCGATTCACCGTTGGGGCCGGAGTAGGTGCCGGTGGCGCCCAGGTGGTACTTCACGTCGCCCGAGCCCTGCACCGAGCTGGGGTCGACGTGACCCTCGAACTCCTTGAAGATCTGGTCGTAGCTCTTGCCGATGACGTTGGCGAGCACGTTGAGGCGGCCACGGTGGGCCATGCCCAGCACGGCCGAATCCATGCCCGCGCCGGCCGCCATCGTCAGGATCTGGTCGAGGATGGGGATGGCGCTCTCGGCGCCTTCGAGCCCGAACCGCTTGGTGCCCACGTACTTGGTGGCGAGGAACTTCTCGAAGGCTTCGGCGGCGTTGAGGCGTTCGACCACGCGCCGCTTGCGATCCTTCGACGCCTCGTCGTGCTTGCCCTCCAGCTTGCTCTGGATCCAGCGCTGCTCGGCGAAGTCCTGGATGTGCATGTACTCGACGCCGACGGTGCGGCAGTACGCGTCGCGCAGCACGTGCAGCAGGTCGCCGAGCTTCAGCTTCTCGGTGCCGCCGACGCCACCGGTGAGGAACTCACGGTCGAGGTCCCAGATGGTGAGGCCGTAGGTGGCGGGATCGAGCTCGGGCGGCATGTGCGGCTGCTGCCAGCGCAGCGGATCGAGATCGGCGATCAGGTGCCCGCGCACCCGGTGCACGCGGATGAGCGTGGCCACCTGCATCTGCTTGTGCAGCATCGCGTCCTCGCGATTCGCGGGGTTGGTGTCGACATGCCATTGCACGGCTTCGTACGGCACACCCAGGCTGCGGAACACACCGGCGTAGAAGTCGTGCTCGCCAAGGAGGAGCTCGTGCACGCGCTTGAGGAACATCCCACTCTCGGCGCCCTGCACGATGCGGTGGTCGTACGTGCTGGTGATGGTGACGACCTTGCTGACACCCAGCGCGCCCAGCGTGCTCTGGTCGGCACCCTGGAACTCGGCCGGATAATCGATGGTGCCGACGCCGACGATGACACCCTGACCGGGCATCAGGCGCGGCACGCTCTGCACGGTGCCGATGGTGCCGGGGTTGGTGAGCGAGATGGTGGCGCCCTGGAAGTCGCTGACCGCGAGCTTGTTGCTCTTCACCTTGCGGATGAGGTCTTCGTAGGCGGCGAGGAAGCCGGCGAAGTCGAGAGTGTCGGCTTCGCGCAGCACCGGCACCACCAGTGTGCGGCTGCCATCGGCCTTGCTGACATCGACCGCCAGGCCCATGCTGACGTGCTGGTTGCGCACGAGGCGCGGCTTGCCGTCGGTGCCCGCCACGAACGAGTTGTTCATGTTGGGCACTGCGTCGGCGATGGCGCGCACGATCGCGTAGCCGATGAGATGGGTGAAGCTGACCTTGCCCTGCCCGGTACGGCTGCGATAGCCGTTGATGACGGAGCGGTTGACCTCCAGCAGCTTGGCGGGGATGTTGCGGAAGCTGGTGGCGGTGGGCACCGTCAGGCTGCGTTCCATGTTGGCGGCGATCGCCACCCCTGCGCCGCGGATCGGCTCGCCCGCCTCGCCATCGACGGGCGCGGAGGCAACGGGGGCGGTCGCAGCAGGCACGACACCGGCTGCGACCTGTGGCGCCGCCGAGTCAGGAGCCACCCCGACCGGCGCCGGCACGACGGCCGAGACCACAGTGGCGGGGCCAGAGGCGGCGGGGATGGGGGCGAGCGTCTTGTAGTCGTCGAAGAACTCGCGCCAGGTCTCGCTCACGGACGCCGGATCATCGCGGAACTGCTCGTACATCTCCTCGACGAGCCACGAGTTGGCGCCGAAGCTCGGCGCCGAAGAGTCTGGGGAAGTCACGCCGGTGATGGTACTTGCGAACTCACGGAACTCAGGTGCCTGGCGCGGTGGAGCCGTCGAGCGCGGCGCGGACCCGATCGGTCCAGTCGACCGACTCGGTGCTGGCGCCGGCGGCGTGGATCTCGGCACGCTGCCGCGCCAACTCCACCGCGGCGGCACCGGCCTCCGGCGTGAGCACCTGCTCCGCGACCCGCCGGCGCAGCTCGCGGGCCAGCGCTGGGCTGGCTCCACCGGTGCTGACGGCGACCGTGATCGGGCCCTGGCGAGCGATCGCGGGCAGGATGAACGAGCAGTGCTCCGGGTCGTCGGCGCTGTTCACCCAGACCTTCGCGAGCACGGCGTCGCGTGACACCGCCGCGTTGACGGCCGGGTCGTCGGTGGCGGTGATCACCAACTGGTAGGCCGCCACTTCTCCACGCTCATACGGCCTGACCTGCACCTCGGCCACCATGGCGACCAACTCGGGCTGCACGACCGGGGCGACCACCGTCACCCGCGCTCCGGCTTCCACGAGCGCCGTCGCCTTTCGTACGGCGACGGTGCCCCCGCCCACCAGCAACACCGGCACGTCCAGCAGGTCGAGGAACACGGCGTACGGGAAGGCCACGCACCGAGCGTAGCGCGCCGACCTGTCGATAAATATGATCTGCTTAGTCGGGAATCATGGTAGAACATGAACCGCATGTCGTCGCCCACCTTCCCCTCCACGCTCGCCACCGCCACCCCGGCCGAGATCGTCCGCTGGGCCGATCGTGAGTTCGGCACGGACGGGCTGACCGTCACGGCCAGCTTCAGCGACGCCGTCCTCGTCCACGTCGCCGCCACCGCCGTTCCCGGCATCGAGATCACCGTGCTCGACACCCAGTACCTCTTCGCCGAGACCCGCTGGATGATCGACGAGCTGACCCGGCGCCTCGACCTCAACCTGCGCGTCGTCCATCCCTCGGCAGATGTCAGGCCCGACAACCGGTGGCAGACCGACATCGAAGGTTGCTGTCAGGCCCGCAAGGTCGAGCCCCTCCAGCGCGCCCTCGCCGGCAAGCGGGCCTGGCTCACCGGAGTGCGGCGCGCCGACGGGCCCACACGGGCAACGGCACCGGTCGCCGCATTCGACGTCGGGCGCGGCCTGGTGAAGGTCAACCCGTTGGCCATGTTCAGCGACGACGACATGGTGCTGTACCTGCGACTGCACGACCTGCCGTCGCACCCGTTGGCCGACAAGGGCTACGAGAGCATCGGCTGCTGGCCGTGCACCCGGCCGGTAGCGCCGGGTGAGGACAAGCGCGCCGGCCGGTGGAGCGGCGCCGTCAAGACCGAATGCGGGTTGCACGCGTGAGCCTCGACCTGATCTCTGCCGCCCACCTCGACGCCTTGACCGACGAGTCGGTCACGATCATCCGAGAGGTGGCCACCGAGTGCGAGAACCCCGTGCTGCTGTTCAGCGGCGGCAAGGACAGTGCGGTGCTGCTCCACCTCGCCGTGCTGGCGTTCGCTCCTGCGCGACTGCCGTTCCCGGTGATGCACGTCGATACCGGCCACAACTTCCCCGAAGTGATCGACTATCGCGATCGGCTGGTGCTCGACTGGGGTGTCCGGCTGGTCGTCGCCAGCGTGCAGGAGAGCATCGACCGAGGTCGAGTCGTCGAAGACGCGGGTCCCCGCGCCAGCCGCAACCGGCTTCAGTCGATCACGCTGCTCGACGCGATCGCGGAGCACGGCTTCGATGCAGCCTTCGGCGGCGGCCGGCGCGACGAGGACAAGGCTCGCGCCAAGGAGCGCATCCTCAGCTTCCGCGACCGCCACGGCCGCTGGGAACCGCGTGCGCAGCGCCCCGAACCGTGGGCGTTGCTCAACCCTCGCATCCGCAAGGGCGAGCACCTCCGGGCGTTCCCACTTTCGAACTGGACCGAGCTCGACATCTGGCAGTACATCGCCCGCCATGAGGTGCCGCTGCCCTCCATCTACTTCAGTCACACCCGCAGAGTGGTGGTTCGCGAGGGCATGCTGCTGTCGGTCGGCGGCCCAGTCGCGCTCGAACCCGACGAGCAGCCGTTCGACGCGGTGGTGCGCTACCGCACCGTCGGCGACGCGAGTTGCACGGGCGCCGTCGCCTCCACCGCGACCACCGTCGAACAGGTACTGGCCGAGGTGGCCACCGCGCGCATCACCGAGCGCGGCGCGACACGCGCCGACGACACGTTCAGCGAGTCGGCAATGGAAGACCGAAAGAGAGAGGGCTACTTCTGATGAGTGCCGCACTTGCGACTCGATCCACCTTGCGCATCGCCACCGCCGGCTCGGTGGACGACGGGAAGAGCACGCTCATCGGGAGGCTGCTGCACGACACCAAGACCGTCTTCGAGGACCAGCTGCAGGCCGTGGTGAAGGCCAGCCGACGCTACGGCGACGGAGCCACCAACCTCGCCCTCCTCACCGACGGGCTCCGCGCCGAACGCGAGCAGGGCATCACCATCGATGTGGCTCATCGGTACTTCGCCACACCCGCACGGAGCTTCATCGTCGCCGACACGCCCGGCCACGCGCAGTACACGCGCAACATGGTCACCGGCGCGTCCACGTCCGACGTCGCCATCGTGCTCGTCGACGCCCGCCATGGCGTGGTGGATCAGACCCGCCGGCACGCACTGATCGCGTCGCTGCTCGGCGTGGAGGCAATCGTGGTGGCGGTGAACAAGATGGACCTGATCGACTGGGACGAAGGCGCCTTCCTGCGCATCTCGAAGGAGATCGCGGAGCTCGTGAGCGCACTCCCGCAGCAGGTCCCGACGTTCGCCATCCCGATGTCGGCGCTGCTGGGCGACAACGTAGTCGACTGCTCCGCCCACACCCCCTGGTACGACGGCCCGCCGTTGCTGCAGTTCCTCGAGGAGTTCGACGCGACGCCCTCTGCACGGCCCGGCGCCCGCATCCACGTGCAGCGGGTGATCCGGCCCCAGGGCGGCGAGCATGCCGACTTCCGCGGGTACGCGGGCGTGGTCGCGGCCGGCACGCTCACCGTCGGCGAGGCGATCACGGTGCTGCCGAGCGGTCGCACGAGCCGAGTGTCGGCGCTGCACCGCTGGGGCGCAGCGGTGGATGCCGCCGAGCCGGGCCACGCCGTCGTGGTGGAGCTCACCGACGAGGTCGACGTCGCCCGCGGCGACGTGCTGGTGGCGGGCTCCTCGGCGACGCCTCCGGTGGTGACCGAGGACGTCGTCGTCGACCTGTGCTGGATGATCGATCAGCCGCTCACCGTCGGCAGCCGGCACTGGTTCAAGCATGGCACCCGCACCGGGCATGCCATGGTGACAGCCATCGAACACTGCGTCGACCTGATCGCAGCAGATCACCGACCGGCCGTGGAACTGGCGCTCAACGACATCGGCCGTGTGCACCTGCGGATGACCGTGCCGATCATCGCCGACCTCTACGCGCACCATGCCGAAGGTGGCCGGCTGATCCTGATCGATGCCGCCACCAACACGACGGCGGGCGCAGCCATGATCGTCGGCCTGCAGGCGAGTGGCCACCGATGACGGGCAGCGTTGCATTGGTGGGTGCCGGGCCGGGAGATCCGGATCTGTTGACGGTGCGTGCCGCCCGCTTGCTGGCACAGGCCGACGTGGTGGTGCACGACGCGCTCGTCGGCGATGGCGTGCTCGCCCTCGCCAACCCGTTGGCCGAGCTGATCGACGTGGGCAAGCGGCCCGGCCAAGGCGTGGCACAAGATCTGATCAACCTCCTCCTGGTTCGACTGGCCACAAGTCATCGGCGAGTGGTGCGCCTCAAGGGTGGCGATCCGTTCGTTTTCGGACGTGGGGGCGAGGAGGCGCAGGCACTGGTGGAAGCGGGCATCGCGTGCGAGATCGTGCCCGGAATCAGCTCCGCCATCGCGGCTCCGGCGGCGGCGGGAGTACCCGTCACGCACCGGGGCCTCTCCGCCTCGTTCACGGTGGTGACCGGCCACCGGCAAGGCGGCGAGCAGCCGGTCAACTGGGCAGCTCTGGCCGAACTGGGCGGCACCATCGTGGTGCTGATGGGCGTGGCCCAACGGGCGGAGATCGCCGCCGCGCTCATCGTCGGCGGGCTGCCCGGCGACACGCCGGTCGCAGCGATCCACCGCGCGACCACCGGCGAGCAGAGCGTGCAACGGTGTCGCCTCGACCGGCTGGCCACCGTCATCGTGCACTCCCCCGCCACCCTCGTCATCGGAGCGGTCGCCGCGCTCGACGTCGCGGGCATCGAGCAGCGCCAACCGGCATCGGCGGACGAGTGCTGACCGTCGTTGCTTTTCCGAAGTCGTCACTTCTATAATTGCCGCATGACACGGCGCCTCCTCCCGCTGATCCCACTCACCCTGATCGGGTTCGCTGCCTGCGGCGGTCCGCGTTCTTCCAGCGTCACCGCCCCGGCCGATGCCGACCTCGCGGTCAGGGCCAAGTCCGGCATCGTGTGGGACCAGAAGTCCTACAGCGCCTCCGCCACCGACGGGAAGCTGGTGGTCACCCTCATCAACGACGGGTCCCAGCCGCACAACCTGCACATCGTCGACAGCGACGGCAACGACGTCGACAAGTCCACCAAGGCACCCTCCGTGCAGCAGTCGGGCGACAGCAAGACGGCCACCTTCACCATCGCTCCCGGCAGCTACCGGATCGTATGCAAGATCCCGGGCCACACGGGTATGGACGCCCCGCTGACCGTCAACTGACCCACGGCACGGCGCCGCACAGCGCCCTGTCGGCTCTCGACGACAAAGGGCCGGCGCCTCCCCGAAACGGGGATGGCGCCGGCCCTTTGACGGAGAAGGGGTCAGGCCCGGAGCAGGGCCTCGCAGAGCACGATCACGATCACCAGGAACGCAGTGGCGGCGATGATCGGGTTGCGCGTGCCCTTGCCGTCGTAGATCACGTTGAGGCCCTTGTTGGCCGTGGTCTTCCACGGCAGCAGGCCGAGTGCGTTGAGCTCCATCACGACGATCACGACGAGGGCGACGAGCCAGAACGTCACCATCTTGCCGCTGCTGATCTCCACGCCATCGGCGCCGCCCAGGTACACGTCGTGCGAGGCGATGACCATGCAGAAGAGCATGCCGAAGGAGAAGATGAAGTTCTGACGCGAGGCCATGACGGCACGCCGACCGGCGGCCGGTGCGTCGGGATTGGCTTCGCCGCCGGCGATCACGTTTGCCGCGTTGGCCAGCACGACCTTCTGGTTGCGCCAGATGACGCCCCACACGTTGAGCATCATGATGGTGCCCAGCAGCATGCCCAGCGAGATGGAGATGCCCGTGGCGGTCTTGCCGAACGAGACGCCTTCCGGCTTGAAGAAGTTGGGCTCGGCCATGGTGATGAAGATGCCCAGCACGAACGTGCTGACGGCCGCCCAGCGGAACCACCACAGGGCGCGCCGAGTGACCTTGTCGATCGCGATGTTGCGGGCCTTGGCCTCATCACCGAATGCGGCATACGCCGGCACCTGCACGAGGTTGAAGAAGTACAGCAAGCCGATCCAGGCGATGCCCGCGAGGATGTGCGCGAAGCGGATGAGCTGCGTGAGACCCGACCGATGAAGTATTCCGTCTGCAATAGCGAGCACTTTCAGTACCCCTCCCTTGTGAAAACAATCTGTTCGCAACGTAGCACCATGGCATGGCGACATCGTGAATTCCTCCACGCGGGCCCTCCTTCGGCCCGTGGCACCCGACGCGGCGACCCTGCGGGCATTAGCCTGCCACCTCGTCATGGCTCACGAATTCATCTACACCTGCTACAAGCTGGCCCGCTTCTACCCACCCGACCGCACGGTGCTGGAGAACATCTCACTGTCCTTCTACCCGGGCGCCAAGATCGGCGTGCTGGGCAGCAACGGCGCCGGCAAGTCGAGCCTGCTCAAGATCATGGCCGGCCTCGACGACGGCTACACGGGCGAGGCCCGCCTCACCCCTGGTTTCACGGTCGGCTACCTGGCGCAGGAGCCGCAGCTGGATCCGGCGAAGGACGTGAAGGGCAACGTGATGGACGGCGTGGCCGCCGTGCAGGGCCTGATCGACCGCTACAACGAGGTCATGGGCATGTGGGCCGACCCCGATGCCGACTACGAGAAGGTGGGCGCCTTGCAGGCCGACCTCGAGGACAAGATCGCCGCCGCCGACGCCTGGAGCCTGGAGCGCAACGTGGGCATCGCCATGGATGCCCTGCGCTGCCCGCCCGACGACGCCGACGTCACCACGCTGTCCGGCGGCGAGCGTCGCCGTGTCGCGCTGTGCCGCCTGCTGCTCAGCCACCCCGACCTGCTGCTGCTCGACGAACCCACCAACCACCTCGACGCCGAGAGCGTCGATTGGCTGGAGCGCTTCCTGCAGGAGTACAGCGGCACCGTCGTGGCCATCACTCACGACCGCTACTTCCTCGACAACGTCGCCAAGTGGATCCTCGAGCTGGATCGCGGCCGCGGCATGCCGTTCGAAGGCAACTACTCCAGCTGGCTGGAACAGAAGCAGGAACGGATCGCTCGCGAGGAGAAGGGCAACGAGGCCCGCCAGCGCACCCTGGCTCGCGAACTGGAATGGGTGAAGATGTCGCCCAAGGCCCGCCAGGCGAAGGGCAAGGCCCGTCTCACCGCCTACGACAAGCTGCAGAGCGAGGCCGAGGCCGCCGAGCGTGGGCCCGACAAGTTGGAGATCACCATCCCCGTGGGCAAGCGCCTCGGCGACACCGTGATCGAGGTGCAGAACCTGCGCAAGGGTTTCGGCGAACGGCTGCTGATCGAGGATCTGTCGTTCACGCTGCCCAAGGCCGGCATCGTCGGCATCATCGGCCCCAACGGTGCCGGCAAGACGACCCTGTTCAAGATGCTCACCGGCCAGGAGGCGCCCGACAGCGGCACGGTCACCGTGGGCGACACCGTCGAGTTGGCCTACGTCGACCAGAGCCGCGACATCCTCGATCCCGATGCTTCGGTGTACGAGGAGATCACCGGTGGCGTCGAACACATGAAGGTCGGCAACCGCGAGATCCACGGTCGCGCCTATTGCGCCAGCTTCAACTTCAAGGGGGCCGACCAGCAGAAGCGCGTCGGCGATCTGTCCGGCGGCGAGCGCAACCGCGTGCACCTGGCGAAGGTGCTCAAGCACGGCGGCAACGTGCTGCTGCTCGACGAGCCCACCAACGACCTCGACGTCGACACGCTGCGTGCGCTGGAGACAGCGCTCGACAACTTCCCGGGTTGCGCCGTGGTCATCTCCCACGACCGCTGGTTCCTCGACCGCATCGCCACCCATGTGCTCGCCTTCGAGGGCGACAGCCAGGTGCGCTGGTTCGAGGGCAACTTCAGCGAGTACGAGGCGTGGCGGCACAAGGAGCTCGGCTCCAGCGCCGATCAGCCGCATCGCATCAAGTACAAGCCGCTGGCCCGCTGAGCATGGCCCGCCGCTGGATTCCGCGCGTCTGCGCCGCGGTCTTCGTCGGCGGCATCGCAGGCATCATCATCGCCAGCGTCAACGGCAACAACGCCGGTGTCATCCTGTCGATCGGGCTGATCGTCGTCCTCGCCGCAGTCGCGCTGCTCACCGTGGGTGCGGTGGCCACCAAAGGTCGCATCGAGGCATTCGACGAGGCCTCGGCAGAACGGTTGGAGGCGCAAGTGGCATCACTGGTAGCGGCTGGAGCCGACGAGGAACAGGTGCGTGCCCTGGTACGCGATGCGATGCGCATCGGCCGACGATGAGCGACCCGACATGACCGCTGAGCCCGACGTGAGCACCGAGACCGACACCGAGCTCGCCACTCGGCTGGCGGTCGAGGCCGGCCACCTGCTGGTGGCTGTGCGCGAGGAGTTGGCGGGCAGAGGCGCGCCGTCGTGGCAGATCATGGACACCGGCGATCTCGCCAGCCACCGCTTCCTGCTCAAGGCGCTCACCGAGGCCCGGCCCGACGATGCGGTGTTGTCGGAGGAGGGCCTGGAAGACCCCCGCCGCTTCACGTCCGAACGCGTGTGGATCGTCGACCCGCTCGACGGCACCAACGAGTTCGGCGAGCACGGTCGCTCCGACTGGGCGGTCCACATCGCGCTCTGGGAATCCGACCGGTTCGCCGCCGGTGCGGTCAGCCTGCCGGCGCTCGGCCTCGTCTTCGCCACCGATCCGGCGCCGGTGGTGCCGCCGCCTCGATGGGAGAACCCGCGTCTCGTCACCAGCCGCACCCGCAACCCGTACTCGGCCGTCGTGATCGCGAACGCGCTCGGCTGCGACGCGGTCCGCCTCGGCTCGGCCGGAGCGAAGGCGATGGCAGTGGTGGTCGGGGAAGCCGACATCTACGTGCACGACGGCGGCATGTACCAGTGGGACAGCGCCGCCCCGGCCGCCGTCGCCTTGGCCGCCGGCCTGCACGTCAGTCGCATCGACGGTTCGCCGATGGTGTTCAACGAACGCGATCCATGGCTGCCCGACTTCCTCGTGTGCCGCCAGGAGCTCGCCGAAGCTGCGCTCCACGCTTTGCGCTCGAATCCCCGTCACCGCTGACCCCGCTCACCGCCGCCGGCGTGCAGGTGCGGTGATGCCGCATCTGAACGCAACTTGGTGAACGCCAGCGCGAAGTCGGCGATCGAGGGCATCAACGCGGGCAGACTGGGCACGTGGAACTGACTGCGGTGCGGTGTGAGGTCTCCCAGCATGTGGCGACGGTGTGGCTGCACCGACCTCACCGGCACAACGCCTGGACGGGCCGCATGCACAGCGAGTACCGCCGGGTGCTCGCCGAGCTGGATGCCGAGCCGGACGTGCGAGCCGTCGTGGTCACCGGCACTCCCCCGGCGTTCTGCGTGGGGGGCGACAGCGCGGCGCTCGCCGGTCACGCCGAGCGCGGCGCGTACGACGCCGGACTGGCCGAAGAGCTCGCCGCGCCCGGCTACGGCGTAGCGCCCGAGTTCGACGCCGACTTCGCGTTCCAGTTCGCGATGCGCTTCCCGATCATCGCTGCGGTGAACGGCGCGGCCGCCGGCGTGGGGCTCGCACTCGCCTTGTTCTGCGACCTGCGCTTCGGTGCCGCCGCAGCCAAGCTCACCACCGCCGCCCCGAAGCTCGGCCTCCCTGCCGAGTACGGCATGAGCTGGCAGCTGCCGCGACTCGTGGGTGTCACGCGAGCAGCAGACCTGCTGCTGTCCGGCCGAGTCGTCACCCCGGCCGAGACCGAAGGCTGGGGCCTGTGGAACGGCGTCGAAGCCGACGGCGAGGCCACACTCGCCGCCGCCCGGCGCTCCGCTCATCAGCTGGCGACGGGGGTCGGCCCCCAGGCGCTGGCCACCACCAAGCGGCAGCTGTATCGCGACCTGTTGCACCACTCGCCGGCGGCGGCGATCCACGAGGCGCAGCGCCTGCTGGAACAGGCGATGACCACCGCTGAGTATCGCGAGGGCGTGGAGGCGTTGCGCGAGAAACGACCACCGCGATTCGGGTGACCTCCGGCACGCTTGCGGTCGAGATTGGCTCTACAGTGCCCACATGGAGACCGGTCACCTCAACCCTCCCCTGACGCGCCGGCTTCCGGGCCTGTCCGTCGCCGCGATCGCCTCGCTCGGCGCCGGCGCCGTGCACGCGGCCGCCACGGGCATCCACGCCGAGCACCCGGAGCTGGCACGGTTGTTCGTGATCGTCGCTGTGGCCCAGCTCGGCATCGGCTTGTGGGCGCTCGTGCGCCCGGTCCGTGTCGCGGCCTGGTCACTGGTGGCCGTCAACACCGCCGCCGTCGGCGGCTGGCTGGCAACACGGCTCATGGGCGTCTCCTGGATCCCTGGGCTGGAGACGCGCGAGGCAGCACAGTTCGCGGACACCGCCTGCGCACTGATGGGTTCCGTGGCGGCCGGCGCAGCCCTGGCGGCGTGCGTGGTGGGCTGGCGTTCCGCGAACCCGACCCGTCTGGCAATGCCGTCTCTCATGGTCGCTGCGCTGGCGGTGCCGGCGATGTGGGCCGGCGGCACCCATGTGCATTCGCACGGCACCGCTGCCGCCCACACCCACGAGACGACGGTCTCGGTCGACCCGGTCACCGGCGACACGGTCGTCACAGAGGACACCGCGCACACTCACGACACCACCGTCGACCCGGTCACCGGCGACACGGTCGCCCACACCCACACCACCGATCCAGTCGCCGCTGCCGGCTGGCCCCGCCCGTGGGACCCCGCGGCCGGCATCGACCTCTCGGGTGTGCCAGGGGTGACGGTGGAGCAGCAGCTACGTGCCGACCAGTTGATCAAGGACACGATGCGCGAGCTGCCCCGCTGGGCCACCACGGATGCCGCGCTCGCCGACGGGTACAAGAGCATCGGTGATGCCGGCACCGGTGTCGAGCACTACATCAAGACGTCCCTGATCCAAGACGACGTGCTGCTCGACCCCACCCAGCCCGAGTCGCTGGTGTACGCCGTCGACGGCGCACAACGCACGCTGACGGGTGCGATGTTCATCGCCAGCGCACGCCCCACCGACGACCCGACGCTCACCGGCTGGGCCGGCGCACTGATGACGTGGCACAACCACGGCAACCTGTGCTGGGACCTCGTGGATGGTGTCGCCAAGGTCGTGGGCATCACCGACGCCAACGGCGCCTGCGCCCGCGGGGTCAACACCGGCGGCGAGAACCCGATGGTGCACGTCTGGATCGCACCCAACCAGTGCGGCCCGTTCGCTGCACTGGAGGGCGTGGGCGCCGGCCAGGCCGCCGTGCCGGAGAACCAGCGAATGGATCTCTGCAGCCAGCACGACCACGGTGGCGCCGGCACCGCGACACCGAAGCCCTACGACCCCACTCAGCCCATCGACCTGTCGGGCACACCGGGTGTCACGCCCGAGCAGCAGGCGGCAGCCGAGAACCTGATCGCGGTCACGATCGTGCGGTTGCCACAGTGGAGCGACTACACGGTGGCCGAAGCGGCAGGCTTCCACAGCATCGGCGACGGGCTCACCGGGTTCGAGCACTTCATCAACTGGGACTGGATCAACGACGACATCGCCCTCGACCCGGATCATCCGGAGAGCCTCGTCTATCAGCCCCAGCCCGACGGCACCAAGCAGCTCGTGAGCGCGATGTACATGCTGCCCGACACGGTCGCACTCACCGACGTTCCCGACATCGGCGGTGCGCTGATGCAGTGGCACATCCACGACAACTTGTGCTTCACCGACGATCCGGTCGCCCCCAGAGTGGCAGGGGTGACCTCGGGCGACGGCAGCTGCCGCGCCGGCCTCGTCAAGTTCCTGCCGGCGCCGATGATCCACGTCTGGATCACGGCCCATCAGTGCGGCCCCTTCGCCGCACTGGAGGGCGTCGGCGCCGGCCAGATCGCCGCCGGCCAGGAGCGCCTCTGCGACCATGTCCACGGTTCGGGCTTCTGACGCCCCAGCGTCAGGAAGGCCGCTGGATCACCTGGATGTAGTGGTCCGCCGGCAGCACTCGAGCGGCGAAGTCCGCCAACTCGTCCTGGCTGATCCGCCCGAGCTCGTCGTAGGCGCCGAGGAAGACGTCCAAGACCCCCTCGTCTCGTTGCGCGTTCAGCAGCATCGCTGCGATCTGCGAGTTGTCGAGGTAGCTGTACTGCTGCTGCAGTGCGGCCAAGGCCGCGTCGTACTCGTCGTCGCTGGGGCCGTTGGTGGCGAGGTCGACCAAGTCGTCGTGCACCGTGCTCGCCAGGTCGGCCATGCCGGCCGGATCGCCACTGACCGACACGGAGGTCTCCACCGTGGCCGCAGGTTCGCCGTACACGCTCACCGCTGCGAAGGGCGAGTACGACGCGCCCAGTGCTTCGCGGATGTGATCCGTCAGGCGCGTGTCGATGACGCTGTTGAGCATCGCCGCCGCCAGCGGTTCGTAGTCGGATCCGTCCGAGGCGACGGTGTAGAGCAGGCTGAGCGAGGCATGATCACCGGTGCCGGCGAGGACCTCCTCGGTCACCACGCCCGCCGGCGGGTCGGGCTCCACCGGCTGCCACTGCTCGGCAGCGCCGTCGCCGTCGAGCGTGCCGACGTACCGCCGGGCGAGGTCGGTGGCCTCGTCGAGATCGAAGTCGCCTGACAGCACGAACACCCAGTCACCGACACTTCCGAACCGATCCGAGTACAGCCGCGCTGCCGTCGCCAGATCGATGGCATCGAGCTCCGCCTGGGTGGGCACCAATCGGTAGTAGGGCGTGTCGCCGTACCGAGCCGACATGAGCGCGTTGTAGGCGGCGAAGTCGGCATCGGCGGACGGATCGTCGATGTACGGCTGATCCTGCGCCTTGGCCGAGTCGAGGGCGCTCTGCTCGAACCGAGGGGCGGCGATGTACTGATGCATCAGTTGAAAGGCGAGCTCCAGATCGTCGGCGGTCGTGTTGCCGCTGAAGCCCTCCGAGGTGAGGTCGACGTAGGGGGACACACCGACGTTGGCGCCACTCAGGATCGTGTCGACGGCCACCTGGTCCAGGTCGCCGAGACCGCTCGAGGTCGCGACTCTGACACCGTACTCGGCGGCGAACACATCCGACTCCGGCAGCACCGAGAACCCACCCGGGCTGCTGGCCTCGACCGCAACGTCGCCGTCGGCGATGTCGGTGGGGTTGAGGAGGACCACCGCGCCGTTGTCGAACTCCAACCGGGTTGCATCGAGGAAGTAGCCCGGCTCGTCGACGAAGGACGAGGAGTCGGACTCCTCCACCGGCTCCGGCGGCGCCATCAGCTGCTCGCCGACGGCGGCTGCCGCTTCGCGTGGCTCGATGTCGCGGTTGCCCGCGGCCGCCAGCAGCGCGAGGAGGTCGGCTTCGGCGGGAACTCCGTCGGCGGCTTGTGGCACGGTGATGAACAGATGGGGTGAGCTGGCTTCGATGTGGGCGGCCAGCGCCGCGGCGACATCGTCGACGGTGATCTCGTCGAGCACCGTGCTGAACGCCTCGTACTCTGCCTCGGCCGTACCGATCGTGTCGTGTTCGAGGAAGTTGCCCACGAAGTCGGCGGCGAAGTCGCTGTCGCTTCGTGTGTTGCGTCCGTCGTAGGAGGCCTGCAGGCCGCTGCGATAGAACTCGATGGCGCGCGTCAGTTCGTTGTCGTCGAAGCCGAACCGACGGGCGCGCTCGAACTCGACGACGAGCGCGTCGACAGCCTCGTTCACCGAGGCTTCGTCGGCGGTTGTGTACACGCTGGGCGCATTGAGGCTGCGCACCGAGTCGTTGTTGCTGGTGTAGGCGCTGAGCAGCGATGCATCGCCGCGCGTGATGTCGTCGCTGAGACGATTGGCGATCATGTCGAAGGCCAGCACGGTCACCACGTAGTCGCGCAGTTCGCCGACCGTCGCGGTCGGTTCGGCCGGCACTGGGTACGTGAGCTCGACCGAAGCCTGCACTTCGTCGGGGTCGGCGAGCACGACGGCTGCGGCATCGTGGTACGGCAGCACCGTGAGGTCGCGCCGTGTGGGCGGATCGCCGCGGCCGGCCAAGGGCTCGAAGCGGTCGCGGACCATCTGCTCCGCTTCGTCGACGTCGAAGTCGCCGACAACGACGATCGCTGCGTTGTCGGGTCGGTACCACGAGTCGTAGAAGCGGCGCACCGGTTCGGCGGTCATCTCGCCGATGGCGGCCTCGTTGCCGATCGGTTGCCGACCTTCGTACGCGGTGCCCGTGAGGAACATCGCGTCGAGAGCGGCGCCGACACGACCGTCGAGGGTCTGGTCACTGACGCGCCACTCGTCCAGCACCACACCACGCTCCGCCGTCACCTCCGCCTGGTCGATGGTGGCCGCCGACAGCCACTGGGCAAGCACGTCGAGACCTGTGCCCATGTTGTCGGCATCGCCGAGTGGCACCGTCAGTTCGTACACGGTTTCGTCGTACGTCGTGTAGGCGTTGATGTCGGCGCCGAACTCCATGCCGAAACCGCGCAGCACATCGACGAGGTCGTTGCCGGGAAACTGCTCGGTCCCGTTGAACAGCATGTGCTCCAGGAAGTGAGCGACGCCCGCCTGGTCGGGCTGCTCCATGGCCGAGCCGGCGTTGACTGCCAACCGCATCTCGGCGCTGCGGCCGGGCCGGTCGTTCGATCGCAAGTAGACGACCAAACCGTTGTCGAGGGTGAGCACACGAGTGTCGGGGTCGACCTCGATGACGTCGTCGGACCTGCCGTCGACGGCAGCCTCCGGTGCGGCCTCGACGGCACCCTTGGTCGTGACGCCGGGCCCGGACGCGCACCCCGCAGCCATGAGCACCATCGCCACCAGGAACACTGCCCCCGTACGCCGCATCTGAGGATCGTAGAGCACCGGTCGCTGCGCGGACCTTCAGCGGCGGCGAGCGACCATCGTGGCCTGCGCATCGCCGTCGCGGATGAACAAGGCGAAAAACGCGGCGACGAACGCGAACAACACGGCGACTCCGAACGCCCAGTGGATGCCGGTGAGGGCTCGCGCGACGCCACTGGGCTGGAGGGCAGCGCTCAGCGACATGTGAGCCGACAGGATGCTGGCCAGGATGGCGACGCCGAAGGACACCCCGACCTGTCGTTGGGTGCTGAACAGCGACGATGCGCGCCCGTTCTGGGCCGGCGGGATGGTGGCATAGCTGGCCGCCTGCATCGGCACGAAGGCGAACCCCATGCAGAACCCGCGTAGCAGCATCAACCCTCGGATCAGCCACAGGTTCGTGTCGGCTTGCAGCCCGGTGTACAGCGAGATGGCCAGACCGGCGGAGAAGAAGCCGCCGAACATCAATCGTCGCGGCCCGACGCGGGTGTAGAGGCTGCCGGCGATGAACGACGATGCCATCACGCCGATCGCCTGCGGAAAGGTGGTGAGCCCGCTGGCCAACGGTGTCATGCCGCGAACCAGCTGCAGGTAGAGCGGCATCACGAACGTGACGCCGAGGAAGCTGGCGATCGAGAAGAACCCCACCGTGTTGCACAGTCGGAACATGCGGTTGCCCAACAGGCGCAGTTCCAGCATCGGGTCCTTCACCCGCAACTCGACCGTGACGGTGAGCACCGCGCAGGCGATGCCGGCGATCGCGGTGAGCAGCACCAGCGACGACGTCCAGCCGGCCCGCGGCCCTTCACTGAGCGAGTAGACGATCAGGGCCAGGGAGGCGCCGGACAGCACGAAGCCGGCGAGGTCGAATCCACGAGCCGAGGGCTCGCGGTGCTCGCGCAGGTGACGGAAGCCGAACCACAGGGCGAGGAGGGCGATCGGCACGTTGACGAGGAAGATCCAACGCCAACTGAAGTTGGTGGTGATGAAGCCGCCGAGCACCGGGCCGAGTGCAGGTGCCAGCAGCGTGGGCACCATCACCACGGTTGACGCCTTGGCACGCTCGGCAGGGGGAAACGCCCGGAAGAGCATCGCGATGCCGACCGGCGTCAACATCCCGCCACCGACGCCCTGCAGCACGCGGAACCCGATCAACTGGCCGGCGGTCTGGGCCAGCCCGCACAGACCTGAACCGACGGTGAACGCTGCCAGAGCGAACAGGAAGGTGCGTTTCGTACCGAAGCGATCACCCAGCCAACCGCTGGTGGGGATCCAGACGGCAAGGCTGAGCGTGTAGCCGAGCACCACCCACTCGGCGTTGCCCGTGTGCAGCTCGCGCCCCAGCGACGGAATGGCCACGTTGACGATCGTCGTATCGAGGATGTCGAGGAAGAGCGCCGACACGTAGACGATCGCAACCACCCACTTGTAGGCGATGCTCCTCCCGAACACCCTCACAAGGTCGTTGTGGGTGCTCGGTGCTGCTTCGATCGTCACCCGACCGACGGTAACCGCCCGGCGCCGCGAGCAGAGGATCGAACCCGATCGGCCGTGTCTGCTGCCAGAGGTGTCAGGGCGTCTCGAGGATGGTGACCAGGCCAGTGCTGCCGTCCACCCGGACCCGCGCCCCGTTGGGGATGCGCCGCGTGGCGCCGGTGGCGCTGATCACGCAAGGGATGCCCAACTCGCGGCTGACGATGATCGCGTGGCTCAGCGGTGCGCCCACATCCACCACCACGCCGGCCGCAGGCACGAACAGCGGCGTCCACGACGGGTCGGTGATCGGTGCGATGAGGATGTCGCCGGGCTCCAGCGCGAACGGGTCGTTCGAGTCGAGCACGACGCGGGCAATGCCCTCGGCCTGTCCGGTGCAGCCGGGCATGCCGGCCAGCACATCGCCGACGCCGAGGCGATTCCCTGCAACCGCATCGCGCCGCGCCCAGGTCTGTGGGCCGTCGGTGCGGCCGACGAACACGAACGGGGGCTCCAGCTGCTCCAGCTGCATGTACTCGGCACGGCGCTCGCGTACCAGGCTGGCCATCGGCATCGGGTCGGCGAGGAACGCCGGCATCTCCTCCATGGTGACGAACCCGAAGTCCTCGATCTCGTCGAAGACGCCCGCCTCCACCATCCGACGGCCGATCTCGCGCATGGCCATGCGCATCTCGTGGATCACGCGGATGTTGTTGGTCTTCGTGCGCTCGCGGCCAGGCAGCCACGCCTTCGAGCACGCAATCGCTGCGGCAAGCTGCCCATGGGTCGCCGGATCGCCCTCCACGAGGGCCAGCAACTCGGCCGATGCAGCTTCACGCTCGGCGGCACGCTCTTCGTGGTGGCCGGCCGGGTTGGCGCTGTCGGGCGACACCTGCATGCGATTGATCGCTGCGAGTGCGAGCGCCGGTCGGGTCTCCCAGCTGGGCGAGCGGGATTCCCACTCGTTGGGGCCGCGGCTGCCGTACTCGTACAGGAAGGTCTGGAAGGCGGCTTCGAACTCGGGCGACCCGAGCTCCAGCCGAGACAGCGCCCACATCGCATGGCTGGGCTCGGCGCTGTCGACCTCACCGATGCCGGCGATGATCGGCATGATCAGATCGGGTCGGCCGACGGCGGTCGCGACAGCACTGATCGCGCCCACCGGCACCGTGGCCATGTAGGTGGTGAACAGGTGCTGGCCGAACATCCGACGGTGCAGCGGCACCATCTCCATGAAGCGGGCCCACAGCTCCTCGTTGCTGAGTGCGGCCAGATCGGGGCGGGTGTCGCGCAGCGACTTGGTGAGGCGCCTGTCCTCCGTCAGTTCGGTGAGATCGCCGAGGCTCTGCTGCGAGAAGACCCAGCCGAAGGTGGCGCCGATCTTCTCGCTGAGGTCGGGCCGCTGGTCGCCGGGCATCTCCTCGTAGGGCGGGATGCCGGGCTGGGCGCCGAAGAACTGCTCGTCCATCGTCTGCCAGCTGAGGCCGGGGGCGCGCTCGCCGAACAGCCGGATCAGCGATGCGTTGAGGTAGCAGTATCCGCCCTGCACTCCGAGCTGACAGAACTCACCGTCGGGGAACTCGTCGGCCTCGAACGCTCCCATGCGGATCCAGGCGTCGCGCCAGCCCAGCTCTGCTTCCCACAGGGCAGCAGAGCTGGAGAGCGGCGTCACCGGATCGGGAAACACCTCCCCCACGTTGGCTCGCGTGTAGATCGGAAAGCGCGTCGACAACGAGGTGTCGGTGACGTAGTACTTGTCGCCCATGGTGTCCCCCCAGACATTCAGTGGTCGGCCGATGATAGCCACAGTCGTCGCCGCCTGCCATGCCGTGCCGCACGCCACGCGGCTGGCGTGGTGAGTTGCTCGATTCGCTGCGATCATGCACGCATGAGTGTGTTGGAAGACCGGAGCTGGGCAGCGTTCACCGAGGAAGGCCCGTGGACGTTGCGGCGCGATGCCATCCGCTGGCTGCCACTCGCAGCCGACCTCCGCACGCGCGCGCAGGCCGAGGTGCCGGCGCTCACCAAGGCTGGGAAGGTGCCACCCGGCGGTCGCGTCGTTCGGGTCGTGCGCGTGCTCGCCCGCGCCGTCGTCCCGTGGATGGCGCGCAAGAAGCGCGGCCGCTACTCCACCCCGGAGGCCAGTCGAGCGGAGATCTCGCTCCGCCTGCGCAAGGCGGCCGAGCACCTCGGGCCGACGTACATCAAGCTCGGTCAGATCATCTCCAGCGGAGAGGGTCTCTTTCCGCCCGAGCTGGTCAACGAGTTCAAGAAGTGCCGCGACCAGGTGCCTGCCGAGCCGTTCGAACTGGTGCGACAGGTGGTCGAGGCCGACCTCGGCGCTCGCCTCGAGGACATCTTCGCCAGCTTCGAGCGCACGCCGCTCGCCGCCGCGTCCATCGCCCAGGTTCATGCCGCAACCCTGCTCACCGGCGAAGCCGTGGTCGTCAAGGTGCAACGCCCCAGTGTTGCCGGCCTGGTGCGCAAAGACCTGCGCGTCATGGCCTGGTTGGCGCCGTTCCTGGTCGGGCGCATCCCGATCGCCTCACTCGCCAATCCTCCAGCGCTGGTCGAGCTGTTCGCCGAGACGATCGTCGAGGAGCTCGACTTCCGCATGGAGGCCGCCAACATGATCGACGTCGCCGCGATGCTGCACGAACTGGGCAACCACGGCTACGTCGTGCCACGCCCGCACCCCACGCTCGTCACCCGCCGCGTGTTGGTGATGCAGAAGCTGCAGGGCTTCAACTTCGACGATGTCGTCGGCATGAAGGACGCCGGCATCGACACCGAGGAGGTCGTGCGCACGGCGATGGTGGCGCTGATGGAAGGGGCCATGGTCTATGGCGTCTTCCACGGCGATCTGCACGGCGGCAACCTGTTCGTGCTCGCCGACGGGCGCACCGCCCTGCTCGACTTCGGCATCGTCGGCCGTCTCACCGGCGACCGCCGCCTGGCGTTCCTGCGCATGATGCTCGGCGCCACCACCAACGACGTGCGGGGTCAGATGGCAGCGATGCGCGACCTCGGCGCCCTGCCCGCCGACACCGATCTGGACGCGGTGATCAAGGATCTGCGCCTCGATCAGCCCACCGTCGACCCGACCACGCTCACCGGCGAGGAGCTGGTCGCCGAGGTGCAGCGAGTGGTCAAAGCGCTCCTGGGCTACGGCGCCAAGCTGCCGAAGGAGCTGATGCTCTACGTCAAGAACATGGTCTTCCTCGACGGGGCGATGGCCCGCCTGGCCCCCGATCTCGACCTGCTCGGCGAGATCGCCAAGATCTCGATGATGTTCGCCGAACGCCACGGTGAGCGCCTCGGCCGCGAACTGGGCATCGACCACACGGCAGTCGCGATCAACATGGACGGCGTGAAGGCCAGCTTCGGGGTCGACACCGATACCGATGCGCTCACGTACCGCGAGCTGCAGGCTCGGCGCGAGCTGATCCAGAAGCGCATGCGCGACCACGTCGCCAAGTAGCGCCTGATCGGGCCGGGTGGCGGCCGCGGTGGCGTCGGCGAATTCGCCGCGCCGTCGAATCGGGGGAGGCGCGGCGCGCGATCCGCGGCGAAGCGGCATCAGGTGGGTAGCGTCGAACCCCGTGCGTCTTGTCGTAGCCCGCTGCACGGTCGACTACCGAGGTCGGCTCGATGCCCACCTCCCGGAGGCCGTCCGCCTGATCATGGTGAAGGCCGACGGGTGCGTCGCCATCCACGCCGACGGAGGCGCGTACAAGCCGCTGAACTGGATGAACGCACCCAACACGCTGGTCGACCACGGCGACCACTGGACGGTCACCAACCCCAAGGGCGAGGAACTGACCATCACCCTGCTGGATGTGCTCACCGAGACCGCGCACGAGTTCGGCGACGACCCCGGCCTGCAGAAAGACGGTGTGGAGGCCCACCTGCAGGTGTTGCTGGCCGCCTCGCCGCACGCGATCGAGGAGGGCCTCACGCTGGTTCGCCGCGAGTACCCGACGGCCATCGGCCCGATCGACCTGGTCTGCCGCGACACGAGCGGTCAGGTGGTAGCGATCGAGGTGAAGCGCCGTGGCGACATCGACGGCGTCGAGCAACTGGCCCGCTACATCGAGCGCTTGCACCTGGATTCGTCGCTCGGCGAGGTGCGCGGCGTGTTCGTGGCCCAGTCGGTGAAGCCGCAGGCGAAGGTGCTCGCCGAGGCTCGCGGGTTCACCGTTGTGGAAGTGGACTACGACGAGTTGCGGGGCATGAAGCCCGACGAGCTGCGCCTGTTCTGACGGGCCGGATTAGGGTCAGCTCGATGCGTTCGATCCGAGGGGTGGCACAGCACTACACCTGGGGCGATCGTTCGGCCATCCCCCAGATCCTGGGTCGACCGGTCGATGGGCGGCCGTGGGCCGAGTGGTGGTTGGGCACTCACCCGGCGGCACCATCGCACTTGGACGGCGGGGTCCCGTTGTCGTCCGTGTCCGGCAGCCTGCCGTACCTGCTCAAGCTGCTCGCCGCGGCCGAGCCGTTGTCGCTGCAGACGCACCCCGACACGGCCACCGCGCAGGCGGGCTTCGCACGCGAGGAAGCGGCCGGCCTCGGTCTCGACGATCCTCGCCGCGTCTACCGCGACCCGTTCGCCAAGCCCGAACTGCTCTGCGCGCTCACACCGTTCGACACGCTGTGCGGCTTCCGGCCGGTGGGCGACACCGAGCAGCTGCTGCACCGGCTGGGCGCCGACGAGCTGGCGTTGACCCTGCGGCACGAAGGGCTGGAGGCCGTCGTCACCGGCCTGTACCGCGGCCTTCTCGATCCACAGCCGGCGATCGAAGGCTGCGCACGCCACCGTTCACCCGAGGCTGCGCTGGGCACTCGGCTGAACTCGGCGTACCCGGGCGAGGCCAGTGTCGTCGTCGCCCTGCTGCTCAACCGGGTGCAGCTGCAGCCCGGCCAGGCCGTCTACCTCGGTCCCGGCAACCTGCATGCGTACCTGCACGGAGTCGGCGTCGAGATCATGGGTGCCAGCGACAACGTCGTTCGCGGCGGCCTCACCCCCAAGCACATCGATGTCGAGGAGCTGCTGTCGGTCCTGCGCTTCGAGGCGTTGCCGGATCCGGTCGTGCGGCCCGTCGAAGAGCTGCCCGGGCGGTGGCGCTACCCGACGCCGGGCACACCGTTCGAGCTGTGGCGCTTCGACGTGCTCGGCTCGATGCCGCACACCTCCATGGGTCGCGAGCTCGTGTTGTGCACCAACGGCGACACCGGACCGTTGCATCATGGGGAAGCCGCCTACCTGGCGCCCGGCGACACCATCGTGTTCGAGGGCCCGAGCACCGTCTTCCGGGTGGCCCAGCTCTAGCCACCTGCACGAGCGGTTCAGAGACGGATGACCGCCTCGAGCGCCAGATCCAGCAGCCGGTCGCGGGCACCGCTCTGCTGGTCCCAGTGGCGGTGGTCCCACTCGGCTGCGCTCACATCGTCGCCGGCGTAGAGCAGCTGGGCGTAGGTGGCGCCGCGGAACGCCGCACATGCGAACATCGCCGAGACCTCCATGTCGACCGCCAGGCAGCCCTGCTCGCGGCGGCGCGCCACCTTCGCCGGGGTCTCGCGGAAGAACGCATCGGTCGTCCACACCAGCCCACGATCGTGGGGCACGCCCGCTTCGGTGAGCACCGTGTCGATCGCCGCCAGCGCTCTGGGGTGAGGCGCGACTTCGGCATCGAACGGCGCGTAGTGGTAGCTGGTGCCCTCGTCGCGCACGGCGCCGGTGGGGATGATCACGTGACCGACGTCGAAGCCTGGCTTGACGATGCCGGCGCCTCCGCACCCGATGATCTGAGTGGCACCGAGCGCGATCACCACCTCCAGCGAGGTGACCGCCGCAGGAGCGCCCACGCCCGGACTGACCAATGCCACCGGTACGCCGTGGTGTTCGATGACGCAGATGGCGTGGTCGCCGTGCTCGAACGGCACATGGTGCACCGGCTCGATGCCGGCGGTGCGTTCGCGCACGACGTTGCCGAACCAGCACATCACCGCGTGCTGCGGAAAGCCGAGCCGGGGACGGTGGATGCTGGGGTTGATGACCGCGTCGGGCGACGGATCGAACTCGAACAGCGGAACATGGGTGGTCATCGAACGACCCCTACTCGCCGCTGACCGTGCGGCGGATCTCGACGATCTTCTCCTGCGCGTGGTTGGCATCGAGACCCTTGTCGTCGAGCAGCTTCGCTCGATCCTTGGCGGCCTCACGCTCGGCGATCGTGGTGTCGACCCTGGCCAGGGCGGCCTCCGTGCCGTGCTCGTGGATGAACTCCGCCCACTCCACCAGGGCCTCCACCATCTCGCTCTCGGGCACGACGGCGACGTTGCGACCCTTCACGAACAGGTGCCCACGTTTGTTGCCGGCGGCGATGCCGAGGTCGGCTTCGCGAGCCTCACCGGGTCCGTTCACGACGCAGCCCATCACGGCCACCTGCAACGGGATCTTGCGATCACCGAAGGCCTTCATCGCCCGGTTGGCGACGTCGATGACATCCACTTCGGCGCGACCGCACGACGGGCAGGCGATGAGATCCACGTTCTTTCGCTCGCGCAGGCCCAGCGCTTCCAGCAACTGCCGGCCGGCGCGGGCCTCCTCCACCGGATCAGCGGTCAGGCTGTAACGGATCGTGTCGCCGATGCCCTCCAGCAGCAGGGTGGCGATGCCGGCGGTCGCCTTCACCAGGCCGGCGGGCGGCGGACCGGCTTCGGTGACCCCGAGGTGCAGTGGCGCGTCGGTGGCGTCGCTGAGTTGACGGTAGGCCTCGACCATCATCGGCACGTTCGATGCCTTCACGCTGATCTTGTAGTCGGTGAACCCCACTTCGTCGAAGTAGGCGATCTCCTGCAACGCGCTCTCCACCATCGCCTCGGGCTTGAGTCCGTGGTACTTCTCGTAGAGCGACGGGTCGAGCGAGCCACCGTTGACGCCGATGCGAATCGGGAGGCCGCGATCCTTCGCCTCCGCCGCCACGGCCTTGATGTGCTCGGGACGGCGGATGTTGCCCGGGTTCAGCCGCAGGCCGTGCACGCCGGCCTCCATCGCCGCCAACGCCATCTTGTACTGGTGGTGGATGTCGGCGATCACGGGAATCGGTGAGCGGGGCACGATCTGCGCCAGGCCCTCGGCCGCCTCCGCCTCGTTGCAGGTGCAGCGCACGATGTCGCAGCCGGCCGCGGCCAGTGCGTAGATCTGTTGGAGCGTGCCCTCCACGTCGGCCGTCTTGGTGATGGTCATCGACTGGACAGTGATGGGTGCGCCACCCCCGACGGGCACCTTGCCCACGAAGAGTTGCCGAGTGGTGCGTCGTTCGAAGCTCACCTGTCCAGTGTGCCAGTTCGTGCGCCGCACGCGGCGTACAGCGCCGGCAGCACGCGGTGCCGTTCGCCGAGACCTCAGTTCTTGGCGATGTCGAGGTACAGCCCGGTGAGGAACATGAACGCCAACAGGGCCAGGCACAGCGCGGCGACGGGCATCAGCTTGTTGACGTCAGCGTGGTACTGGCGGCCCTTTCGCGATCGCAACCGTTCGTAGGTGGCAATCGCGGCATGACCGCCGTCGAGCGGCAGCAACGGGAACAGGTTGAACACCCCAACCGAGACGTTGAGCGCCGCAATGAGGCTCAGCACACCTGCCCAACCATCGAACTTGCCGATGTCGTCGCTGATGCGAGTTGCACCGACGATGGTGCCTGGCCGCGACGTGACGTCCGTGTTGGTGCCGACCAGGTGACCCCAGACCGTGACCGGGTTGAGGACCTTGACGATCCCGGAGATCGCCTGGCCCACGCCGGTGACCAGGTCTTTGGGGCCATCGATGAACGCCTCGCCAACCGACTTCTGCACACGATCGTCGGACACCGGGGAGACACCGAGGAAGCCACGAACCTCGTCGGGGAAGTCGGGGTTCTGGATCAACGTGGCGTCGATGGTCAGCTGTTGGCCGCCTCGGTCGATCGCCAGGCGCAGCGAGCCACCCGGAGGCGTCGACGACAGGATGTCGCGCATTCCGTCACCCGTGGTGATCGGAGCACCGTCGATGGTCCGAACGATGTCGCCTTGCTGCAAGCCCGCCGCGGCGGCCGGAGTGCCGGTCGACACCGCTGCCAGACGAACCACCCCGGTTTCCTCCGCGCGACCCCACGTGGAGTACACGCCGACGATGAGCACGATCGCGATGATCATGTGCATCACCGAGCCAGCAGTGATCACCCACATCCGTCTGGCGAAGGTGCCTTGGCGGTACGTGAAGGGTTCGTCGGCCGGGTCGACCTCGTCGACGTTGGTCATCCCGATGATCTTCACGAAACCGCCGAGCGGGATCGCTCGCAGGCCGTACTCGACGCCGTTGCGGTGGACGCTCCAGATCCGGGGGCCGAAGCCGAGGAAGAACTGAGTGGCCTTCATGCCGCTCTTGCGTGCAGTCCAGAAGTGGCCGAGCTCGTGCAACATGATCGAGATGGCCAACCCGACGACGAAGACGACGAACCAGGCGCTGTAGATGCCGAGCACGACGAACAGCGCCACCCACGCCAGCACGCCGACGATCATCGTTTCGCGACTGGCCTGCGCGGGTGGTTCGGCTGCCTGGGTGCCGCCGGAGACGACCTCCACCTTCATGCGCTCGAAGCGGCTCGGCGCCCCGGTGTCGTTGCCGATGTCGTTGCCGATGTCGTTGGTCATGCTGGGAGCTCCTCCAGGGCCACCACACGCGCGCGGGCGTCGGCGGCGATGATGTCGTCGATGGTTGTATCGGCTCCGGGTTCGTAGCGCTGGAGCGCGGCGTCGTTGACGTCGGCGATCTGGTGCCACTTCAGCCGCCCCGCCAGGAAGGCCTCGACGGCCACCTCGTTGGCGGCGCTGAGCCAGGCCGGCGCAGTGCTGCCGATGCGGCCGGCCTGGTAGGCCAGGTTCAGGCACCGGAACGTGCCCGTGTCGGGCGGCTCGAAATCCAGCCGGCCCACCGACGCCCAATCGATACGACCGAACGGCGTGCCGATGCGCGCCGGGAAGGCCAGCGCATAGCCGATGGGCAGCCGCATGTCGGGCATGGAGAGCTGGGCGATGGTGCTGCCGTCGGTGAACTCGGCCATGGAGTGCACGATGCTCTGCGGGTGCACCACGACCTCGATCCGGTCGTACGGCGTGCCGAACAGCTCGTGGGCCTCGATGACCTCCAGCCCCTTGTTCATCAGCGTGCTGGAGTCGATGGTGATCTTCGGGCCCATCTTCCAGGTCGGGTGAGCGAGCGCCTGCTCCACACCCACCTCGGCCAGATCTTCCAGGGTCCTCCCACGGAACGGACCACCGCTGGCCGTGAGCACGATCCGGCTGACCTCCCGGTCGTTGAACGCCGACGAGCGAAGGCACTGATGGACCGCACAGTGCTCACTGTCCACGGGCACCAGCTCGGCGCCGGGCGTGGCGCGCAGAGGCTGCACGACCGGACCGCCGGCGATCAGGCTCTCCTTGTTCGCCAACGCGAGCCGCTTGCCTGCCGCCAGGGTGCGAACCGTGACCTGCAAGCCGGCGAAGCCGACGACCCCGTTGACCACCACATCCGCCAGCTCGACCAGGTCGGCGAAGTCGGCCACCACCTCGGCGAAGGGCAGCGCGGCGGCGACCTCGGCCCGCCTGGACGCGTCGGCCACCGCCACCAACTTCGGGCGGAACTCGAGCGCCTGGGCGATCAGGACGTCGACCGAGGAGCCGACGCCGAGCGCCACCAACTCGTAGCTGCCGGCTTCGGCCCGCAGGACGTCGAGCGTCTGAGTGCCGATGGAACCGGACGACCCGGCGATGGCGACGCGCACGCTCATAGTGGGTGGGAGTCTCGCAGCCCCGCGGCGCTGTTGCACCGCGGTGGCCGCACGAGGGCTACTTGGTGACCCAGGGCTGCAGGTAGATGGTGAGGTAGTACACGGCCGGCATCACGAACAGGAAGCCGTCGAAGCGATCGAGGATGCCGCCGTGCCCCTTGACGATGGACCCGAAGTCCTTCACGTCGAGGTTGCGCTTGAACATGCTCTCGGTGAGATCACCGATCGGCGCCATCACTGCGACGACCAGGCCCAGTAGCAGCAGATCGCCCGTGCTGTTCCAGGTGGTGCTCTTCCCCGCCACACCCACCAGGAACATGGCGCCCAGGGTGAGCACCGTGCCCCCCAGGAACCCTTCGACGCTCTTGTTCGGGCTGATCCAGTGACGCAGCGGTGTCTTGCCCACAGCGCTGCCGACGAACAGCGCGCCGACGTCGTTGGCGACCACACCGATCGCCAGCAGGCAGAGCGTGTCGGTGCCGATGCTGCTGCTGATGTTGCCGTCTGCGGTGAGGACAGAGAAGTTCGACAGCGCCACGATCGCGGCCCCGAACGAGCCGAGGATGCCGATCCAGGTGATGCCCAACGACGTGATGGCCATGTTGGGCATCGGGTTCGACTCGAGGCTGGGAGCGCCGATGAAGCTGACCGCGACCGCCGCGAACGTCAGGAAGATCACGAGCGGCAGTGCGCCGGTGCCGTAGTGGTAGACGGCGGCGGGTGCCGCCACGCAGGCGACGATGCCGGGTACGAACGCCGGCTGGTAGCCCTTCTCGCGCACTCGATCGAAGTACTCCACTGCGGCAAGGCCGAGCACCAGCACCACCATCACCGCAACGGCCCACGGCTTGTACTTGATGGCGCCGATGAAGATGGCAGCAATACCGAGGCCGACCGCGATCGCAGTGGGCATGTCGCGGCCGCCGGTGCCGGTGGCTGTCTTGCCGGCAGTCTGACGGCCGGCTGTGGCCGGGCGAGCGCCGCTGCGACCCCGGGCGGTGGCGTCGCCTGGGCGCGGGCGGCGCCCCGTGGACGTGGGGCGAGACGCTGCCCCGTCGGTGGGGTCGGTGCCGATCGTGATCCGGCCCTGCTCGCGTCGAATCGGGATCGACTCATCGCGCACGGTCGGAGCCGCATCCTCGAAGGCGTCCTCGTCGGGCTGTTCGAACACCGGCGAAAGACCGGTGATGTCGTCGAGACCGCCGGAAGGATCCGAGCCGGCTCCGTCACGCCAACTGGGCGCCTGACCCGAGAACGACGACCACACATCGAGGTCTTCCGTCGACTCGCTGGCCGCGCCGGGCGCCAGCACCCGCGGGATCTCGCCCGTGGGCGGTTGCGTCCAATGCGGCAGCGGACCGGTGTCGGACTCGCCGAAGGAGATGCTCCCCGACTCGGACGTGCCGGATGTGTCGTCGCCGAACAACGGCGGGCCGAAGTCGTTCTCTTCGTCGTGCCGCCTGCGCCAAGAATCGTCAGTCATACCGAAACCCTCCCTCGATTGCACCCCATCAGACTTCGAGCAGTTCTTGCTCTTTGCGCCCGAGGGCCTTGTCGATCAGTTCGACGTGGTCGTGTGTGATCTTTTCCATTTCCTTCTCCGCGCGCTCGAGCTCGTCGGCGGAGATCTCACTGGACTTCTCCGCTGCCTCGAGGTGCTTACGTGCATCGCGGCGAATGCTGCGGACGGAGACACGACCTTCCTCGGCCATGTGCTTGACGATCTTCACGTACTCCTTGCGACGCTCCTCGGTGAGCGCCGGGAAGTTGATGCGGATGACCACACCGTCGTTGCTCGGGTTCACCCCGAGATCGCTGTCGCGGATGGCCTTCTCGATCGCCGCCAAGGTGGCCCGATCGTGCGGCTTGATCAGCAGCTGCCGGGCCTCGGGCACCTGGAAGCCGGCCAACTGCTGCAGCGGCACCGTCGAACCGTAGTACTCGACGAGCAGTCGTTCCACCAGCGCCGGCGTTGCTCGGCCGGTGCGCACAGTCGTGAACTGCACCTGCACGTGCTCGACGGCCTTTTCCATCTTCTCGAGCGCGTCGAGGATCGTTGCTTCAGTCACGTCGCCAGCGTACTGATCTCGGAGCGGCCTCGCAGGACATGTGGCACTTCGCCGCTCTCCTCGACGGCCCGCCGGCGGCGCACGAGGCGCTCAGAGCGGGCGATCGTGCACGATCGTGCCGACCGAATCACCGCGCAGGATCGCCTGCAACGCACCGGGGGACGACATGTCGAACACCACGATGGGGATCTTGTTGTCTCGGCAGAACGCAATTGCGGTCGCGTCCATCACCTTCAGATCCTTGGTCATGACCTCGATGTAGCTGACCTCTTCATACTTCTTGGCGGTCGGCACGGTGCGAGGATCGGCGTCGTACACACCATCGACTCCCGAGTGAGTGCCCTTCAGCAGCGCGTCGGCATCGATCTCGGCCGCGCGCAGGGCGGCGGCGGTGTCGGTGGTGAAGTAGGGGTTGCCGGTGCCGGCCGCGAAGATGACGACTCGACCCTTCTCCAGGTGCCGCATCGCCCGGCGCCGGATGTAGGGCTCGGCGATGCGGGGCATCTCGATGGCGCTCTGCACGCGAGTGGGCTGACCGGCGCGCTCCAGCGAGTCCTGCAGGGCCAGTGCGTTCATCACGGTGCCGAGCATGCCGATGTGGTCGCTCTGGGTGGCATCCATCCCGGTCATGGCACCCTGGCGGCCACGCCAGAAGTTCCCTCCACCGACGACGACCACCACGTCGACGCCCATCTCCCGCACCGCGATGATCTCGCGAGCGGTGAGGTCGAGGGTGTCGCCGTCGAGGCCCTGGCCCGAGGGGCCGGCCAACGCCTCTCCCGATGGCTTGAAGACGATGCGCTTCCAGCGGGGAGAGGTCATGAGCGGCCCTTCATGTTGGGGTTCAGCCGATCTCGACCTGTGCGTAGCGCACGATGGTGGCCGAGCCGATGAACTGGGAGATGGACTTGCTGTCGTCCTTCGCGTAAGGCTGCTCGAGCAACGCCACGTCCTTGAAGAAGCCCTGCACTCGACCCTCCACGATCTTGGGCAGCGCGGCTTCCGGTTTGCCCTCGTTGCGGCTGAGCGTCTCCAGCGTGGCCCGCTCGTGCTCCACCACGTCGGCGGGCACGTCGGCCTTGCTGAGGTACTTCGGACGGGCGAAGCCGATGTGCACGGCCACGTCGTGGGCGAGCTCCTGAGTGGCGCCGGCCATCTCGACCAGCACCGCGTTGACGCCGCGACCACCCTGCATGTGCAGGTAGCTGTCGATGACGTTGCCCGGAGCGGCCTCGATGCGAACGACTTCGCCGAGCTCGATCTTCTCCTTGAGCGTGATCTTCAGGTCGTCGAGGATGGACGAGCGCTCGGCCACGGCAGCCTCGCCCTTCTCCACCACGAGGGCCACGAGGGCTGCGGCTTCGGCCTTGAACAGGTCGCTGGCGGCAACGAAGTCGGTCTCCGACTTCAGCTTCACGATCGCGCCGACGTTGCCCTCGATGAGCAGGGCGACGAGGCCCTGGGTGTTCTCGCGGTCGTCGCGCTTGGCGCTGGCGGCGAGACCCTTCTCACGCAGCCACTGCTTGGCTGCCTCGGCATCGCCGTCGTTGGCCTCGAGGGCCTTCTTGGCATCCATCATGCCGGCGCCGGTGGCCTGGCGCAGCGCCTGTACGTCCTTGGCGGTAAATGCCATTCTTGATCAGCCCTCTGCTTCGGGAGTTTCGGTTGCGGTCTTCGGTTCCCACTTCTTGAAGCCGGCGGCCGTGGCGTTCTCCTCGGTGTCGAACCACACCTCGGCGATCGTGCGGCCGTAGTACGGCGACTCGGTGGTGTGGAACAGCATCGAATCGGCGTTGCCCTTGATGGTGTAGCCGTCGGGGGCGCTGCCATCGGCCGTGGGCGCAGCGGAACCAGCGCCGTGCGGGCCTTCCGCGATGGCGGCAAACGTCGCGACTTCGGCGACTTCGGCGACCTCGGCGACCTCGGCGACCTCGGCGGCCTCGGCGACTTCGTCGGCTGGAGCGGCGGCCGACGCGGCGACGCGTGCATCGCGCTCGGCCTGGGCGGCAGCGGCCTGGCGGCGGGCATCGGCCTGAGCATCGGCGAACGCTGCTTCGTCCTCGGCGCTGCGCTTGGTGGGCACCACCTGCGGATTGCGCTTGTTGGCGATGTAGCGGCCTTCCAGCACGGCCTCGCAGATCACATGGCACATGAGCGCGTTGGCGCGGATGGCGTCGTCGTTGCCCGGGATCGGGTACTGGATGACGTCGGGATCGACGTTGGTGTCGACGACGGCGACGACGGGGATCTTCAGCTTGTTGGCCTCGGTGACCGCGATGTGTTCCTTCTTGGTGTCGAGGATGAAGATCACATCGGGGCGCTTGTTCATGCCACGGATGCCACCGAGGTTCTTCTGCAGCTTCTCGAGCTCGCGGGTGAGCAGGAGGGCTTCCTTCTTCGGCATCGCCTCGAACTCGCCGGCGGCGCGCATGCGCTCGTACTCCTGCATCTTGGCGACGCGCTTGGAGATGGTCTCGAAGTTGGTGAGCATTCCACCGAGCCAGCGCTCGTTGATGTAGTGCATGCCGCTCTTCTCGGCGTAGCTGCGCACGGGATCCTGCGCCTGCTTCTTGGTGCCGATGAAGAGGACCGTGCCGCCCTTGGCGGACAGGTCGCGAACGAAGTTGTAAGCGGCCTCGACGCGCTGCATCGTCTGATCGAGGTCGATGATGTAGATGCCGTTGCGCTCACCGAAGATGAACCGCTTCATCTTCGGGTTCCAGCGACGGGTCTGGTGTCCGAAGTGGACGCCGGCTTCCAGCATTTGGCGCATCGTGACGACAGCCATGGTGATCTGCTCCTCTCCTGCGGTTGGCGGCGCACGGCCCCAGGCGCCGAAGCGACCGCAGGGAGGGGACATGCGAGTGAGCTGGCTCGCCGGGTGGCGAACCGCCTGGGAAGGCTATCGGCCGGATTCCCGCCTCGCGCCGACGAATCGGGCCGAAACGACGCCGGCGCAGACCAACCGTGGAGCACCGGCCGGCCGAGCAGCACTGCCATCGGTGGGCACCAGTCGCGGCCGGCCGGCAAGCCGGCCCAGCAACGGTGTGGGATCGACCGGCTCGTCGGCGGCGTTGCGCAACCCGAAGTACAGCCGGACGGTGCTGTGCCCCACCACCTGACCTTGTTCGACCACATCGCCCCTGGTCAGCGACGTCGCGCCCAACATCCCGTAGGTCGCACGCAACCCATCGGGCTGCAGCACCACGAGGTATCGGGTGCCGGCCACGACACCCGCGAAGGTGACGGTTCCCGAGGCCACGGCGCGAACCGGACTGCCCGTCGCCAGCTCGTACTCCAACCCGCGGTGCCCGGCGCAGTACGCGCACGCCGGCTGGACGTAGGGGACGGAGACCGAGGCTGCGACGGGAGGCGGGTAGCACGCCGGGGCGAGCAGGGCGACCACGACGGCAAGCGCGGCGATCATCGCCGCCTCGGCGACTCTGCGACCGGGCCGGTCGCCCAAGGACCGGTCGAGGTCAGGCGACGCCGGTGGCGGCGAGGCGCGCCCTGAGGTGCAGCACCGCCTTGGTGTGGATCTGCGAGACGCGGCTCTCGGTCACCCCGAGGATGGAACCGATCTCGGCGAGCGTCAGCCCCTCGTCGTAGTACAGCGACAGCACGAGCTTCTCGCGCTCGGGCAGGCGACGCAGCTCGACGCGGACCAGCCGCTTGACCTCGCCCTCCTCCACCATCATCGCCGGCGAGTCCGGCACGTCGCCGGTGAGCGCACGCGGTTCGGCCCCGGCCACCAGCGCCCTGTCGAGTGGACCGACCGTGGTCGAGGCGATCGCCGCCAGCCACTTCTGGAACTCGGTGGCGGAGATCTTGAGGTGAACGGCCAGCTCCTCGTCGGTGGGAGCGCGACCCAACCGGCCCTCGAGGTCTTGAAAGGCGGTCTCCACTTCGCGGGCACGGCTGCGAACGGACCGTGGCACCCAGTCGAGTGAACGCAGACCGTCGAACACTGCGCCTCGGATGCGCGGCACGGCGAAGGTCTCGAACTTGACACCGCGAGCTGGATCGAACCGCTCGACCGCGTCGATCAGGCCGAACACACCTGCACTCACCAGATCGCCGGCGTCGACGCTGTTGGGCAGGCCGGCACCGACGCGGCCGGCCACGAACTTCACCAGCGGCGAGTAGTGCACGATGATGCGGTCGCGGGCGATGGGATCGCGTCGATCGAACCAGCGGTTCCAGCAGTCTTCCAGGTCGAGTTCGCGTCTCATGCTCGGGGGTGCGCCTCTGCGTAGGCCTCGCGCAGCCGGTGGTTGCTGACGTGTGTGTACCGCTGCGTGGTTGCCACATCGGCGTGACCGAGCAGTTCCTGCACAGCGCGCAGATCGGCACCGCCATCCAACAGGTGGGTGGCGAAGCTGTGGCGCAAGGCGTGTGGGTGGGTGGGTCGGGGGGATCGACGGTCGACGATGCGCCGCACGTCGCGTGGCGACAACCTGGCGCCGCGTTCGTTGCCGAAGAGCGCTGCGCCCACAGAGCCCGCCACCACCTCGTGACGGATGGCCAGCCAGGCACGCAGCGCCGCGACGGCCGGTTCGCTGAGAGGAACGCGACGCTGCTTGGCGCCCTTGCCCCACACCGACACGGCGCCACCGGCAAGATCGAGCGCGTCGAGATCCAGCCCGCAGAGCTCGCCCACACGCACCCCACTGCCGTAGAGGACTTCCAGCACGGCATCGTCGCGGAGGCGACGCCAGCGCGGCTCGTCGTCGGGGGTGGCGCCGTCGAGCAGGACGGCGACATCGCCGTGATCGAGCACGCGTGGCAGCCGTCCGTCACCCGCCGGCGAGCGCAACGCAGTGCTCGGATCGGCCACGAGGACACCCGTGCGGCGCAGGAACGAGAAGTACCGGCGCAGCGACGACACCTTGCGTGCAATCGAGCGCTTGGCGAACTGCCTCGTCGCCAGCGACGCGACGTAGCGCCGCAGCAGGATGCGATCGACAGCCGAGGGAGCCACGACCTCAGCGCGAGCAGCCCACGCGATGAAGCCCTCGAGGTCGCTGCGATACGCAGCAACCGTGTTGGCGGCGCTACTGGTGAGCGATGCGGTGAACTCGTCGAGATGCCAGGCCGCCACGACGTCAGGAGTCGTGACCACGAGGGTCGTCGAAGGGAGCGCGCGAACAGGCATCGTTGGACAGGGTATTCGGTATTGGTCATCGCAACGGGGAACCCACGCACTCGAACCACCCATCGGCCTGTGCGACCCACCCGGCGGCCTCCAATCGAGCCAGCCCCATCGCCGCGTCGACCAGGCTCAGACCCAGTGCCAGCGCCACCCCGTCGATCGTGCGCGGGTCGGACTGCAGCACTCGATAGACGGCGATGTCGTCTCCTCGCGGCAGGGCTCGCAGGTCGGCCGCCACGACCGCCGACCTGCCGTGCTGGAAGGACAAGGCGGTGAGCACGTCCTCGATGGACGTGAGCGGGATCGCTCCGTCGCGCAGCAGCCCGTTGGTGCCGGCAGCTGCCCTTCTGCCCATCGGCCCGGGCACGGCCATCACCGGCACGTCGCGCTCGACGGCCTGTGCGGCGGTGATCAGCGAGCCTCCTCGCTCGCGCGACTCCACCACCACCACCAATTCCGAGAGTGCGGCGACGATTCGGTTGCGCAGCGGAAACCGGTGCGGTTCGGGCGGCACCCCCGGTGGGGCTTCGGTGAGCAACAACCCGCAGTTGCCGGTGGCCTCCCACAGGTCGCGGTGTTCCCTCGGGTACACGACATCCAACCCCGATGCGACCACGCCGATCGGCCGGCCCTGCCCTTCCGCGGCCAGCGCTCCCCGATGCGCATGGCCATCGACGCCTCTTGCCAGACCGGAGATCACGTGCACACCTGCGGCAGCCAGGCCGAGCCCGATGGTGCGGGCCGCCTCGCGGCCGTTGGCCGTCGCGTTGCGTGTGCCGACGACCGCCACTCGTCGACCCGCCAGCAGGCCGAGGTCTCCACGGCAGAACAGCACCGGCGGCGGGAAGGGATCGTCGAGCAGACCCGCCGGGTAGCGCGCATGGCCGTACGGGAGCACGTCGACGCCCAGTGCTCGGCATCGTTCCCAGATCTCCTCCGGCGGCCGTTCGACGGCGCAGCGGCGCCACGTTGCACGCACTGCGTTGTCTGCCAGCACCCGACCGATGAGCCCGCTGGCGGGGCGTTCGCCCAGCACCACCCGCCACGCCTCCTCCGGGTCGCGGTGGCGCAGCAGCGCGCTCAATCGGTGCACGTTCATGTTGCGAAACCCTGCGAGCGACGCGACATAGGCCTCGGGCGGCACTACCCGACTGCCGGCGGCGCTGACGCGGGCATCACCCCCACTCATGCGGCACGCTCGCGCGACGACACGCTGAGCCGCACGCGCATGCCCAGCGCCAGGACGACATCGTCCTCGAGCACCGTCTCGTCGCCGCCGCGCAGGTCGGCGATCGTGCGGGCCACGCGGCGAATGCGGTGATAGCCGCGCCCCGTGAGCTGATCGCGCTCCAGCTGATCGCGGAGCCGCACGCGCGCCAGGGGGTGCAACGGCGCCAGCGAGTCGAGGAGGGCCGGCGGGATGTTGGCGTTGACCATTCCGATGCGATCCACCGCCCGCTTCCTCGCTGCCGCCACTCGCGCCGCGACCACCGCCGTCGGTTCACCGCCACCACTGGCCAGCAGATCGTCGACCTCTGGCCTGGTGACGCCGACGCGCAGGTCGAAGCGATCGAGGAGGGGCCCCGAGAGACGCCGGAGGTATCGCAACCGGGCTGCTTCATCGCACTCGCAGACGCCGGGGGCGCCTCCACCGCACGGGCATGGATTGGTGGCCGCCACGAGGAGGAACCTGGCCGGCAGGGCCGCCGACGCCCGAGCTCGCGCCAGCCGGATGACGCCTTCCTCCAGCGGCTGCCGCAATCCGTCGAGCACGGTGGGGGCGAACTCCCCCAGCTCGTCCAGGAACAGGACCCCGCCATGACTGAGGCTGATCTCGCCCGGCCGCAGGCTGGTGCTGCCACCACCGACCAGCGACACCATCGAGCTGCTGTGATGGGGCGCACGGAACGGCGCCCTGCGCACCAACCCGCCAGCAGGAAGCCGGACACCGGCAGCCGAGTGCACCATGGTGGCCTGCAACGAGACGTCTGGCTCGAGTGGCGGCAAGAGACCGGGGATGCGTTGCGCCAGCATCGTCTTGCCGGAGCCCGGCGGACCCACCAGCAGCATGTGGTGCCCACCGGCAGCGGCAACTTCCAGACCCATGCGGGCGATCAGCTGGCCGCGCACGTCGGCGAGATCGGGTGGCGGCGGTTCGTCGTCGACGTACTCCTCCTCGGGTGGTTGCGGCCACGGGGCCTCGCCGTTGAGCGCGTCGACCACCTCTCGCAGGGTGTGGGCCACCCGCACACCATCGCCGGCAACGCCTTGTGCCTCGCGGAAGTTGGCGAGTGGCACGACCGGGCGCACGTCGCCCATCGCGGCCACCATCGGCGCCACCCCGGAGACCTGTCGCATGCTGCCGTCGAGCCCCAGCTCACCGACGAACCCGAGCCCTTCGAGCTGGGCGACGGGCACCTGACCATGTGCGGCCAGGAACCCGATGGCGATGGGCAGGTCGAGCCCCGAGCCGCCCTTGCGCTGGCTGGACGGTGCCAAGTTGACGGTGACACGGCACGACGGCCACACCAACCCGCTGGACAGCACGGCTGCGCGCACACGGTCGCGCGACTCGCGGCAGGCTTCGTCGGGCAGGCCGACGATCTGGAACGCGGGCAACCCTGTGGACACGTGAACTTCGACGGTGACCGGGCGACCTTCGACGCCGAACACCGTGGCAGAGCGAACAGCGGCGAGCATGCGCGCCTCCTCCGACGGACTTGGTGGCCCTTCTCGCGAGTGCGCGAGGGCCAACGAACGAGGGAGGGATCGACAACCGGTTCCCCGACGGCAACGAGTCGCACCATATCGGGCGCCGTCGGGATGACAACTCGCGTGCGGCGCACGCTTGTTCACGCGTGACAGCACCGCGAGGCGGTTCTCCTGAGAGACTCAGAGGATGAACAGTTCGGCGGCACGTGCGCTCGCGTTGGTGGTGGCCTCGCTACCGATCGGCCTCGCCGGCTGCGGCAACGATGCCGATCAGCGCAGCGAGGCGAACTACTGCACCCAGGTGGGGAACCACCTGAGTGACCTGAACTCGCCGAGCATCGTGCAAGGCTCCGACGTCGACAGGGTGGTCCGCGCATGGCGGGCAGTCGCCGACTCGGCGCCGCTGGCCATCGAATCGGAGTGGGACACCATGGTGGCCAACCTCGAGACCGCCATCACCGTCGACCCGAGCGACACCGCCTCGATGCAGAAGGTCGCCGACACGGCACGGGCCAGCGAGCCGGCGGCCAACAGGGTGATCACCTACACGCAGCAGCGCTGCGGTGCCGTCATCGGCAATGTCGCTCCGGTGGTTGCCGAGCCGACGACGACGACGCTCGGCACCGGCACCGGCACCGGCACCGAGACGACAGCCGTCACGTCGACGGGTTGAGCGACGCTCGCGTCAGAGAATCTCGCCGCGGCGGACGATGACCTTGTCGACCAGACCGTAGGCCTTGGCTTCTTCGGCGGTGAACCAGCGGTCGCGTTCGCTGTCTGCCTGGATCTTCTCCAACGGCTGGCCGGAGTGATGCGAGATCAGCTCGGCCATGCGCCGCTTGGTGTAGGCCAGCTGCTCGGCCTGGATGGCGATGTCGGTGGCCTGGCCGCGAAGCCCGGCGAGCGGCTGGTGCATCATGATGCGCGCGTTGGGCAGGGTGAACCGCTTGCCGGCGGCGCCGGCAGTGAGCAGGAACTGGCCCATGCTGGCGGCCATGCCCATGCAGACGGTGGCGACTTCGCAGGCGACGAACTGCATCGTGTCGTAGATGGCCATGCCCGCCGTGACCGATCCACCAGGGCTGTTGATGTAGAGCCAGATGTCGGAACTGGGATCTTCACCCTCGAGGTACAGCAGCTGAGCGCAGATCTGGTTGGCGATGTCGTCGTTGACATCGGTGCCGAGCATGACCACCCGGTTCTTCAGCAGACGGTTGAACACGTCGAGGCGCGGATCCATGCCGCCGTCGAGACCCATGGGACGAGTGGTGTCGGTCATGGCCGCAACGCTACCGTCCGAGTCGCCCGACGACCCCGTGAGGCGGCCCGCATGACCGACGAACAGTTCCGACCCAACGCCGACGAGCTGTTGGCGAACAACGAGCGATACGTGACGGAGTTCGCCGACGGCGATCTGTCGCTGCGCCCGAAACGCCACGTCGCCATCGTGGCGTGCATGGACAGCCGCATGGACATCTTCCAGATGCTCGGCCTGGCCCACGGCGACGCCCACGTCATCCGCAACGCCGGCGGTGTGGTCACCGACGACGTGATCCGGTCGCTGGTGCTGTCCCAGCGGCTGTTGGGCACGCGTGAGATCATCCTCGTGCACCACACCAACTGCGGGCTGCAGACCATCACGGAAGATGCGTTCAAGGCCGAGATCGAGGCCGAGGTCGGCATCAAGCCGTGGTGGGCGCTCGAGTGCTTCACCGATCCGTACACCGACACGCGCCAGAGCATCAACCGCCTGCAGCACAGCCCGTTCGTACCCTTCAAGGACCACATCCGTGGCTTCGTCTACGACGTCGCCGACGGTCGCCTGCACGAAGTCTGATCAGCGGGGCCAACGAGCGCCACGCTCGACGTCGTTGAGGTCGAGGTGGTTGCGCATGTACTCACCGCGGGCATCGCGCGGTGGCGTGTAGTCCCACGGTGTGAAGCTGCCGGTTCGCAGCGCGCTCGCGACCAGGCGGCGGCGGGCCTGGTCGGCAAGCACCTCGCCACCGAGCCGGTCGAGGTCCCATCGCCGGGCGACCTCCGCCCGCAAACCGGCCACCACCTCGGCATGCGCCGGGAGCGTCGCCAGGTTCACACGTTCGTGAGGGTCGACTGCGAGGTCGTAGAGCTGGTCCGGATCAGCACGGCAGTGCACGAACTTGAGGTCGCCGCGACGGATCATGATGATCGGCGCACACGAGCCCTCGGCCATGTACTCACCCACGACCGTCCGATCCTCGTCGGACCCCGCGCACAGAGGCAGCAACGAGGCCCCGGCAATCGGCTCGACGACCTCGTCGGCAGCAACACCGGCGAACTCCATTATCGTCGGCAGCACGTCCACCAACGAAACCGGTGTGGCCACACGATGGGCGCCGAACCGTGCCGGCGCATGTACGACCAGCGGAACCCGGGCAGAGCCCTCGAAGAAGTTCATCTTGTACCAGAGGCCACGTTCTCCGAGCATGTCGCCATGGTCGGCCACCAGCACGGTGACGGTGTCGTCGCCGACACCCAGTGCCTCCACGGTCGCGACGAGCCTGCCGGTCCAGTCGTCGACGTAGGAGATGTTGCCGTAGTAGGCACGGCGAGCGCTGCGGACGTCGTCGTCGGTGATCGTCGTGCGCTCCATCGCGCACGCGTCGCGCAGGCGACGGCTGTGAGGGTCGTCGTCGACCTCGCTGGCGCTCACGACCGGCATGGGGATGTCGACACCTTCGTAGCGATCCCAGTACTGCTGGCGCGTCACGTAGGGATCGTGAGGATGGGTGAAGCTGGCCACCACCATCCATGGCCGCCCGTCGCCCGCACGGGCGACGTCGTGCAACGCTCGGACCGCGTGATGACCGACCTCGTCGTCGAACAGCAACTGGTTGGTCACCTCGGCCACACCGGCGCCGGTGACGCTGTCCATGTTGTGGTACCACCAGTCGATGCGCTCGTCCGGCGCCCGCCAGTCGGGCGTCCAGCCGAAGTCGGCCGGGTAGATGTCGGTGGTGCGCCGCTCCTCGAAACCGTGCAGCTGGTCGGGACCGACGAAGTGCATCTTCCCGGAGAGCACGGTGCGGTAACCGGCTGTGCGGGCGTAGTGGGCGAACGTCGGAATGGTGCTGGCCAGGTAGGCCGCGTTGTCGTACCCGCGAGTCGCAGAGGGCAGCTGGCCGGTCATCATGCAGTAGCGGGCAGGAGTGCACAGCGGGCTGTTGGTGTAGGCCGCGTCGAACACGACGCCCTCAGCCGCCAGTCGGTCGATGTGCGGCGACTTGACGGCCGGGTTCCCATAGCAGCCGAGCGCTGCCGGGTTGATCTGGTCGTACATGATCACGAGGACGTTGGGTCGGGGTCGGGTCACCATGCGATTGTGGCAGGGCGCGATCAGCGACGGATGCCGCTGAAGACCACCGCGACCCGTTCGTCGGGCGATATCCGGTCGCGCATCGCGAGCAACCCCGCCAATCCGGCCGTGCCCGTGTGGCTGGCGTCGATGCCCGTGGTGCGGCACCCGAGCTCGTTCGCAGCCAGCACGTCCGCCTCACCGACGACCACCGGCGAGCCGTTGCCGGCCGCCATCGCGTCGAGCACCGGCAGCCAATCGTAGGTCTCGTCGTCGAGGATGCCGTCTGCGGCGGACTCGCCGACGTGCTCCCACGGCCACATGCACTCCGCCCAATGCGCACCCGCCTGCTGCGTTCCTCCGAGGGCGAGGGCCCGATCCCACGCTCGCGACAGCGGCGCGCACGCCTCCGTCTGCACCGCGTGCAGTGCGGGGGTCGCCCCGCCCATTCGGTAGCCGCCAGCCACCGAAGCGGCGAATGCTCCTCCACCCACCTGCACGAACAGCCGGTCGAAGGCAGCGGCGCCGGACGAAAGGTCGGCGGCCCGGTCGTCGATGTGCTGAGCCATCTCCCACCCGATCGTGCGGCCGCCGTCGAGGCACCAGGCGTTCTCCGGGCCCTGCACGCTGAACGGCACCGCCCCTTCGGCTACTGCCTCACGGAAGCGGTGCACGCACGGATCGCCGGGAGGATCGCTGGGGAGCCGCGGGCAGGTGACGACCGTGGCTCCCAACTCGGCGAGTCGCTTCGTCACGTGAGCGTTCGCCGAGGACGGCACGAACACCCGGATCGGCCACGACACGGCGGCTGCCAACGTTGCCGCGGCAAGCGCCGCGTTGCCGCACGACGCGATTGCCAGAGGCGGTCTCGACGACCACTGGGCAAGGCCCAGCTGCTCGGCCGCCCGCAGGTGCAGCAGGATGGTGAAGAGGTGACGGGCCTTGTGACTGCCGCCGACGTTGTGCGTCTCGTCCTTCACCCACACTCCGCCGTCCTGCCCGAACCCGAGCGCTGTGGAAAGGCTGTCGGAGCGGCCGAAGGGCGTCACCACGAACCCGGTGCCGGCAACGGCGGCCACCAGCGCGTCGAGCTCGCCGACCATCGCCTGTCGGGCGGCGTCGGTCAGCCCGTGCGCACCGGCGAAGCTGTCCCACGCGAGGTACCGACGGAACGCGAGGAACGGGTTCGAGTCACCGCTCGAACGAAGTGGTGCGTGGCCCTGCACCAGCTGCAACGCATGATGACGGTCCGCGACGGTGGCGTTCGGGCACCGCCACGTGAACGGCGTCGCGATGTCGACCGTTGCGCCGCACACGAAGCACTGCCACCCCGCGGCGAGAGGCCGGTTCATCGCCAATCTCAGCCGGCCTCGACGCGAGCGTTGAACTCGGTGATCATGTCGTCCCACACCGGCAGCAGGCGGCGCAGGCCCTGCCAGAACGACTGATGCCGGCGAGCTTCGAACAGCTCGAACGGCGTGCCCTGCTGCTCGACCCACGTGTAGTAGCCGAGGTTGAAGATGCGGTTGCGCTCGCGTTCGGTGAGCTCCATCGTGTGCGCCGTCGGCACGTTGGCGAGATGCTCGCCCCAGACCTGCGCGGCATCGAGGTCGGTGAACCCGCCACCGAAGTCGCGGCTCGTGATCTTCGTGTACTCGCTGGGGTACAGCGAGGCACCGTCGGTGGCCACCGTGACGATGGCATCGTCGGCGCCGAGGCCGAGCACCTTTGCCGTGCTGATGGCAGCAAGCACGTTGCAGATCGACGACAGGCCGAAGTGCTGCAAGCTGTCGAGGATCTGGCGGGGCACGTGGCGCCGATCGGCGAGGTAGCCGAGGCCGTCCTCGCTGTTGAACATGGCGTAGAGCTGATCGGTGGCCTGGTCGCTGATCGCCACGACCAGATCGGTGTTCATCACGTTGTGGATGAGCGGGATGTGCTTGTCGCCGATGCCTTGGATGTTGTGCTCGCCGAAGCCGTTCTCCAGCATCGTCGGGCATTCCAGCGCCTCGACGGCGACGATCTTCGTGCCGTACTCGTGCTTGAGCCGGTCGCCGGCAGCGATGGTTCCCGCAGAACCGGTGGCACTGGTGAAGGCGGCCAGCCGCAGATCGCGACCCGACGCGGCGCGCACGGTGTCGAACGCATGCCCCAACGCCCGGCCCGTGACCTCGAAGTGACCGAGGTGGTTGCCGAACTCGCAGAACTGGTTCAGCACGAAGTTGCCCGGATCCTTGGCCAGTTCGTTGCAGGCGTCGTAGATCTCCTTGACGTTGCTCTCCGTGCCGACCGTGCGGATGACGTCTTCCTTCGGGTTCTCGCACCACTTGTCGAGCCAGTCGAAGCGCTCCTGACTCATGCCGGCGGGCAGGATGGCGACGCCGCGCGAGGCCATGATGCGCGAGATGGCGATACCACCACGCGCGTAGTTGCCGGTGGACGGCCAGATGGCGCGGTGGTGGGTGGGGTCGAACTGGCCGGTGACGACGCGCGGCGCGAGGCAGGCATATGCCGCCAGCACCTTGTGCGCGGTGATCATCGGGAAGCGGTCGCCGAAGACGACGATGATCGGGCTCTCGACGCCGGTGAGCGAGGACGGCAGCACGACGTGATCGGGCACGTCGACGCGATTGCCCTTCAGATCGTTGTACCAGTGCACGCGCCACAGGTTGCGCGCGTCCGGCCCGTTCTTGTCGGCGTCGCCGACGACGGACGCGTCGAACGACGACGGATGAGCCAACTGAGCGAAGGTCGGCAGGGTGATCCCGCGTTCCTTGAAGCGCGCCGCGCTGTTGGCCAGCGCTGCCTCGTCGACCACGCGATCAGCGAGGCCGAACTGGTTCTCGAGTGCGTGAGCGATGGGATCGGTGCCGGCAGGAACGGTCATGTTGAACATTTTGTCAAACGCAGCGGCGTTTCGCGCAGACCGCTTGCCCGAAGCTCGCCCGGCATACCTCTGTAGGCTGCCCGCATGTCCGACGTCGCCAGCGATCTGTCCGGTGCCAAGCGCCGGATCATCGAGCGCCTGAAGCGCGCCGACACCGCCACGGCACCGGAGCTGGCTGCCGAGTTCGGGCTCACCGACACGGCCATCCGCCAGCACCTGGAGGCGCTGGAGGGTGCCGAACTGGTCGAGCGCGTCGTCGCCCCTAGCAGCGGTCGCGGCCGGCCGCCGGTGCACTGGCGCCTGGCCGAATCGGCCAGCTCGCTGTTCGCCGATCGCCACAGCGACCTCACGGTCGAGCTGATCGCCTCGATCCGCAGCGCCCTTGGCGAGGAGGCCCTTGCAGCGGTGGTTCGAACGCGAGCGGAACGCCAGTTGGCCAACTATCGCGGCGTCCTCGAAGGCACCGCGAGCATTGCCGATCGCGTGCACCTCATTGCCGAGCTGCGCAGCGCCGAGGGATACCTCGCCGAGGCCGTCGAGGCCGATGGCCACCTGACGCTGGTGGAGCACCACTGCCCCATCCGCGGCGCTGCCGATTCGTGCGCAGGCCTGTGCAGCGCCGAGCTCGACCTGTTCCAGAAGGTGCTGGGGCCCGACGCCACCGTCGCCCGCGAGCAGCACCTGCTCGACGGCGGCCAGCGTTGCGCCTACCGCATCACGCTGCGCTGACCGGCGCCGGTCGCCCGCTCACACTGCAGCGGACGTGACCATGTGCGGTTGCTGCGGAGACAGGTTTCCCTGCGCTGCAGACGAGTCCATCGCAAGGAAACCTGTCGTCGTAGAAGCAGGAAGATGCCCGGAACATGCCCGGGCCGTGTCGACGCGTCCGACGCGCCACCCCGCGCGGCGAACGGAGTGCACCGGCAGGCGGCGGTCGGGCTGCGCGCCCGCTAGTTTCGGCGCATGGCTGAACTCTTCCTCGGCGGGTTGATCGATCCTGCGCAGCACACCCGCACCGAAAAGAACGTGCTGCTCCCCAGCGGCGACTTCACCACCCACGGGGTGATCGTGGGCATGACCGGATCGGGCAAGACGGGCCTGGGCATCGTGCTCATCGAGGAGGCGCTGCAGGCCGGTGTGCCCACGCTGCTGATCGACCCGAAGGGCGACCTCACCAACTTGTGCCTCACCTTTCCGGCGCTTGCCCCCTCCGACTTCGAGCCGTGGGTCAACGAGGGCGACGCCACCAAGGCGGGCGTCGCCGTTCCCGAGTTCGCGGCTTCACAGGCGAAGGCCTGGACGGACGGCCTCGCCGGATGGGGCATCACCCCGGACCGCATCGGCGCACTGCACGACAAGGCCACCTTCACGATCTACACGCCCGGCTCCAACGCCGGCGTCGGTCTCAACATCATCGGCTCGCTGCAGGCACCAGGCGCCGGCGCCGACCCGGAGATCGTCGGCGACGAGATCGAGGGTTTCGTCTCCGGTCTGCTCAGCCTCGTCGACATCGAGTCCGACCCGCTGTCCAGCCGCGAGCACATCCTCCTCTCGAACCTGATCCTCAACGAGTGGAACGCGCAACGCAGCCTCGACCTGCCGGCTCTGGTCGGCATGGTCATGAATCCGCCGATCCGCAAGCTCGGCGTCTTCGAGCTCGACCAGTTCTTCCCACCGAAGGATCGCACGGCATTCGCGATGCGGCTCAACGGATTGCTCGCCTCGCCATCGTTCGGGGCGTGGATGGCCGGCCCGCCACTCGACATCGAGTCCATGCTGCACACTCCGGAGGGCAGGCCGCGCTGCGCGATCGTCACCACCGCCCACCTCAGCGACCAGGAGCGCCAGTTCGTCACCACGCTGGTTCTCAGCAAGCTGGTCACCTGGATGCGCAAGCAGAGTGGCACCACCGATCTGCGGGCACTGCTGTACATGGACGAGGTGGCCGGCTACTTGCCGCCCACCGCGATGCCCCCCACCAAGAAACCGATCATGACCTTGATGAAGCAGGCCCGCGCCTTCGGCGTGGGTGTGGTGCTCAGCACGCAGAACCCGGTCGACGTCGACTACAAGGCACTCTCCAATGCCGGCACCTGGATGATCGGCCGCCTGCAGACCGACCGCGACAAGCAGCGACTGCTCGACGGCATGAGCGCCGCGGCCGGCGGTGTCGACGTGGGCGCCGTGGGCGACACCATCAGCGGGTTGGCCAAGCGGGAGTTCGTGCTCCGCCGCGCCGGCAAGGACCAGCCCGAGGTGTTCACCACACGCTGGGCGATGAGCTACCTGCGAGGGCCGCTCACCCGCGACCAGATCGCCGTGCTGATGGCCACCCAGAAGGGTGTCGTGCCCGTCGCACCTGCGCCCTCGGCACCAGCGCCAGCTGCTCCCGCCACCACCGCCGCGGCACCCGCCCGAACGGTGGGCCCGCCGTTCAACCCGCCGACGACCTCCGCGGCACCTGCTCCGGCCCCGGTTGCACCTGCCTCCCCCGCCGGCGCCTTGGCCGACGATGAGTCGCCGCTGATGCAGGAGATCGCCGCCGGGGTCCCCATCCGCTGGGTCGACGTCGCCGCACCATGGCTCCCAGCAGTCGGCGGCGATCCACGCGGTACCCGCTTCGAACCGGCGATCGTCGCTCGCGTCGCGCTCCGCTACGACGACGAGAAGGCCGACCTGATCCACGACGAGGAGTACGAGGCCGTGCTCTTCCCCTTCGGCGAGCAGGTCGACCCTTCACTCGCGATCGCCGTCGACTACGACGACCGCGATCTGCGCGTGGAGGTGCCGCCGAACACCACGTACCAGCTCACCAAGGCCCCATTGAAGTCGAAGACCTTCTGGACCGGCGTCGAGCGCGACCTCGTCGACTACCTGGTGCGCAGCCGTGGCATCGAGCTGCAGGTGAACAAGGAGCTCAAGCTCTACAGCCGCCCGGGCGAGACGGCCGATGCGTTCTTCCAGCGCTGCTACCAGGTGGCCGATGCCAAGGGCGACGAGGACACGGCCAAGCTGCGCGACAAGTACCAGACGAAGGTCACCTCGTTGCAGACGCAGCTGCAGGCGGCCGAGGATCGAGCCGACGTGCTGGAGGCCGAGCGCAAGGGGCGGCGCAACGATGAGCTGCTGTCCACCGCCGGGTCGATCCTCGGTGGGCTGCTGGGCGGCCGCAAGTCGCGCGGAGGCCTGCTCGGGTCGGTGTTCGGCAAGGCCGGCCGCGCTGCAGGCAAGCGCGGCCAGACCGCCGCATCCGGAGAGCGCCTGGACGCTGCCGAGAACAAGATCCAGCTCCTGCACCAGCAGTTGGAAGACCTCGAGGCCGACCTCACGCAGGAGGTCACCGCCATCGACACCAAGTGGATGGCGATCGCCAAGAACATCTCCACCCTGCCGGTCAGCCTGGAGAAGAGCGACGTGAAGGTCACCCAGCTCACGCTCGTCTGGATCCCCGTCGCCTGATCCCCGAAGTCAGTGCCGGAAGGCGTCGTCGGGGGGCAGCGTGCTGGGGCCGACGTGGGTGTCGAGCCAGCAGGTCAACTCGCCGGCCGCCGTCCACACGCTGCGGATCCTGGCGACCACCTGCTTGGTGTGCATCCACTTCGCCAGGGGCCAGTCCTGCGAGGCGATGAGCCCCTTGCGGCGCAGCAGCTCGATGCGGGGGTGATCCTTCGGGTAGCCACGGGGCGCAGTCTTCAGCTCGTTCATCGCCCCCAGGCGGAGGCCCTTGCGCCGGACCTCGGCGCACAGGGCCTCCAGCTCGCCACCGGTCGCCGGCGCGTCGACGGCAGCGCGAAACCGCTCCAGCTGGTCGGCGGCCATGTCGTAGTAGCCGCATCCGGTGAGCATGCCGGACGCGCTGAGGTGGAGGTAGAAGCCCGTCCCACTCTCGCTCTCCGCGTAGGCGCCCATGTGGTCCTTGTACGGAGTCTTGTCCTTGGCGAAGCGCACATCGCGGTGTGGACGGAAGATGTGGAAGGGCCCGTGATCGGCCAGTGCTTCGGTGAGCGCAACCATCGGCTGCCGGACTGAGTCCTCGAAGACACCCTTGTTGGCCTGCCAGAACGTGCGCGAGTTGTCGGCGGCGAGACGCTCGTAGAACGAGAACGCCTCGTCGGGGAAGCCGGTGAATGCCATGCGCCGAATCCTAGGGACCGGCGAGGCGACGCCGGGAGCAAGGCCGGCTCACCGTCGAAGGCTCGTCATCTCGAGTGCCGACGTGACCATCGGCCCTTGGCGACCGCCTGACCGGGCGAAACACTGGATGCAGAGGTGGTCGCCGTGGACGTCGTGACTTGCCATCAGTGCGGGAACCAGTTGAGCGAAGGCGTGCTGCAGTGCCCGGCATGCGGAGCCGTGGCCGGAACGTCGCTGCCACCACCGCATCCTGATGCTCCCCCGCCACCACCACCCATGGCGGAGGTTCCCGCAGCTCCCACGCAGCCGTATCCGACGGTACCCCCACCGACGAGTGCGCCGCCCTCGATGCCCGTGGTCGGTGTGCAGAACGGCCAGGCCTCGGCACAACGGCGCGGCGCGATGATCGCGATCGGCGCAGCCGTCGTGCTGCTGCTCGGCGGCCTGTTCGTGATGCTCCGCAAGGACGACAAGGCGGCCTCCCCGTCAACCACCGCTGGGGAGATCTTCCTCGAACCTGCCACCGCCACCGGCACCGACCCGTTCACGTCGTCGGTCGATACCAACACTGCGCCGCCTCCGGTGCGGATCGCCGCTCCGGCCACCAACGCAGTGGCGACCTCCACCATCGCCACCACCGCAACCACGCCTTTGGCCACGGTTGCCCCGACGACGGTCGCCGCCACTGCCGCGCCGACGACCATCGCCCCGACCACCGCGACCACCACCGCTGCCACGACGAACGGAGGCGCTCCGCCCCAGGGCATCCGCAGCGTCAATGCAACAGCACCGGGTCTGTACGGTGGCACGCGCAACAACTCCGCCTGCGATGCAGAGCAGATGATCGCGTACCTCACGGCCACTCCGGAGAAGGCGGCGGCATGGGCAGGCGTGCAAGGCATCGCGGTTGCCGACATACCCACCTACATCCGTTCGCTGACACCGTTCGTGTTGCGTGCCGACACCCGCGTCACGAACTACGGCTTCAAGAACGGTCGCGCCGTCGCCAAGCAGACCGTCCTGCAGATGGGCACCGCCGTGTTCGTCGATCAGTACGGCATTCCGCGTGCCCGGTGCAGTTGCGGTAACCCGCTGTCGCCGCCGATCGCACAACCCGCCGGCACACGGTGGGTGGGTGACCCATGGCCCGGCTTCGACCCGACCACCGTGATCGTGGTGGTCAACGTGACCAACGTGGTGATCAACGACTTCGTGGTCGTCGACCTGAACGGCGGGTACTTCGGGCGCACTCCGCCGAAGTCGTCTCCGACCGGCATCCCCACCGACGGCGAGATCTACGTCGATTCGCTGTGCGACATGTTCCCCGAAGCCCCGGAATGCCTGCCGCCGGCGCCCGTGACGCTGCCACCCGAAACGCTGCCACCCGAAACGCTGCCACCCGAGACCACGCTGCCCGAACCGGTGCTCGGCACCGGTGACATCCAGTTCACGCTGCGGTGGTCGAGCACCGCCGACCTCGACCTCGCCGTCCTCGACCCGCTCGGCGAAGAGATCAACTACAGCATCCGGTCGTCGTCGTCGGGTGGTCAGCTCGACGTCGACTCGAACGCCGGCTGCACGGGGGCGGTGACCAACCCGGTGGAGAACATCTTCTGGCCCACCGGGATGAGCCCTGACGGCGTGTACACGGTGGGTGTCAGCTACTACGCCGAATGCGGCAGCGGCACCGGTCCCCAGTCGTTCACCCTCACCGCGTTGATCGACGGTGTGCCCGTGGAGCTGCAGCCGGTCGCAGCTGCCTTCTACAGCGATGGCACGCTCAACGCCGCCGGCGAGCGTCAGGCCTACACCGTCAACAAGGCCCCGGGTCCGCCGCTGACCGTGGCGCCAACAGTGCCGCCGACAGCACCTCCGACGGCGCCTCCGACCGTGCCGGCGACCACGCCGACAGCCACCAACCGCGTTCCCGTCAGCTCGGTGGCGCCGGTCGGCCCGACGCCGACCACCGTGGCCGCCGGCCAGCCCATCTCGCTCGAGGAGTACTGCGCCGCCAAGTACCCGCCACCCGTGGCCGACGCCACGAACATGTGGTACACGCTGTGCATGCACGATCCGACGGTCAACACGGCGTGAGCCCGTCCACGCCGTCCGCCCTCGACGAGGGCGCGTAGGGTTCGGGAATGGCCGTGCTGGCGATCGATCAGGGGACGTCGGCCACCAAGGCGGTGGTGGTCGACGGTGACGGTGGTGTGCTCGGGCTCGCCGAGGTGCCCATCGCGGTGCACGCCACTCCCGATGGCGGGGTCGAGCTGCATCCCGAGGAGCTGTGGCAGAGCGTGCTGGCCGCCGGCCGGCAGGCGGTGGCGGCCGCGGGCAGCCCGCACCTGGCGGCCATCGGGCTGGCCAACCAGGGTGAGACCGTGCTGGCCTGGGATCGGGCCACCGGGCGCTGTGACGGGCCGGCCATCGTGTGGCAGGACCGGCGGTCCGGTGTCGTATGCGACGCTTTGCGCGAGCACGGGCCGCGGCTCGCCGAGCTCACCGGCTTGGAGCTCGATCCGTACTTCGTCGCCCCCAAGCTCTCCTGGCTGCGCGATCGCGTCGACCCTCGCCTGACGATCACCACCACCGACACCTGGCTGCTGCATCGTCTCTGCGGTGCATTCGTCACGGACGTCGCGACGGCCGGCCGCACGTTGTTGGTCGACCTCGACACTGGAGCGTGGAGCCAGGAAGCATGCGGGATCTTCGGACTCGACGCCGAGACGCTGCCCGACATCGTCGGCAACGCGCAGCCGATCGGCACCACCTCCGCGTTCGGGGGCAACGTGGCGGTGACGGGTGCCTGCGTCGATCAGCAGGCGGCGCTGTTCGCCGAGGCGTGCCACACCGCCGGCGAGGCGAAGTGCACGTACGGCACCGGCGCATTCATGCTCGCGTGCACCGGCAGCCGGCCGACCCGATCCGCCAACGGGCTGGTCGGGTGCCCTGCCTGGCGGCTCGGCGATGCGCTCACCTGGTGCCTCGACGGCCAGGTCTACACCGTCGGAGCGGCAGTCGGTTGGCTGGTCGACATGGGCATCATGAGCGAACCGGCGGACCTCGATCGCCTTGGCAGCGCCGTCGGCGATTCGGCAGGCGTCACGTTCGTGCCGGCGCTGGCCGGGCTGGCCGCGCCGTACTGGAAACCGAACGCCAAGGCCGCCTTCACCGGTCTGTCGCTCGGCACCGAGCGCGGCCACCTCGTCCGGGCCGCGATCGACGGCATCGCCGTGCAGGTGGCCCTGCTGGCGCAAGCGGCCGGACGCGACCTGGGCGCTCCTCTCACCCGGCTGCGCGTCGACGGCGGGCTCACGCGCAGCGGCACCCTGTTGCAGGTGCAGGCCGATCTGCTGCAGTGCCCGGTCGAGGTCTACCCCTCGCCGCATGCGACGGCGCTCGGCGTCGCCGAGTTCGCTGCCATCGGCGCCGGCATCGGCCCGTCCTCCGCACAATGGCGACCGAGCGCCGTGGTCGAGCCGCTCATCGCTGCCGACGAAGCGGCCGAACGGCTGCACACGTGGCAGGCGGTCGCCGCTGCAACGATGGACCACTGATGGAACGGGTCTTCGACGTCGTGGTGGTCGGCGCCGGAGTGGTGGGCTGCGCGGTGGCACGTGAGCTGAGCCGGTTGCAGACCGACGTGGCGCTGCTGGACGGCCGCAACGATGTCGGTGCGGGTACCAGCAAGGCCAACACCGCGATCCTCCACACCGGGTTCGACGCGGTCCCCGGGTCGATCGAGTCGCGCCTCGTCGCACGCGGCTACGAGCTGTTGCGGACGTACGCGCCCTCCGCCGGCATCTCCGTGGAGGAGACCGGTGCAGTGCTGGTGGCGTGGGACGACGAACAGGCGGCCAACCTGCCCGCACTCGCCGCGAAAGCCGCCGCCAACGGCTACTCGGCAGCGGCGGTGATCGATGCCGCCGCGGTGCGCACGCTGGAGCCACACCTGGGCGACGGCATCACCGGCGGCATGCTGGTGCCCGGCGAGCACCTGATCGATCCGTGGAGCACCCCACTCGCCTTCGCCACCGAGGCGGTGGCCAACGGCTGCGAAATCCTCCTGGATCTCCACGTGACGAGGTGCGATGTCGGTCGCGAGATCACGACGCTGTCGGCCGCCGACGGGCGCGTGGTCCGTGCACGGTTCGTCGTCAACACCGCCGGACTGCACGGTGACACCCTGCACCGCGCGTTCGGGTTCGACGGGTTCACGGTCCGGCCACGGCGGGGTGAACTGATCGTCTTCGACAAGCTCGCCCGGCCGCTGCTCGGCCGAACGATCCTGCCGGTGCCCACCTCGCAGACCAAGGGGGTTCTAGTGGCGCCGACGGTGTTCGGCAACATCATGCTCGGTCCGACGGCCGACGACATCGACGACAAGACAGCGACTGCCAGCACGGCCGCGGGCGTGGAGGGCTTGCTGCGCAAGGGCCGGCGCATCCTGCCGGCGCTGCTCGACGAGGAGGTCACCGCCGTCTACGCCGGGCTGCGCGCCGCAACCGAGCACAGCGACTACCAGCTGCTGTCGGACGCCACCAGCCGCTACGTCTGCCTGGGCGGCATCCGGTCGACGGGCCTCACCGCCTCGATGGCGCTGGCGGAGGAAGCGGTCGCGATGCTGAGGTCGATCGGCCTCGCCGCTGCGGCCAAGCCGGCCGACGAGTGCGGAGGCATCCATCTCACGCCGCTCGGCGAGGCGGGCGAGCGGCCGTACCAACGTGGCGGCACCGTGGTGTGCCATTGCGAGCGGGTGACCGTCGAGGAGATCGACGCAGCGCTCGCGGCAGCGGTGCCCGCGCGCGATCTCGACGGCCTCCGGCGGCGCACCCGAGCGCTCGCCGGGCGTTGCCAGGGGTTCTACTGCTCGGCCGAGATCTGCGCCCATGCCGCGGTCGCATCCGACCGACCGATGAGCGAGTGGTTGGGCCTCCCATGACCGTCGGGCCCGCCATGCGCACTGCCGACGTGGTCATCGTCGGTGCCGGCCCAGCGGGCCTGAGCGCAGCCATCGAGCTGCGCAGGCGCGGCGCCGGCCGGGTGATCGTGTTCGAACGCGAACTGCAGGCAGGCGGCGTCCCCCGCCACACCGACCACCTCGGCTACGGCCTCCGCGACCTGCACCGCGTCACCACCGGGCCACGCTACGCGGCTCACCTCACCCGCGTCGCCGAACGCTCCGGGGTGGAGATCGAGGTGGGCCGCACGGTGCACGCGTTCGCCGGCGGGGCGGTGGTCACCACCGGTGCGCAGGGTCCGAGCACCGTCCACACGTCGGCGGTGCTGTTGGCCACGGGGGTGCGGGAGCGCCCGCGAGCGGCGCGGCTGGTGCCCGGCGACCGCCCGGCGGGGGTGCTCACCACCGGCGCGCTGCAGCAGTTCACGGCATTGCATCACCAGCGTGTCGGCACACGCGCTGTCATCGTCGGCGCCGAGCACGTCAGCTTCTCGGCCGTGCTCACCTTGATCCACGCAGGATGCGACGTGGCCGCCATGGTCACGGCACTCCCCCGCCACCAGACTCACCCTGTCCTGCGGCTGGCGACCGCCGGGCGTCATCGCGTCCCGATCCACACGAACGTCGGCGTCGCCGAGATCATCGGCAGGAACCGCGTCGAGGCCGTCGTGCTCACCGATGGTTCCCGCCTCGCCTGCGACACCGTGGTGTTCACGGGCGACTGGGTGCCCGACCACGAGTTGGCCCGCAATGCCGGCCTGCCGACGCCAGCGGCGACGAAGGGCCCCCTGACCGATGGCGCGTTCCGCACCCCGCAGCCCGGTGTCTTCGCAATCGGCAACCTCGTCCACCCGGCAGAGACGGCCGACGTCTGCGCGCTCGACGGCCGCTACGCCGCGCTTCACGTCATGGACTGGTTGACCCTGCAGCAGTGGCCCGGAACCGTCGCCTCGATCACGGTGGAACCGCCCATCCTGTGGGCCGCCCATGCAGCCAAGGGCATCACGGCGCGGGTCGGATCGTTCGTCGAAGGCCGCATCGAGTGTCGCGACGGCGACGAGGTGGTCCACCGAACGAGATCCCGAGAGTGGACCCCGAACCGCGCCATCCACCTGCCCGTTCGCACAGCCACCTCGATCGGGTTCACCCAACCGCAGTCAGCAGGTCGTTGAGTAGGCTGCACCATCGCCGCGGGCGTGGCGAAACAGGCAGACGCGCGGGCCTTAGGAGCCCGTTCCGCAAGGAGTGTGGGTTCAAGTCCCTCCGCCCGCACCACATGCTCATCGACCTCCAACTCAGCTCCGCGCACAACGAGTGGCCGCAACTCCGCGATGCGGTGCTGCGCGCCGAGGCCGAGGGCTACGACACCACCTGGGTGCTGGACCACTTCGATGGGCGCGTGTTGGGCGGCGACCGAGCGGTGCTCGAGTGCTTCACGCTGGCAGGTGCACTGGCGGCGTGCACCACGACGATCGGAATCGGCACGCTGGTGGTCAACGTCGCCAACCGTCACCCGGCCGTGATGGCGGCCGCTGCGTCCAGCGTGTTCCGCATCAGCGACGGGCGCTTCCGGCTCGGCATCGGTGCCGGCGCGGCGCCCGATTCCCCATTCGCCCGCGAGCACCACGACCGAGGCATTCCGATCCTCGCCGAGCTGGCCGACCGGCACCTCGCCGTCGTCCGGCAGATCGAGGTGCTGCGCACGATCGAACCGATGCCGATCATCATCGGTGTGAACAGCGTCGAGTTGGCCACCGTCGCCGGCCTTCATGCAGATGGGGTCAACGTTCGCCTCAGCAGCCCACGGGCGAAGGACTACCTCGCGGCAGCACTCGAGGCGGCCGACGGCGCGGTGTTCGAGACCAGCGGGTGGGCAGCGGTGCACGACCAGCGCTCGCGCGACAAGGCCGTCGAGCTGGGGCTCGACCGGTTGATCCTGTCCCGATTGGAGCCCCTCGGCAGCTGAGCGCGCGATGATCCCATCAGTGAACGTGCACGACCTGCCCACACCCGCACTGGTGATCGACGCCGACGTCCTCGATCACAACCTGTCCACGATGGCCCGGGCACGCCCCGGCTCGGCGTTGCGACCGCACGTCAAGGCGCACAAGTGCACTGCCCTGGCCGCCGCCCAGCACGCCCAGGGTCACGCCGGCTTCACCTGTGCCACACCGCGCGAAGTGCTGGGCATGGCGGCCGCCGGCCTCGGCACCGACCTGTTGCTGGCCAACGAAGTGCTCGATCCGACGCGGCTGCGCTCGCTCGCCGTCGCCCAGTCCACCGCCATGATCACCGTCGCGGTCGACTCGGCGGAAACGGTCGACGCCGCCGCCAACGCAGGCTTGCAGCACGTGCTGGTCGACGTCAACGTCGGCCTGCCACGTTGCGGGTGCCGGCCCGACGACGCCGGCCGCATCGCCGACCTCGCCCGCAGCCGCGGGATGACGGTTCGGGGCGTGATGGGCTACGAGGGTCACCTGATGGTCATGGACGACCGCGACGAACAACGGCAGCGAGTGGCCCGGTCGGTGGATCACCTGCTGGCAGCGCACGCTGCCGTCGGCGGCGAGATCGTCAGCGCCGGCGGTACCGGCACCGCTCACCTCCACGACCGCGTCACGGAGGTGCAGGCCGGCAGCTACGCACTGATGGACACGTACTACGCCCGCATGGGAACGCCCTTCGAACAGGCCTGCTTCGTGATCGGCACGGTGCTCTCGGCGACGCCGAAGTTCGCCGTTGCCGACGTGGGGCTGAAGGCCATGGGGATGGACCACGGCAACCCCACGGTGGAGACGTTCGACGGACAGGGCGCCGACACCTGGTTCCTCAGCGACGAACACATCACGTTCGTTCCCCACGCCGGCGTGGCCGCTGCC
>JBAVTH010000271.1:0-3595 GCA_049696035.1 Ilumatobacteraceae bacterium
ACACGCCCGAACAGCTTCTTGTGCAGGCCGAGGATGTGGCGCACCTCGGTGCGCGGGCGCACCCAGTTCTCCGTCGAGAAGCCGAACACGGTGAGCCAGCCGACGTTGCGGGTGACCGCAACGCGCACCAGGCGGGCCAGGTTCTCTTCGCCTTCTGTGTGGCCCTCGGTGCGGGGGAGGTGCTTGCGCTTCGCCCACCGGCCGTTGCCGTCCATGATGCACGCCACGTGCACCTGCCGGCTGCTGGAAGGCGTCTCGCTGCTCACGGAGACGAACCATAGTGGCGGTCGGTCGTCGGTGGCCCACACATCGCCGACGCGGAGGGCGCTGCTCACATCCAGATGCGAAGGATGTCCACTCCGGGGTCGCCCATCGGTGTGGTCGGCGCCGACTCCGCTGCTGCGCAGGTGCCCGCCACGGCGAGCTGTTGGTCGGGGGCAACGACGAAGGTGGTCACGAAGCCGCCCCACCCGCCGCTGTGCGTCAGCACTCGTTGGCCATCCAGGTCGAACTCCGCGATGCCGAAGCCGTACCGTTGCCCGCCGCCGACGCTGACGGCGCCTTCGAACCTCGTGCGGTTGATGTCCTCGCCCCCGATCGTCGGCGCCCAGTACTGCGTCGCCCACTTCACCAACTGAGTCGGTGTGGTCTGGATCGCGCCGTCGCCGAGCTGTTGCCAGGGGCTGTCGGCCGAGGCCCAACCACCGGCGGACCCGGAGTACGAGAGCGCCTTACCGGCGATGGTTGCGGTCGGGTCCATCACGGCGTCGAGGGCGAGCGGGGTGAACACCTCGCGCTGGAGGAACGAACCCAGGTCGTCGCCGGAGATCTGCTGCACCACCTGGCTGAGGAGGAAGTAGTTGGAGTTGGAGTACTCGAACTTGCTGCCTGGCGAGAACTCGAGGTCCGTGGCGGCTGCCAGCACCCGCATGGCGTCGTCGACGGTCGTCACGTCGGTGGTCGCAAATCCTTCGTCGAGCAGCAGGGCGATGTAGTCGGGGATGCCGGACGTGTGGTGGACCAGTTGGTCGATGGTGGTGGTGGCTGCCCACTCGGGAAGGCCCGGCACGATCTCCGCGAGGGGTGTGGCGAGCGACAGTTCCTCGCGCTCGACCAGCACCGCGATCGCTGTTGCGGTGAACTGCTTGGAGGTGGAGCCGATGTCGACCACGGTCGCGGTGGTCATTTGGAGCAAAGGGTCGAGCTGCGCGGCACCGAAGGCGTCGGCCCAGACCACCTTGCCGCCCCTGGCGACCGCCACGGTGCAACCTGGCTGGTCGGCGGTGATGTCGGCGAACAGTGCCCGACTCGCTGCGACCGCTTCGTCATCGTTGTCGCCGACCGTTGTCGTGTCGCCGGTTGCGGACGTGCTGTCGGCCCTCGGCGTGGTGTCGGGCGGAACGCTCGCAGAACTCGCCGGCTCACCGTCGGCCTCAGCTCCGGTGGTGCCGGATGTCTCGGGGCTGGTGCTCGTGTGCGTGTCGTCGTTGTTGTCGTTGCATGCAGCCAGCGATGTGGCGGCGAGTGCAACGATCAAGAGGGGAAGGAAGCGCCTGCGCATGAGGGCGACGGTACGGACCAGGCGCCGCGCTGTCGTCCCCCGACAAGTGGAGGACGGTCACCCATCTGGCTGACCGTGCCGTGCCACGAAATCACCTCGCCGCGTGGGACAATGGTGGCCATGAGCGTCAAGTCCACCGAGGGGGTGTCACTGCAGCACATCGTCGTCGTCGGTGGCAGCGCCGCGGAGTGGGCCTCGCTGGCTGACGAGCAGTGGGCCGAACGTACCGCCGAGCTCGGCAAGGTGGCCGACCACGTCGGCGCCACCTGGCTCACCATCCGGCCGTTCGGCAGCACCGACAAGGCGGTTGCACCGGCTCGGCGCGAAGTTCCTGTTGGTGCCTGCCTGGTCGTCGCCGACCCTGCGGCCGACGGTCGCCACCGGCTCGCCCAAGCGATCGCGGGTCTGGTGGCTGCCGGCTCGGACATCACCGAGGCGGCGATCGGCGCAGCGTTGAACGCACCTGCCCAGGCCGACCCCGATCTGGTGGTCGTCGTCGGTGCCAAGCACCGGATGCCGCCCTCGCTGGTGTGGGAGCTGGCCTACAGCGAACTCGTCTTCGTCGACACCACGTGGCAGCGCTTCGGCGCCGCTCACCTGGAGGAAGCCATCGGTTCGTACGCTCACCGCCATCGCCGCTTCGGCGGCATCGACTAGGCGGCGCCCAGTGGCCAGCCATCTGTACCGCGACACTGCGGTGGTGCTGCGCACCTACAAGCTGGGTGAGGCGGATCGCATCGTCGTGCTGCTCACCGAACACCACGGGAAGGTGCGCGCTGTCGCGAAAGGCGTGCGCAAGACGATGTCGCGCTTCGGCGCCCGGCTCGAACCGATGAGCCATGTGCGCCTGCTGCTCGCCCAGGGCCGCGAGCTCGACATCGTCAGCCAGGCGGAAGCCGTGGAGTCGTTGGCGCCGATGGTCGTCGACCTCGACCACCTCACCTCCGGCATCGCCGTGTTGGAAGCCGCCGACCAGATGTCGCTCGATCGAGAGCCGAACCCGCAGCTGTACCGGATGGTGGTGGGTGCGCTGCGCACCATCGGCGAACGCGGAGGCTCGCTGGTGGTGCCGGCGTTCTTCTGGAAGCTGCTGGCCGCGGAAGGCGTGCGCCCGGAGCTGGACGAGTGCGTGCGCTGTGGCGAGCCGGGCCCGCTCGTCGCCTTCGACATGGATCAGGGTGGGGCGCTGTGCCGCAGCTGCCGCACCGGCGCGCCGCTCAGCGACGACGCCCTGGCGCTGATGCGAATGATCCTCGGCGGACGCCTGAACGACGCGCTGGCGATGCCGCCGTCACGCACCACCCACGAAGTGGCGGCACACGCCACGCGATCACTGGAGCACCACATCGAACGGCGCTTGCGCACCGTTGCGATGTTCGAGACGCACTGACCCGGTGGTTCAGCAGTCGCCGTAGAGGAACACCGGCACGCTGCCGGCCTCCATCGCGATGACGGTCACATCGGCGGCTGCCGGCAGGGTGGCCACGTAGTTGCCGGCCGCGTCGAACGAGCCGAACGGTTCGCCTGACGATTCCAGTGTGACGCGGATGCCGTCGACATCGCCACTGCCGACCGAGTAGCACCCACCGGGCTCCACGTGGATCGACGGTACGTCGCTCCAGCGGGTACCGATCGTCACGCCTGCGGCGGACCGCAGGGTGCCGAACTGGTCGTTGGAGTACGTCCAGCCGGTCAACGACAGCGACGCGGCCGAGGCGCCTCCGAAGTGGACGCACAGGTTCATCATCCAGCACACGGTGCGGCCGACCGGCGCGCCGAAGCCGGTTTCACCGTCGGCAGTGGTGTACTGGCCCAGCCCGTCGGCTGCGGGGTAGTCGGTGGTTTCGTCGGTGGCCGGACCACCGAGTTGCACGCCGAGCCCATCGATCACGTCGGCGGCATCACTGCCGAGATCGAAGCTGCCCAACCCGTCGCTACGGAGAACGAAGGCCGCCGGCTCGGACTGCGTGGACGTGGTGGCGAGCGAGGTGGTGGACGTGCTGGTGGATGTGGTGGGGGAGGGCTCCACCGTGG
>JBAVTH010000272.1:0-11918 GCA_049696035.1 Ilumatobacteraceae bacterium
GTTCGTGGCCGGCCGCGACGACGCGGCTGCCGCAGCTCGCTGTCCGAAGCCCTCGTCGGGGCGGTTGGCGAACACGCCCGACCGACCCAGATCGAAGATGACCGCCGTGGGTACCAGGGGCACCACCTCGTGGCTGCCGGGGCCCACCTTGAAACCCAGGCCGTTCGCCTCCAGGTGCGCCATCACGCCGCCGGCGGCAGCCAAGCCATACGCGCTGCCTCCGGTGAGGCAGATGGCGTGCACGCTCTGCATGGTGGCCGTGGGATGCAGCAGATCGGTCTCGCGGGTGCCGGGCCCGCCGCCACGAACGTCGACGCCGGCGACGGTGTCGTCGGGGAGGAGGATGACGGTGGTGCCACTGCGCCAGCCGCGACCGGTGCGTTGCACCTGCCCCACACGAACACCCGGCACATCCGTGACGCACCCGCCGCTGTGCGAGAGCGGACGACTCACGGGCGCATGGTGGAGGGCATCGCCGGCTCTTCGCCGCCGCCGGGCGGACCGGTGAGGGTGCGCCACACGCCCAGCCCGACGATGTACAACGGGCAGGCGACGAGCAGCAACTTGGCGGCTGCGTTGTGAATCGGCAGGTCGGCGGTCATCAGCAGCACGGTGGCCAACCAGACGACCGTGACGGTGATGGTGAGCGGCCGGAACTTGCGCACCTGCATCGGGTGCAGGAACTTCCAGTTGGTGAGCTGGGTGAGCCCGAGCAGGATGCAGGCGATCGCGGTGGGAACCGGCCGCATGTCGAGCAGGAACAGCGTGGGCACGATCATGTTCCACTCGCACGGGAAGCCGTTGAAGAAGTGGTCGCTCGTCATCTGATCGGTTCGTGACATCCACAGCGCGGACATCAACATCACGAACGACGCGACGATTGCTCCCCACGGGCCGTTGGGCAGCATCCGGAAGCGCAGCATGAACATCACCGGGATGACGATGCAGGTGACGAAGTCGATGATCAGGTCGAGCGTGTAGCCGTCGATCCGCGGGACGTGGGTCTTGACCTCGAACCGGCGGGCGGCGAGCCCATCGAGCCCGTCGACCACCATCGCGATGGCGAGCCACAGGATGGCCGCCTTGTAGTTGCGATCCTGCACCGCCATCAGGCCGAACATGCCGCAGAGCGCGCCGAGCGCCGTGAACGAGTGGACGAACCACCCTTTCGCGACTGGATGGCGCAGGACGGGGGTCTCGGTGGAGGTTTTGGCGCTCATGGCAGTGGTGGGCATCCTACCCCGAGCGCCCGATAGCTTCGCCGTCATGCGACATCAGCTCCGCGCCGCCGGCTACCGCATCGGAGGCCAGTGGGTCCGCCGAGGCTGGGCGCTCGCCTGCCGGATGGCCGCCATCGGCCCCAACGATCCGGCCGGCCGCAAGTTCGGCAGGTTCGGCGCCGGCAGCATCATCTGCTTCCCGCCCAACACGATCTTCAACGAGCACTTCATCCACATCGGCGAAGGCACCATGATCGGCCCGCAGGTCACGCTGTCGGCGGGGATGGTGCCGGGCCAGCAGTGCCTGGCCGACCCGGTGGTGCGCATCGGCGATCGGTGCCTGATCGGCAAGGGCAGCGGCATCGTCGGACACTTCTGCATCGAGATCGGCAACGACGTGTGGACCGGCCATCACGTGTACATCACCGATCAGAACCACGGGTACGAGGATGTGTCGCTGCCGATCTCGCAGCAGTCGCAGCCCGAGCGGGCGGTGAAGATCGGAGACGGTTCATGGCTCGGGTTCGGCTCGGTGGTCCTGCCCGGCGCCCGGATCGGCAAGCACGTCACCATCGGGGCCAACTCGGTGGTCACCGGCGAGATCCCCGACTACAGCGTGGCGGTCGGTTCGCCGGCCAGGGTGGTCCGCCGGTACATCGACGGCGAGGGCTGGGTCAGGGTGCCGTGACCGGTCAGGTGCCGTGACCGGTCAGGGCTGCACGTCGCCGCCCAGCTCGCCCGGAGGTGAGCACTCGGGTACGTCGTTGCCCTTCACCCCGGCAGTGAAGTCGAGCACGACGTTGGAGACCGGGCCACCGGCAACCACCGTCTCGTCGTACGGCGCCAGCTCGAAGCGCCGCAACCTGGCCGTGTAGCGGCGGCGATCCGTCAGCACGATGCGGTAGTTCTCCTCGAACGTCTGCAGTCTCGCGACGTCATCGCTGTTGTCGACCGGGATGGCGACGATGTCGTTCAGCATCTGCTCGAGGATGTCGGTGGCCTGGTCGACGATGCCCGCTCGTTGCAGCATCTGCTCGTGGGTCGGATTGGTGATGTAGCCCTCGCTGGTCTCGCTGAGCGCTTCGCGCCGAGTCGAGGCGTCGGCACAGATCTTCTGGGCGGCGACTCGCCAGCTCTTGTCCTGCATCTGGTAGACGCCGCGGTCGGACGCGAAGAAGAAGTAGTAGGCCCACATCGATGCGATCACCGCGCACCCGAGGGCCAGGACGATCTTCACCCACGGGCGCGTGCGCGGCCGATCGGGGTTGTCGGCAAACGGAACAGTCATGCGGACGGCTTCGGTCGGTAGCTGACGGCGAGCTGGACCAGCGCGCCGGCGATGCCCAGCCCGCCGCCCACCAGCGCGCCGGTCCATCCGTGGAAGCGGATGTCGAGTGCATGATCGAGCGACCATCGCCCGGCGCCCATCGTTGCGAGAGCGGCCGCGACGACAGCGATGGACGCGCAGTACTCCCAACCCTGGTTGGGCTTGAAGATGAAGAACCCCACCTTCCAGTGCTCGACGACGATGGCGACCACCATCACCCCGATGATGCCGGCCGCGGCGAGCGGGGTGAGCAGGCCGGCGGCAAACATCACGCCGGCGCCGACCTCGGTGGTGGCAGCCACTCGCGCCTGCCACTTCGGCCAGCGCATCCCGATGGAGCCGAACCATCGCGCCGTGCCGGCCAGGCCGCCGCCGCCGAAGACCTTGTTGTAGCCGTGGTACGCGAGGAAGAGCCCGAACACGAGGCGCAACACCAGCCGGCCGAGATCGAGTTGCTGCATGCCGTCACGCTACGGCGTGACCGAAGCCCTGCCATATTCCGCGGCCGTTCGTCACACTGCGCTGGTAGAACGACAGGCATGGGGGACGGAACAGACATTCCAGCGCGGCGCGGCCGCCTGCGTGAGGCGTTCCAGCTCGTGCGCGCCCTCGTCCGGCACCACAAGCGCACCTACTTCACCGCCGTCGGCGGCGCCGCGGTCTTCGCCGCGTGCACCGTCCTGTCGGCCGTCGTCGTGCGCCTGATCACCGACGAGGTCATCCGGCCCCGGTTCGACGAAGGTTCCGTCGGGGCGGCGAAGGTGGCCGTGGTGCTCGGTGCGCTCATCGTCATCGGCTTCGTGCGGGCGGCCGGCGTGGTGGTGCGGCGCACGTGGGCCGGCCGAACCTCCTGGCGGGTGACGGAAACGATCACGGCCGAGGTGATCGACCGGCTCACCGTCCAGCCCGCGCCATGGCACCGCCAACAGAGCACCGGCGATCTCATCACGCGCGCCGGCGTCGATGCCGAGGCGGCCACCGCGGTGCTCGGCCCGCTGCCCTTCGCCTCCGGCGTGGTGGTGCTCGTCTTCCTCTCCAGCACCTGGCTGCTGCTCACCGACCTCCCGCTCGGCCTGGCGGCGGTAGCGGTGTTCCCCGGGTTGATCGCGCTGAACATCGCCTACCAGCGTCGAGTCGACCAGTACTACAACACGGCACAGGACGAACTGGGCAAGCTCAGCGCGGCGGTCCACGAGAGCTTCGACGGTGTGGCGGTCGTGAAGTCGTTCGGAGCGGAGGGTCGCGAGACGGCGCGGCTCGCGGTGATCGCCAGCCGCCTGCGCGAGGCCCGGCTCGGGGCCGTGCGCCTGCGCAGTACGTTCGAGGCGCTGCTCGACGGGATCCCGACGGTCGTCAACATCCTGCTGCTCGTCGGCGGCGCCTACCGGGTTCGGTCCGGCGCGATGACGGTGGGCGAGCTCACCAGCTTCATCTACCTGTTCACGCTCTTGGTCTTCCCGCTGCGTCTGATCGGCTTCACGCTGTCGGAGGTGCCGCACTCGCTCGCCGGGTGGAACCGCATCCGCGACCTGCTCGACCAGCCGGTGGCACCCGACCCGGCGCTCACGCTGCGCCACGGCACCGACAACAGCGTCGTGCTCTGCGATGTGCACTTCAGCCACGATGGTGAGCGCGATGTGCTCCGCGGTGTCGACGCGACGATCGAGGGTGGCCGCACGGTTGCGGTGGTGGGTGCCACCGGAGCCGGCAAGACGACGCTGCTGCATCTCATCGCCGGGCTCATCTCCGCCGACAGCGGCACCATCACCGTTCCGCCGGAAGGCAGCCGGCTCGTGTTCCAAGAGCCGTTCCTCCTGGCTGGGTCGGTCAGCGACAACATCGCTCTCGGCGCGACGGTGTCGCCCGACGCCATCGAAGCGGCGTTGGCGGTTGCCGAAGCCCGGTTCGTGCACGACCTTCCCGACGGCCTCGACACCGAGCTCGGCGAGCGCGGGGTCGGCCTGTCCGGTGGCCAGCGCCAGCGGCTGGCACTGGCGCGGGCGCTCGTTCGGCAGCCGGCGGTGCTGCTGCTCGACGACACCACCTCGGCGCTCGACCCCGGCACAGAGGCGAGGGTGTTGGCCAACCTGCGGGCAGCGCTCACCCACACCACGGTGGTCGCCGTCGCCAGCCGGCCCTCCACGATCGCCCTCGCCGACGACGTGCTGTACCTCGACAACGGTGAGGTGGTCGCCCACGGCCGCCACGAGGAACTGATGCAGCGGGTGCCCGCCTACCGCGAGCTGATCGAAGCGTTCGAGCACGACCGCGAAGCCTTGGACTCCGACGCCGCCGCAGCGGAGGTGGCGCCGGCATGACCGAACCGATCAGCCGTTGGACAGCCGTGGAGACGATCGGGCGTGGGGTGCGGGCCGCGCCCGCGTTGCGCACCGGGTTCGGTCTCACGCTCGCCCTGGCCATGGTGGGCGCCGGTGGCCGGGTGGTGATGCCGATCCTCGTGCAGCAGGCGATCGACCGCGGCTTCGGCAAGGCGGGCGTTCGTGTCGGCACCGTCGCCACACTTGCCGCGATCGCATTCGTCGTCATCGTGTTCGCCACGTGGGCGCAACGCACGGCAGTCGCCCGCCTGGGGCGCCGCAGCGAAGAAGCGCTGTACAGCCTGCGGGTGCGCCTGTTCGAGCACATCCACCGGCTCAGCATCGCCGACCACAGCGAGGAACGAAAGGGCGCGCTGGTGGCCCGCGTCACCAGCGACGTGGAGACGCTTGCCCAGTTCTTCCAGTGGGGTGGCCTTGCCTGGCTGCTCGATGGCACCCTGATGCTGCTGGTGGCCGGCGTCATGCTGGCCTACGACTGGGTGCTGGCCTTGGTGGCCTTCGTCGTCGCCGCTCCGCTGGGCTACGTGCTGCGGCGGGTGCAGAGCCACCTCTCGCGGGCCTACGACGCGGCCCGCGGGCGCAACGCCAACGTGATGACGCAGATCAGCGAGCTGGTCGCCGGCGCCGAGACGCTGCGTGCCTACGACGCCGGAACGCACTACGCGGCGCAGGTCGAGCAGGCCAGCCACGAACGCTCGAACTCGTTCATCAAGGCAGGCACCATCGGGGCCTTCCTGTTTCCTTCCGGCGAGGTGTTCAGCGTGTTCACGGTGGCGGCGGTCGTCACGGTCGGCGTGCTGCGCGGGCCGGGCAGCGGCCTCACCGCCGGCGCCATGGTGGGCTTCTTGTTCCTCACCTACAAGTTCCTGGAGCCGATCGCGGAGTTCACCGAGGTGCTCGACCAGACGCAGACAGCGGTGGCCGGCATGCGGCGCGTGCTCGGGGTCCTGGAGATCCCGGTCGGCCCGCCCGAGCCGGACGTCGCGGTCAAGCTGCCGCCCGGCTCGCTGGCCGTGACGCTCGACCGAGTCGATTTCAGCTACCGCTCGCGTGGCGACGACGACGAGCCGCCCGTGCTGCTGGGCGTTTCGGCGCACATTCCGGCAGGGCAGCAGGTCGCCGTGGTCGGCGAGACGGGCTCCGGCAAGACCACCCTCGGTCGCCTCATCGCCCGTTTGGCCGACCCCACCGCTGGGTCGGTGTGCATCGGCGGCGTGTCACTCACCAGGGTGTCCAACGTCGACCTCCGCAACCGCGTGACGGTCGTGCCGCAGGAGCCGTTCCTGTTCGAAGGCAGCATCGCCGCCAACCTCTCCTTTGCTCGCCCGAAACTGTCGCAGGCGGATCTGGAACACGCGATCGACGAGCTCGATCTGCGCGACTGGCTCGACACGCTGCCCGAAGGCATCGAGACCGAGGTGGGGCAGCGCGGCAGCCAGCTGTCGGCGGGCGAGCGGCAGCTCGTCGCGCTCATTCGTGCCTCACTGGTCGACCCGGCAGTGCTCGTGCTCGACGAGGCCACCTCCTCGGTCGATCCGCTCACCGAAGTGCGCTTGTCGCGAGCCCTCGAACGGTTGGCCAGCGGCCGTACCACGATCGCCATCGCCCACCGGTTGTCCACCGCTGCTCGCGCCGACCGGGTGCTGGTGCTCGACCACGGCCGTTTGGTGCAGGATGGCTCTCACGCCGAGCTCGTGCAGCGCGACGGCGCCTATGCCCGCATGTACGAAGCGTGGGTGGCGGCGACGTCAGCCGGCTGAACCCGCCCACAACCACCGCCGGCCCTCAGTCGCCGGTGGCGAATGGTGTCGGACCGCTCACGCTCTCGATCGTGCACTCCACTGGCACGGCGTCCAGGAACTCGGTGACGTGGAACTCGCCGGTGTCGCCGGGGCGAACCGAACTGACGAGCACCCGATCCGTGCTGACCAGGTCGCCGTCGACGTGGTAGCCGACGAGCACGGTGTAGGAGTGTGTGACGGTGTCCTCGTTGGTGATCGACCCGTCGACGCGCACCAGCCCATCGGTGGCCACGCAGGTGTCGATCCGTTCGGTGTGCGGCCCTACGTCGAAGAAGTCGTCGAACTCGCGCATCACGCGCTGGGTGAGGATGAAGCCGAGCACGGCGATGCCGAGCGCTGCCACGGCGAGGAGCAGGCCGGCGATCGCGTAGCCACGCCCGGTGCCCTGCTGGCGGCTGACGCGGCGGAGCGCGATCGACCCGAACACGATGGCGGTGATCGCCCCGGCCGCGCCGAGCACGAACACGAAGGGGACCCAGCTGAACACGCACGACCCCAGCCCGACCCAGAAGGCGGCAAGGGCGAAGCCGTTGGACGGACGGTGCGCCGTGGGCTGAGCCGGGGCCCACCCTGGCTGTGGCGCAGGTTGGCCGATGTGGTCGATGAACCGGTCGCCGTTCACGGACACGTCGGATGTCCAGCGCTGGCCGTTGAAGTAGCGGAACTCGTAGCGTCCGGTGGGGTCGGGGTGCCAGCCGGCGGGCGCTGAGGTGGGTTCCACGAGGTGACGCTACCTGCTGCTTCCGGTCCGGCCGTGGTTGCCAGGCGCCGCTCCTCTACCATCGAGGCCGTCATGGAACTCGTCCTCATCCGCCACGGCGAACCCGAATGGGTTCGCGACGGGCTCAACGTCGTCAACCCTCCACTCACCGAACGCGGGCACATGCAAGCCGAGCGGGTCGGCGCCGAACTGGCCGACGAGCACTTCGACGAGATCATCGTGTCGCCGTTGTTGCGAGCACGTCAGACCGCGGCGCCGCTGCTCGCGGCCGTCGGTCGGGCAGAGGCGATCGAGCCGTTCCTGGAGGAGATCCGCGAGCCGAACTGGCACGGCACCCCGGCAGAGCTGGCGCGTACCGCCTATCAGGAGGATCGTGAGCGCCCGGCGGAGCTGCGCTGGGACGGCGTCGCCGGCGGCGGCGAGCCACCGCGGGACTTCGTCGAACGGGTCCGCAGCGGCGCGGAGGCGTTCTGGGCGGTGCGTGGCATGGTGCGCGCCAAGCACACCTTGCCGATGTGGCACCTTGCGCAGAACGACCGACGGGTTGCCGTGTTCGCGCACGCAGGCACCAACGGAGTGATGCTGTGCCACCTGCTGGGGCTGGAACCGGTGCCCTGGGAGTGGGACCGCTTCGTCACCCACCATGCGTCGATCACACGGTTGTCCACGATGGAGATGCGCGACGGCCACACCTTCGCACTGAACCGCCTCAGCGACGTGGAGCACCTGCCCCGCGACGCTCGCACGCTCTGAGCGAACCGCCTACCAGGCGCAGCGCAGACGCTTGATGCCGTTGATGAAGTTGCTCTGCAGGTAGTCGGGCTCGCCCACCGTGTGCAGCGTGGGCATGCGACGGCGGATCTCGTCGAACATCACCGTGATCTCCCGGCGGGCGAGGTTGGCGCCGAGGCAGAAGTGCGGGCCTCCCGAGCCGAAGCCCACCTGAGCAGGCTGCAGCGAACGCAGCACGTCGAACTTGTGCGGGTCGGTGAACACCCTGTCGTCGCGGTTGGCCGAGCAGTACCACATCACCAGCTTCTGGCCGGCGGCGATCTGCTGGCCACCGACGACGGTGTCTTCGGTGGCGGTGCGCCGGAAGTGCACCACGGGTGTGGCGTAGCGAACGATCTCGTCGACCGCGGTGCGGGTGTTGGCCTCGAAGTCGTTGAACCAGAGGTCGCGTTGGTCCGGGTTCTTGGTGAGCAGATGCATGCCGTGGCTGATGGCGTTGCGGGTGGTCTCGTTGCCGGCCACCACCAGCAGGATGAAGAACGACCCGAACTCCTGCGCCGTGAGCCGTTCGCCGTCCACCACCGCGTGCATCATGATCGACGTCAAGTCGTCGCGGGGTGTGGCCAGGCGATCCTCGCCGAGCGCCTGCGCGTATTGGAACATGGCCATGCCGGCGGCGAAGAGGTCTTCGAAGGTGGTGGTGAACTCCGGATCGCCGACACCGAGGATGACGTTGGTCCAGCGGAAGACCTGCTCTTCGTCCTCCACCGGGATGCCCATCATCTCGCAGATGATCTGCAGTGGCATTGGCGCCGCGACCTCGTGGACGAAGTCGCACTCGCGCTCGGGGAAGTCGGCGAGCAGACGATCGACGACTCCACTGGCCTTGATCTTCACGTACTCCTCGACGCGGGCGATCTCCTTGGGGGTGAAACCCTTGGAGACGATGCTGCGCAGGCGGAAGTGCCGCGGATCGTCCATGCTGATCATCGAGCCGAAGAACTCGGCGATCTCGATCGGCATGTCGCCGATGTTGACGCCTCGGCCGCTCGCGAACAGCTGAGGGTTGCGGCTGACGTGCCAGACGTCCTCGTGACTGACGAGTGACCAGTAGCCGGGTCCGCGAGGGAACTGCCCGTCGGGGAACTCGAACTCTTCCCACCAGCTGATCGGTTGCTCGCGCCGCAGTGTCTGGAAGGCGCCCTCTCGGTACTCGCGGGACTGGATCCAGAATTCCGGATCGGAGAGGTCGAACGACCCGAGGGCGACGTCGGCAGGGATCATGTGGGGATCGTACCGAGGTGGCAGGGGTTGGGTCGGATCGGGCCGCACGATGTGGCGAGGCCACTGTGGCGGTGGTGGGTCAGTCATCCTGACCCACGGCTACGCCGGCTCGGGCCGACGGGCTCGCGTAGGCTGGTTGCGTGCTGCAACCCACCGAGATCGAGCGACTGCTGGTCGTCATGGCCCACCCCGATGACGTCGACTTCGGCTCGGCGGGCACGATGGCCACTCTCACCGGCGAGGGCGTGCAGGTGACCTACTGCCTGGTCACCGACGGCGACGCAGGCGGCAGCGACCGCACCATCACCCGCACCGAGATGGCGTCGATGCGGCGCAAGGAGCAGACGGCCGCCGCCGCGGTCGTGGGCGTGCACGACCTGATCTTCCTGGGGCACCCCGACGGGCGAGTGGTCGCCGATCTGTCGTTGCGTCGCGACATCAGTCGCGTGATCCGGTTGGTGAGGCCACAGGTGGTGCTGTGCCAGTCGCCCGAGCGCAACCTCGAGCGCATCTTCGCCAGTCATCCCGACCACTTGGCGGCAGGCGAGGCGGCGATGTGCGCGGTCTACCCCGACTCGCAGAACCCCTTTGCGTTCCCCGAGTTGTTGGAGGAGGGTCACGAGCCGTGGAAGGTTCGCGAGATCTGGCTGTCGGGTCATGCGGCGCCCACCGACGTCGTCGACGTCACCGAGGTGGTCGACCGCAAGTTCGATGCCCTGCGCTGCCATGCGACGCAGCTGCCCGACCCTGCCGGCATGGAGGTGCGCGTGCGTCAGTGGATGGCGATGACAGCCGCCGCCAAGGGGCTGCCCGAGGGGCGCATGGCCGAGGCCTACCGGGTGGTTCAGGCGGGCTGAGCCTGCTCGCCGAGGACCCCTGTCGGGTTGCGAGAAGCTACCCGTCGGTAGCTACGCTGCCGAGCAGTTGTTCCGAAGCTCTCCGAGCTTGCGAAAATCGAAGGGGAAGTTCCATGACCGAAGCCGTGATCGTCGCGACCGCCCGCAGCCCGATCGGCCGCGCCAACAAGGGGTCGCTGGTCAGCATGCGCCCCGACGACATGAGCGCCCAGATCCTGAAGGCGCTGATGGAGAAGGCCCCGCAGGTGAAGGCCTCCGATGTCAACGACGTGATGTGGGGCATCGGACAGCCCGCCGGCGAAGGCGGCTTCAACATCGCTCGCGTGATCAGCTCGCTCGCCGGCTACGACGACGTTCCCGGTGTCACCGTGAACCGCTACTGCTCGTCGAGCCTGCAGACCATTCGCATGGCGTTCCACGCGATCAAGGCCGGCGAGGGCGATGTGTTCGTCGCCGGCGGTTGCGAGGCTGTCAGCCGCTACGCCAGCGGTGCCAGCGACATGGCCCCGAACCCGATCTTCAAAGGCCCCGGCGAGCGCACCAAGCTGCGCAGCGGTGGCGGCCAGGGCGCGTGGACCCCGCCCGTCGGCATGCCCGACATGTACATCGCCATGGGCCAGACCGCAGAGAACGTGGTCGAGCTCGAGGGCATCAGCCGCGAAGAGCAGGACCGCTTCGGTGTTCGCAGCCAGAACCTGGCAGTTGCACACGTCGAGAACGGGTTCTTCGAGCGCGAGATCACGCCGCTCACGCTGGCCGACGGCACGGTCGTCAGCAAGGACGATGGTCCCCGCCCAGGCACCACCTACGAGGGTGTCAGCCAGCTCAAGCCGGTGTTCCGCCCCGACGGCACCGTCACCGCCGGCAATGCCTGCCCGCTCAACGACGGAGCTGCCGCCGTGCTCGTGATGAGCGACACCAAGGCCAAGCAGCTCGGTCTCACCCCGCTGGCACGCATCGTGTCGTCCGGGGTCTCGGGCCTCAACCCCGAGATCATGGGCCTCGGCCCGATCGAGGCCATCCGCAAGGCGCTGGCCCTCGCCGGCAAGACCATCGACGAGATCGATCTCGTCGAGATCAACGAGGCGTTCGCCGTCCAGGTGATCGGCTCCGCCAAGCACCTCGGCATCGACCTCGACAAGCAGATGAACGTGCACGGCGGCGCCATCGCCCTCGGTCACCCTTTCGGCATGACCGGTGCCCGCATCATGACCACCCTCATCAACGGCCTCCAGTGGGAAGACAAGACCTGGGGCGTGGAGAGCATGTGCGTCGGTGGCGGCCAGGGCATGGCCATGGTGGTCGAGCGCCTCAGCTAGTCGGTGCCCGCCGCCGGTTGCGGGGAGTCGGCCTTCGGCCGGCAGGCCAGAGGGGCGCACGACAGTCCGCTCTCCGTTTCAGTGAGCGACAGGTTTCCCTGCACTTGCTGCAGGGAAAGTTGTCGCAGGCGAAACCAAAACGGTGCCCGTGCACCGATCAGCTCGGCATCGCGCGAGGTGACAGCTGGTTCGGCGGGCGCCGCTTCCGGTTGACCGCGTCCGAGGAGAGGTCGCCGTCGCTGGTCGGAAGGATCTGCAAGCTCGCAGGCCGCTCAGGCGGTCGCTCGTGATCGGTAGCTGCGGCGGCCGTACGCGGC
>JBAVTH010000273.1:0-2615 GCA_049696035.1 Ilumatobacteraceae bacterium
GTGCCGTGCTGGCCGTGCTGGCCATGCTGGAGGTGCCGCTCGTGCACTTCAGCGTCACGTGGTGGCGGCCACTGCACCAGAACGAGACGGTGGAGAACGGAAAGCTCAACGGGCTGATGCTGTTCTCACTGTTCGTCGGCATCATCGCCTTCACCCTGCTGTACGTGTGGCTGGTGCTGCACCGCCAGCGCGTGCTCGCCTTGCTCGACCAGGTCGACGACCGGGGTCTCGACGTGGCCATCGCCGAGCGCCGCAACGAAGCCGTCCCTGCGGCGGGGGGTGCCGCATGATCGCCATGCTCAACGCCGGCTACGTGATCGGCAGCTACGTGGCCACGTTCGCCGGCATTGCGCTGTACACGTGGCGGATGCTGGCGAGTGCCCGCAAGGCCGCACGTCAGGTGCCCCGCGAGGACCGGCCGTGGAGCTGAGCGACGTGCCGAACGACGTCGCACCGCAGGATGCCGACCCCAAGGATGTCGACGCGCACGACATGGATCTGAGCCCGCGCGCGGTCGTGCCGACCGCCGCACGGGGCAAGAAGAAGCCCTGGTTCGCCTACGGCGTGCTGGTGCTGGTGCTCGTGGCCGGCGGCTTCGTCGTCGCCAAGTTCCTCACCGAGTCGCTCGACTACTACTGCAACGTCGACGAGGTGGGCGTGAAGGACGGCTGCGACCTCGACCGCAACATCCGCATCCAGGGTGTGGTCGAGAAAGGCTCGGTCGACAAGGAGGGCTCGGTCACCAACTTCGTGGTCACGTTCCACGGCGTCTCCATGCCGGTGGCGCTGAGCAGCCAGCCCACCGGGCTGTTCCAGGAGTGCATCCCGGTCGTCGTCACCGGCCGGGCCATCGAGGCCACCGACGGCAGCCGCCTGTTCGAAGGCGATGAGGTGCTGGTGAAGCACGACGAGAACTACGACAAGGAGAACAAGGAGCGGGTGGCCACGGCAGCGGCAGAGGCGGACGCGTGCGCGGCACGATCCTGATCGCCGAAGGGGCGAACGGCCTCCTCGGCCACAGCGCGCTGATCGTCGGCTTCGCCGCCTGCGTGTTCGGTGCGCTCGGGCTCATCACGGCCACCACCTTGCACAACCCTCGCCTCGCCCGCGCGGTGCAGTCCTACGGCTGGCTGGCCCTGGTGGGCGCGGTGCTCGCCATCGTGGTGATGGAGAAGGCGCTGATCACCCGCGACTGGTCGCTGGCCTACGTGCAGAAGGTGGGCAGCCCCGACACCCCGGCCCTGTTCAACTTCACCGCCGTCTGGAGCGCGCTGGAGGGCAGCATCCTGCTCTGGCTGCTGCTGCTCGCCATCTACCTGGCCGTCATCATGCGCCGCTACCGCGCTCGGATGGCCGACCCGATGGTTGCCTGGGCGATGGTCGTGATGTTCGTCGTCACCGCCTTCTTCTTCTTCCTCGCACTCGGCCCCACCGATGCCTTCCGGGCCGGCGCCACCCCCGACTTCGCACGGTGCTGCAAGGGTCCCAACCCGCTGCTGCAGAACCATGTGCTCGTGCTGTTCCACCCGCCGATCCTGTACCTCGGCTACGTCGGCTTCACCGTGCCGTTCGCGTTCGCGATCGCCGCGCTGGTCACGGGTCGTGTGGGGGAGGGCTGGCTGGTCGAGACCCGCCGCTGGGCGTTGTTCGCCTGGGGGTTCCTCACGCTGGGCATCATCCTCGGCGGGTGGTGGAGCTACGAGGTGCTCGGCTGGGGCGGGGTGTGGGCGTGGGACCCGGTGGAGAACGCCAGCTTCCTGCCCTGGCTCACCGGCACGGCCTACATCCACTCGGTGATGGTGCAGGAGCGCCGCGGCATGCTGCGCGTGTGGAACCTCAGCCTGCTGGTGGCCACCTTCTCGCTTACCATCCTGGGCACGTTCCTCACCCGCAGCGGCGTGGTCAACAGCGTGCACGCGTTCAGCGACAGCACCATCGGGCCGTTCCTGCTGGGCGCCTTCGGCGTGGTCGTCGCGGTGTCGCTGGGCCTCATCGCCTGGCGTGGCGATCGGCTGCGCTCGCCGGGAGCGATCGACTCGCCGGTGTCGCGCGAAGGAGCGTTCCTCGCCAACAACGTCATCTTCGCCCTGTTCGCGTTCGTCATCCTGCTGGGCACGGTGTTCCCGTTGATCGTCGAGGCGAAGAACGATCGCAAGATCGCGGTCGGCTCGCCCTTCTTCGACACCATGGCCCAACCGATCGGCCTCGTGCTGCTGTTCCTGATGGCTGTCGCGCCGGCTCTGCCGTGGCGCAAGGCCAGCGGCGAGTTGCTGCGCGACCGGCTGTTCTGGCCGGCGTGGTGCGGCGCCGGCACGCTGGTGCTGTCGGTGCTGCTGGGGGCCACGGGGTTCGCGTCGCTGCTCGCCTTCGGCCTGGCCGGGTTCGCCGCCGGCGCGGCGCTGCGCCAACTGGTGCTGGCCACTCGCCGTCAGGGCTACCGCGGCCTGCTCGGCCGCACCAACGGCGGCATGATCGTGCACCTCGGCGTCATCCTCGTCGCTGTCGCGCTGGCGGCCTCCAACAGCTACACGCGCTCGGGCGAGTTCACCCTCGGCAAGGGCGAGACGATCCAGTTCGCCGGCCACTCCTTCACGCTGCTCGACGTCACCGACTTC
>JBAVTH010000274.1:0-8258 GCA_049696035.1 Ilumatobacteraceae bacterium
TGGTGACCTGGTAACCCTCCATCGCCGCCTGCAGGGCGTTGATCGGGTCGATCTCGGTGATGATCACGCGAGCGCCCTGGCCGGTGAGCGCCTGGGCGCAGCCCTTGCCCACGTCGCCGTAGCCGGCCACGACGCACACCTTGCCGGCGATCATCACGTCGGTGGCGCGGCAGATGGCGTCGATGAGCGAGTGGCGGCAGCCGTAGAGGTTGTCGAACTTGCTCTTGGTGACCGAGTCGTTGACGTTGATGGCCGGGAACAGCAGCTCGCCGCGCTCGTGCATCTTGTACAGACGCATGACGCCGGTGGTGGTCTCCTCGGTGACGCCCTTGATCTCGGCAGCCATTCGGGTCCACTTCTGCGGATCGGTCTTCAGGCTGCGCTGCAGCAGGCCCAGCACGATCGCGAACTCGGCGTTCGACGCGGTGGTGGGGTCGGGCACTTCGCCGCTCTTCTCGAACTCGACGCCCTTGTGCAGCAGCAGGGTGGCGTCGCCACCGTCGTCGAGGATCATGTTGGCCTCGACCGAGGTGCCGTCGGCAGCGGCCGGCCACGACATCATCTGGTCGGTGCACCACCAGTACTCCTCCAGCGTCTCGCCCTTCCAGGCGAACACCGGCACGCCCTGCGGGTCGTCCGGGGTGCCGTTGGGACCGACGACGACCGCCGCGGCGGCGTGGTCCTGCGTGGAGAAGATGTTGCAGCTGGCCCAGCGGACCTCCGCACCGAGCTCGACGAGCGTCTCGATCAGCACGGCGGTCTGGATGGTCATGTGCAGGCTGCCCGAGATGCGGGCGCCGGCGAGCGGCTTGGACGGGCCGAACTCCTTGCGCAGAGCGCGCAGGCCGGGCATCTCGTGTTCGGCGAGGTGGATCTCCTTGCGGCCGAAGGGTGCAAGCGAGAGGTCGGCGACGCGGTAGTCACGGCGCGCTGCGAGTGAGGACATGATGGGTTTCTCCCAGAGAGGTACGCCGCGGAAAGGCGGCTACGTGGTTGGAGCGGGGCCGGTGCCAACTGGCAGCTCTCTGATCAGCCCGAACAGGACTTCATGCTAGCGGCACGTGCTCCACCGCCACGCGGACCTCAGTCGGCGAGCACGACCGCACTGACGTCGAGGATGTAGTGGGCGTAGCCGCTGGCGTTGTACACGCGCACGGTCTGGTTGGCGCCGTACTTGATGAGTGCCATGTTCGGCACGGCATCCTTCTCGTAGCTGTTCAGGTTGGAGATCACGGGCCGGCTGGGCGAATCGGCTGGATAGACGGTGAGGAAACCAGGCTCCACACCCACCGTCGGGTACTGCCGGGCAACCGATGCGTTGGTGAGGTTGCCCAGCAGCGCCGCCTGGTTGCCGACGGCTACACCGGCGACGTTCACGCTGCTGGCGAACGCACCGAAGCTCCAGTCCTCTGCCTGGTCGGGGCCGAGCGGAACGCCCCCGAACGACGCCTGACGGGTGTCGAGCGCACGGTAGGGCGACGTGAGCGGGATGACGCGACCCGCCCGTGTGCTCTCGGCGGCACCGGTCTGCAAATAGGCCATGACGTCGACGAGGAGGTTGGTGTTGCCCGCGGAGTTGTACAGGTGGATGCTGCCGTCGGCACCGACTGGCACCAGCACCAGGTTGGCCTGCACCCGACCGGCCGCGATGTTGAGGTTCGAGGTGGAGGGCGGGCCGACAGGCATCTCCGGAACCACCGACACGAACGTGCTCGCCGACGGCACCACGGCAGTGACGTTGACCAAGGCCCCGACCACGCTGGCATCGTTGGGAATCGTGGTACCGGCGGCACTGGCGCCGCGGAACTGCAGGGTCTTCTGCGCGGCCTGCCCGAGCGGACCACCACTGCTGCGAGTATCGAGGATGCGAGCCGGGTTGACCACCACGAGGCGGGCACCTCGCTCGTCGTTGAGGTCGGCCGGGGTACCGGCGTCGTAGGTGCTGGAGGAGAACCAACCGAGCACGTCGACCAGCACGTTGGCGGTGCCGTTGCTGGCGCCGTTGATCTTCACCGTGAGCTTGCCACCGGTGCCGCCACGCACGATCGCCAGGTTCGGGATGGTCTGACCGGCGTTGAAGTTGAGCAGCGACGAGGTGCCACTGGTGCCCGCGGGGTAGGCGGCCAGCCAGCCGGCGCTACCGGGATTGTCGATCGTGATGCTGATCGCCACGGCGAGCACATCGTTGGCCGACGTCGGCAGGCCACCCAGGCCCAGCAGTTGGAGGTCGAACGTCGGATCGTTGGGGCCCATCGGCTTGGCGCCCAGAGGGGCGACGTCGTTGATCGGCGAGGTGGGGCGCGAGTCGAAGATGCGCACTGGAGTCAGCGGGTGGTACTCACCGCCGGCGCAGAGGCATGCGCCTGCCGCTGATGCCGGGGCAGATGACACGGCCGGAACCGCGGCGACGACAGCGACCGAACACGCGATCAGGGTCACGGCTCGCCGGAATGGGTTTGAAAGCTTCATGTCAACACCAATCTTCTCGACACTCTTTCTCACGACTACGCCACTTGTGGCCGACCGTCACGCCCTGCGACAGGCTACCAGTGCCGGACCGGGCGAAGGAGTCAGCTCCCGAACGTCGGCTGCAGTTCACCGGCGGCGATGCGGGCGTCGAGGGCCTCGGCCTCGGCCTCGGACACGACCTCCGCCTCGTCGGGCAACATCACCGGGATGCCGTCGCGTACGACGTAGCGGCGGCGCAACCGGGGGTTGAAAAGCCCACCCTCGTCACCGAGGTAGTAGAGCGGACCCTTGTCGACAGGGCAGGCCAGCACGGCCAGGAGGCGAGGATCGAGTGCCATGACAGCGACCTTTCTACAGGCTGGTGATCAGAGCCAGGAGCTCGGCGACGTGTTGGTCGCAGCTGGCTCGGTCGGGGGCTTCGAGGTTGAGCCGCAGCAGGGGCTCGGTGTTCGACGGACGCAGGTTGAACCACCACGGACCACAGTCGACGGTGAGGCCGTCGAGACGGTCCTGACCGAACTCGCTGAACTCGACGGCGACCTTCTCGATCACCGCCGACGTATCGGCGACCTGCGTGTTGATCTCTCCGCTGGAGGAGTAGCGCTCGAACGGCTTGCGCACCACCGACAGGTCGAGGTTGGCCCGACTGACCTCGTTGAGCACCAGCAGGCTCGCGATCAGTCCGCTGTCGGCGCGGAAGTTCTTGAGGAAGTAGTAGTGCGCTGAGTGCTCGCCACCGAACACCGCGCCGGTCTCGGCCATCTGCTGCTTGATGTAGCTGTGCCCCACCTTGGTGCGCACGGGATGGCCACCGTGTTCGCGGATCACTTCCGGCACGGCACGCGAGCAGATGAGGTTGTGGAGGATCGTCGCGCCCGGGTTCGAACGCAGCACGCCCGCCGCCAGCAGCGCCGTGGTGGTGCTCCCGCTGAGCCCGCGACCGGTTTCGTCGACCACGAACACTCGGTCGGCATCGCCGTCGAAGGCGAGGCCGACATCGAACCCGCCGGCAACGACACGCGCCTGGAGGTCGCGCTGGTTCGCCGGTTGCAGCGGGTCGGCCGGGTGGTTCGGGAACGTCCCGTCGAGCTCGCCGTACATCACTTCGAGCGTGATCTGGGGAAGGCGCTCGAAGACGGCGGGCACCACCAGACCCCCCATGCCGTTGGCGGTGTCGGCAACGACACGCAACGGTCGCAACTCGGCGACGTCGATGAAGGAGACCACGTGATCGGCGAACGCCTCCAGCAGGTTGCGGCTGGTCTGCGAGCCGGCTGACGCCGAGGGCAGCGGGCCGTGACCGGCGAGCACCTCGGCGGCCACCCGCTTGACCTCGTCGAGCCCGGTGTCGGCACCCACCGGGCGGGCGCCGCTGAGGCAGAACTTGACGCCGTTGTAGCCGGCAGGATTGTGCGAAGCGGTGAACATCGCCCCGGGCGCATCGAGCGTGCCCGCGGCGTAGTACATCAGGTCAGTGCTGGCGAGGCCGAGATCGACGACGTCGGAGCCGTGCTCCATGACGCCGCGAGCGAACGCCTCCACCAGTTCGGGCCCGGATGGACGCATGTCGCGGGCGACGAGCACGCGGGGCGCGGAGCAGAAGCGAGCGAAGCCGACACCGAGCGCGTAGGCGACGTCGGTGTTGACCTGGTCGGGAACGGTGCCACGTACGTCGTACGCCATGACGATGTCGTCGAGCACCCTGGGATCGGTAGAAGACATGCGGCCCTAGACGCTACCGGGCGGCGGTTGCCCGCCCTCGGTGATCTCCTCGACCACCAGATCCGTTTCCGGGTGACCGACATCGACGAGATCGGCTCCAGGGTCGAAGGGTGCCGCCTTCCACTCGAGGTCGTCGAAGGGTGCCGCGGACCACGGGTCTGCGGGCGTCCAGTCGCCGTCGCCGGCCGGCGTGGTGAGGAACGGATGCGCCGTCCGGTGACGCACGTCGCCACGCACCCGCCAGAACACCATCAGCGCGATGCCGAGCAAGGTCACGAGATAGAACAGCCGGTCGCTGCCCGAGGCCTCGTAGTGCAGGCGGACATGGGTCGAGGTCGGTACCACGACCATGAAGTTGGGGGCGATGCGATACGGGCCTTTCGCGCCATCGACCTGCCAGTTGGGGAAGTAGCTCACCTTGACCAGCACGGGGACACCGACCTGGGAGACGTCGAAGCGGAGATCCTGATCGCCCATCCGGTAGTTGCTGACCGTGATCACCGGCAGGGTCACCCTCTGGATCGTGTCGGCAGGGACGACGATGTCGACGCGTCGGCCCGGCGCCATCGGGGCGGTGCCCACTCGTCGATCGAGATCGACCTGCACGTCGATCCGCTGCCACTCGGCCGGGCCGTCGTCGGCCGGCATCGCGACCCACTCATCGGAGTTCTGGAACCAGCTGGTGCCCAGCTCGAGGTTGCGTTCGCGTTGATCGCCACCGCGACCGTTGACCACGACGGGTTGCACCGCGAGCGGCACGACGACATCGCTGTCCTGCACTCGGTACACGTTCCAGGGGCCGCTGGTGGCGACGAGCTCCAGATCGCCTCGGGTGCCGGCCTGCGTCTTGGCGGCCTCGGTGAACACCATCAGGTACTTGATGCCCATCTTCTGCATCATGGGCACGCCGATGGCGGCGTTGTTGTCGGTGTAACGCAGTTCGCGCACCGGGTTGGAGCTGTTCTGGCTCATCGCCGCGGTGGTGAGGAAGTGGTAGGGCGTGGTGCCGGAGGCCTCGAAGAACAGACCCTCCTGGCTGGCGATGCAGCCATCCGTCCAGTGCGGCAGCAGCATCAACGCCATCGTGGTGCCGTAATCGCCGTTCTTGCTGTTGTTCTCCCACATCGCCCGACCGCAGCCGAGGTTGGTGTCGGTCGCGGCACCCAGGCCGGCCATCGTGTCGACCAGGCCCTTGTACTCGCCGTACGCGTTCTTGCCCTCGTACCCCTCGAAGTTGTACCGGGTCCACCCGTCGCTGTACGCGTCGGTCTTCCCCGCGACGGTGAGGTTGATCGGGTCCCACCCGCCGATGCCCCACGAGTACGTGCTCTTGCCGTCCTTCGTGGTGTAGCGGGCACCGGGCATCTGGTGGAAGAAGAACAGCTCGACCACAGTGACCACTACGGCGACGCTGATCGCCGTCACGGCACCCAGCACCGTCCACTCGCGGGAGGTGGGCGCCCGGAGACGGACGCCCTTGGCGACGAAGTGCACCGTGTCGGTGATGCCCACCATCATGAGCATGAAGCGCAGCAGGTAGAGGAACGGCAGCAGACGCGGGTTCCACAGCAGCCCGATCACGGGAAGGCTGTCGCGGGTGAGGTACACCATCGCCATCAGTGCGAAACAGGTGATGCCCAGCCATGCCCCGTTGAGGTTGCGCTTGTACACGCTGCTCAAGAACCCGATGAGCGCGAACACGCTGACGACGACGTCCCAGAACGGACTGAGGTCGAAGAACATGTCCCAGAAGCTGTCGCCACCCCCGTTGGGGCGGAAGCCGTACTTCATGTCGGTCATGTAGGCGTGGTTGAACAGGAACGGGAACACCCAGAACGCGCTCAGCGCCACGGCGGTGATGCCCATCGTGAGGCCGTAGATGAACCGGGTCCTGTCCATCCAGATCAACCACATCAGCAACGCGCCGAGCACCACGAAGATGAGCACGATGCCGTGCGACAGCATGGCCAAGGCGAGCACGATGGCCGTCCAGTTGCGGTACTTGCCGGTCTCCAGGCCGCGTGCGAAGAGGCCGAGGCCGAGGATCGCGAACGACAACGCGATGGAGAAGGAGAACTCGCCCGCCATCGTGCTGGTGACGTTGCCACCGTAGATCGTGAAGCTCTCGTCGAACAGGAAGAGCAACCCGGCGAGCGCCATCAGCTCTGGAACCGGGTAGCGGAAGCGGGCGAGGCGGCCGAACGCCCAGCAGCAGAAGGGCAGCGTGACGATGCCGAGGCAGACGACGATCTTGAACGCCACGCCGTACGGGAAGAGCACGTTCAGCGCCACGATCATCAGCGCCGGCACCACCATGTAGAAGCGGTAGAGCGGGAAGCCGTTATACCAGTAGTTGCTCCAGCCGGTGATCTGCCCGTGCGGCAGCAGGTGGTCGCGCAGATATGCCGGGCCCATCACGTGAGCACCCATGTCGCCACCGGTGGGCGTGTTGTTCTCGAACACCAGGCCGAGGTGGACCACCTGCAGGATGGCGACCGTGCACCCACCTACGATCGTGAGTGCGGTGAGGTACTGGACGACTCGCTGGATCGGCCACGGCGCGTTGATCCAGTTGGCCGGACGTCGCAGGATGCGCCGGCCGATCCGCTGCCAGATCGCTCCGGCCGGAGCCGATTCGTCGCCCGCCGATTCGTCGCCCGCCTCGATGTCGGAGGTCGCCTCGATGTCGGAGGTCGCCACGCCGGCGACAGACGCCTCGGCAAGGTCGCTCGTCGACGGCTCGTTCGCCTCGTTGTGATCCGTCGTCGGGTCGGCTGCGTCGGCGGAGACGCCGTCTGCGGGTGGGGCGCCGTCGTGCGTGGTGCTGTCCTCGATCATGACGCCGGGCATTCTTCCATGCGAGCGCGCGATTTCGGTGTCACGCCCGAGACCACGCGGCGAGGCTGATCATGTCGAGGCGACGAGCACGAGGCCCGTGGCATTGAACGCGAGGTGGGTGATCACACCGAGGCCCAGCCGCCCGCTGCGCACAGCGCACGCACCCAGTACGAGCCCGACGACGAACAGACCCGGGATCTCGACGGGTTGGAAGTGGATGACGGCGAACCAGGCGGCGACGACCACGACGCCGATCCAGTCAGCGAGGCGACGTGTGAACGCCCCCTGCAGCAGGCCACGGAACGTGAGCTCCTCCACCAGCGGCGCACCGACGACCACCACCAGCACCAGCAGGATCAGGCCGCCACCGTGCGCATTGTCGTAGGTGGAGCGTGCTCGCTGCTCGATCTTGTCGAGCGTGAACGTCTTCGGCCAGATCGACTCCAACGGCAGGTACACCAGGCGCACCAGCACGAGCTGGGTCAGCACCCCCAACGGGATGCCGACGAGATCGACGGGACGGAACAGCAGGCCGAAGTCGGCGGACAGGCTGCCGGTACCGAAGCGGCTGCCGACGAACCAGATCGCGGCCACCATCGGGACCCACTGCGCCGATGATGCGAGGGCGAGCCACCCTGGGCCGAGCTCGGACGCCTTGTGCGCTCCGCTGGCGCTGAAGACGATGGTCGACAGCACCGCGCCGACGACATAAGCGGCGATCCAGGTGAGGGCGGCGTCGCGTATCGAGATGTCGGCACGATCCCCTGCCGTGCGAATGGGAGGCAGGCTGGGGGGCGACACGCCAGGCAATCCTACCGGCCACCCTTCATCGGCGGGGGTCGCGTCGGGACGGCCGCCGGAGCTCAGGTCTCAGCCGGCGAGGCGAGGCGACGCGGCGTAGGCGAGCTCGCGGCGTGACCGGCGATCTTCCATGCGCCAGCCGTTGGGCACCGACAGGCGAGCCGTGTGACGCTGGCACAGGTCGTAGCTGTGAGGGTCGCGCTCGGCGATGAGGTCGTCGAGCCACACGATGGAACGGGCGTACTGGTACGAGAGCGTCACCATCGCCGACTCTGCACATCCGGTGCGCGAACACTGCCTGCTCATGGCGGCCCACGATAAAACGCGACGCGGCGTGAGTGGTGGACCCTCCAGAACGTGCGCGCGACGCCCTCGCGACGAGCCGACGCCGGAAAACCCCCTTAGCATTGGCGCATGAGCAATCTCCC
>JBAVTH010000275.1:0-1785 GCA_049696035.1 Ilumatobacteraceae bacterium
CAGTTCGACCATCGATCAGACCACGATCGCGTCCCTCACGACCACGACCGCCCCCTTCGACCCTGCTGCGTGGCCGGCTGAGGTCACGGCGATCGTCGCCAGCGACCGTGGCATCGAGACCATCACCGCCGAGAACGGCGACCCGGTGGTCACCCGCCTCTCGCTCGACGAATGGACCTACTACCCGAGTCGCGCGGTCGAGCTCGCAGACGGGTCGCTGGTCGCGGAGGTCTGCTGCGGCAGCAATGGCGCCCCTCTCGTCGTGCTGCGTGCTCCCGACGGCACGGTGACGAACATCAGCGAGGGCGATGCAGCACTGATGGACGTCGCTGCCGACGGCGCGGTGCTGTACGTCGAGGTCGATCGGTTGATGCTGTGGCTCGATGGCGACCGTACGCAGCTGTCACTCGCGCCGGACATCGCGGGCGGGCTGAGTCCGGACTTCCTGTTCCAGGGCGACTTTGTCGTTGGCACGTGGGACCGAGCTGGCGACATCGCCTTCGCTGTCGATCGGACCGGGCAGCGGCTGGACATGGGTGTCATACTCGGCTCCGTCGCCTTTGGTACCGGGCAGGGGATGCAGGAGGTACGGCTCAACGGCAACGGGCAGATGTGGGTCACCGACGGCGGCACCTCGCAGGAGATCATCGACTTCGACCCCGACGGCGTGGTCGGCCTCGATGTGAATTGGCCCAACGTGCTCGTCTCGTACGAGGATGCGCCGCCGGTGCTGGTCGACGCTCTCACGGGTGTCATCCGCGAGCTGCCGATGGCGGATGGCTTCGCCACGTTCTCGATGAAGCTGCCGACTCCGACGACGACGGCATTCCCCGAGGGGGACGTGCGGGCGGTGGTCACGCAGCGCGACACCGATGTCGATGGCGTGTGGATCGCCACCGACGACGAGTTCGTGCACGTCGACGCGACCGCCGATGGGCCGGCGTACCTGGCCGGCGACACGCTGCTGTTCTCGCCGAAGGACGGCGGCATCGTCGCCCTCGACCGCACCACCGGTGCCACACAGACGCTGCGCGCCACCGGCCAGGTGCAGGATGCGGCCGTCCTCGGCGGCGAGCTGTACTACCTCTACACCGATGGGCGGTTCGGCAATTCAACTTTGCTGTACCTTCACGGCCCCGCCGGCGACACGTACATCACGGTGGATGCCGACGGCGTCGATGCCAGCCACTTCTCTTGGCATTTGGGGCGTGCGGTGATCGTCGGGACCCCGTGGTTCTACGGCAGTTCGTCGCCCGAGTTCTACGACTTCGCCGGCAACTACCTCACCGAACCGTCCGAGGCGTACGCACCCACCACGGTGCCACCCGAGGGCAATCGCATGCTCTACACGATGAACCCTGAAGGGCTGTGGGGCATCGTCGACGGCGACGTCCTCACCCTGCGCCAGTGGGGCGACCGCACCGTGCTCGACACGATCACCATCCCCGACGGGGCGCTGGCGACTCGCCTGGACGTATCGGCCGACCGGATCATCGTCACCTACAACCTCGGTACGAACGGAGCGGACGCGGCCCGTGCGGCGACTCGCAGTGGCGACGGCACATGGACGTGGAGCGACCTGCCCGGCTACGGCTGGGCGACGATGCCCAGCACTGTGGACCCGGGCGCGCCGGCCCCCGTCGCCCCGCTGACCGAGCCCCCGTACACGCCGAGTGTCGCGCTGGCCGGCGACTTCGGTGAGAAGCTCATCGTGGGCGACGGCACCGAGAAGGCGATCACCGCCGACCCGGCCGACCAGGTGCTGTTGCACCGCAACGGCGCAGT
>JBAVTH010000276.1:0-2170 GCA_049696035.1 Ilumatobacteraceae bacterium
ACCACTCATTTTCCTAGCTCCTTATTAGTTGTACCGACCACGCCGGTCTTGTATTGAGAACCATACGAACAAGTCAACGAACAGAGAATGGGCAGCACTCCCCAACCAACCCCTACTCCGGCAACGCCACTTGCACCCTGAACACACGACCGGACCGCACGAACAGCCCGCGGCCCTGAGGGAACTCCGCACGGTTGAGGCGGCCGAAGCTGGTCTTGTAGAGCGTGTCACCGTCGATCTGTTCCGGCTGCAGCGAAACGCCGTAACGGCCGGCCTTGACAGCCTGCAGCAGCGGCCAACTACCGGCCAGACTGCTGGTCTCGCCTTCGGCGATGACGAACCGTTCCTGTGATCTGCACGCCTTCACCAGTTCCTGTACCGAAAGGTCGGCATTGCTGTTGAGCAACTCCCCGACGCCTTCGATCACCACAACAAACTCGTTCGCCTCCGGTGCTTCGGTTGCGATCTTGACCGCCCACTCGGCGGCGGTGACATCGATCTCGTCGGGTGTCAAAGCGACCACGTCCCATGGCAAGCCCGCCAACGGTGACCGCTTGCGGCCGAGGTACAGGAACTTCGTGGAAGGTCGCGCGTGACGAACCGCACGTACCACGGCAGCAAGAGCGGTGGTGCGTCCGCTCTGCGGCGGACCGCTGATGAGGAACACACCGCTCGGCTCGAACGTGACCGGCTCGAGACTCTCGTCCCACACACCGAGCACGGGCTCACCGTCGACCACGTCGGGCAACTCGGACGCAAGGATGCGATCAGGCAACCTCATCACGCGCGGCACCGGAGCGAAGCCTGCCCGCGCCATCGAGGCCGACAGGCGAGAGATCTCGTGAGCCTGGCGTGCAACGTTCGGGTCGCCACCGAGCACACCGACCTGCACCTCTTGGCCGTCCAGGAAACCGCGTCCGGGCGGCGACGACGCGGAGAACGCATCGCCAGGTGCGCCAAGCATCGAGTAATCCATGTCGTTCGCCAGCCGCAGGACCAGGCGCCTGTTGACCGCCGAGCTCAGGCTCGACGGCAACGCTGCCGGCCGGTCGGCGGAGATCACGACGTGCACGCCAACGGGTCGGCCATCGCCCATGATGCCCTGGAACATCTCGAACCAGCGGCTGCGTTCACCGAGCTCGTAGCCCTGCCGGAACGCCGCGAAGTTGTCCACCATCAGGATGATCCGCGGTTCGTCCCGGTTCCCACTTCGGTCGCGATACTGAAGGACGGTGTCGGCGTTGGCGGCGGCGAACCGGACTGCTCGCTCGTCGATCGTTGCCCGCAGCGACTTGAGCACGCGCACGATGCGTTCGTGATCGTCGCCGCTCACCACCGCGGCGACGTGCGGCAGTTCTTCCAACATCTGAAGGCCGCGCGACCCGAAGTCGAACGCGTACACCGTGACGGGACCACCTCGGGCCGGCGCGAAGCCGGCTGCCACGGCAATCGCCCTGAGGAAGGTGCTCTTGCCCGACCCGCCCGTGCCGTACACCGCCATGTTGCCGTCCCGATCGGGCACGAAGCCGACGACCGGCTGCGCTTGATCCTCTGGAACGTCCGCGACACCGAAGATCAGCTCCTCGTCGGTCCGTGCGGTCGGAAGTGCTTCCAGTCGGTACGTCGGGGCCAGGTCGGGCAACCACGGTCGTCGCGACTCTGGCAACGACAGGCTGGTGGCCGTCTGCACGATGTTGGCGACGACCCGACGAATGTCGTTGGGACCGGTAGCGACCTCGACGTGAGTGCTTGGGTCGTCGGGCTCGTCCCACGAGCCACTCTGGCCGAACGGGTACTCGACCACGTCCAACGACGGCCTCGGCGGTTCCTTCGTCGTCCACCCGCCCACGTAGGCCGACTGAAACGAGGTGAGCCGGCCGGGTCCTGTCTTGGCAATGCCCCGGCCCGGAAGCGACGGATCGAACGTGGCGGCCATGGGTGTGCCGACCACATCAGTGGAGTCGGCTTCATCAGCCATCCGCAAGGCGACGCGAAGGTTGGTGTTCGCACGCAGGTTGTCCTTGATGACACCCGCCGGGCGTTGCGTGGCAAGGATCAGGTGGAGGCCGAGCGAGCGGCCTCGTTGAGCGATGTTGACGACACCATCCACGAACTCAGGGACTTCCGACACGAGCGCGGCGAACTCGTCGACGACGATGACCAGGCTGGG
>JBAVTH010000277.1:0-30311 GCA_049696035.1 Ilumatobacteraceae bacterium
GGTGCGAACCGCGTCGGGCGACATGCAGGTCGACGGTGCGTTGCGCCTGGAGGTCACCACTGCGTCCGGTGAGATCTCCTGTGGCGAGATCGTCGGCGATGCCACCATCACCACGATCTCGGGCGACTGCACGGTCACCGGCGTCGGTGGGCGTCTCGATGCCACGCTGACTTCCGGCGACCTTCGCGTGGGTAGGTGCGCAGGCGATGTCAGCATCGGCACCACCAGCGGCTCGGCCCGCGTCGGCCACTGCGGTGGCAGCGACATCGTGATGCGGTCCATCTCCGGCGACGTGCGCCTCGGCCTGCCCAGCGGCATCCGAGTGGATGCCGACATCGCCACCATCAGCGGCCGCGCTCAGCTGCCGGAACCTGTTCCCACCACGACGGCCGCCGGAGCGCGCCGCCCGGTGCGGTTGAAGGTGAAGACCGTCTCGGGCGACATCCGTCTCGAGCGCTCCCCCTGATTTCGTCCGCCCCAAGGGCACCTGGTCATGGCTCCGCGTGCCGCACCTTCCGCACCAAGGGGATCTCCATAGGCCTCGAAAACGCCAATGACCAGCGCTTTCGCGCTGGTCATTTCGTGTCGAAGGGGGGACTTGAACCCCCACGAACCTAAGTTCACCAGCCCCTCAAGCTGGCGCGTCTGCCTATTCCGCCACTTCGACGTGGTGAGCTACGAAGGCTACCGCAGCGCGCTTAGCGCACCAACAGGAAACTCAACGCGATGATCGTGCCGATCCACAGAATGCCGAACACAGTGGTGATGCGGGTGAGGTTGCGCTCGGCAGCGGTGCTGCCCAGAGCCGTGGAACCGACGCCACCGAACATGTCGCTGAGGCCGCCGCCACGACCGCTGTGCATGAGCACACCGGCCACCATCCCGATGAGGGACAGGACGTTCACGATGATCGACAGGTACATGATGAAATCGCGCACGGTTCGAAGCCTATCGGCCTTCGGTCAGCCAGCGGCGGCGTTGGAGAGCGAGACCGGCGTGACCGACGGGAAGTGACAGGCCACCGGGTGGCCGTGGCCACGATCGATCAGCTCCGGCTCCTCCATCGAGCACACGTCCTGCGCGATCGGGCAGCGAGTGCGGAACCGGCAGCCGGTGGGCGGGTTGATGGGGCTGGGCGGGTCGCCCTGCAGCATGATGCGCTGACGCTTGCGTTCCGTATCCGGATCGGGCTCGGGCACTGCCGACAGCAGCGCCTGCGTGTACGGGTGCGCCGCTTGGGTGTACAGCTGCTCGGCCGGGCCGACCTCCATCAGCTTGCCCAGGTACATCACGGCCACGTGGTGGCTGATGTGGCGCACCACTGACAGGTCGTGCGCGATGAACAGGTAGCTGAGACCCAAGCGCTGCTGCAGATCGCCCAGCAGGTTGACGACGCCTGCTTGGATGCTGACGTCGAGCGCCGACACTGGCTCGTCGAGCACGATGAACGACGGGTTCAGCGCCAGTGCACGGGCGATGCCGATGCGCTGACGCTGGCCACCGGAGAACTCGTGCGGGAAGCGTCGGGAGTGGTCCGGCGCCAGGCCGACGAGCTCCAACAGCTCGGCCACACGCTCCTGATGATTGCCCTCCACCTTCTGGATGCGCAACGGCTCGGCGATCGCGTTGCCCACCGTGAGACGCGGGTCGAGCGAGGCCTGCGGATCCTGGAAGACGATCTGCATCTCGCGGCGCAGCTTGCGCATGTCCTGACGGCCGAGCCCGACGACCTCCTGGCCCTTGAACTTCACCGAGCCGGCGGTGGGCTCGATGAGGCGCAGCACGCTGCGGCCGACCGTGGTCTTGCCGCTGCCGCTCTCCCCGACGAGGCCGAACGTGTGGCCCTTGTCGATCGAGAACGACACACCCGACACCGCCTGCACCTGGGCACGCGTGCGCCGCAGACCGTTGGAACCGGTGATCGTGAACTCCTTGACCAGGTTCTCGACCTGGAGAACGGGTACCTCGCTCATCGGGCGACCTCCGAGTACAGGTCGGCCGCCCGCACGCACGCCGACATCGAGTCGCCGAACTGCACGAGCTCGGGCAACGCTGCCTCGCACGCCGGCTGCGAATGCTCGCAACGAGCTGCAAAGCCGCAACCGGGTGGGGGCTGCAGCATGTTGGGCGGGCTGCCGGTGATCGGCAGCAGCCGTTCCTGACCGACCCTGGGCAGCGAGTGGAGCAAGCCCACCGTGTAGGGGTGGGTCGGCGCCTCGAACAGGTGGTCCACCGTCGCCCGTTCCACCACGCGGCCGGCGTACATCACCTGCACTCGGTCGGCGACCCTGGCGATGACACCGAGGTCGTGGGTGATCATCACGACCGCCTTGTTCATCTCTCGCTGGATCTTCTGGAAGACCTCGAGGATCTGGGCCTGCACCGTCACGTCGAGCGCGGTGGTGGGCTCGTCGGCGATGAGCACGTCGGGGTCGTTGGAGAGTGCCATGGCGATCATGGCGCGCTGCCGCATGCCACCGCTGAACTCGTGCGGGTACTGCATGGCGCGCGTCGCCGGCTGCGGAATGCCGACGGTCCCCAACATCTCCACCGCAAGAGCCATCGCCGCCTGCTTGGACATCTCCTGGTGCTCGCGGATCATCTCGACGATCTGGTCGCCGATGCGATACACGGGATTCAGAGCCGACAGCGGATCCTGGAAGATCATCGCGACCTGGCGGCCACGAATGGTACGCATCGTCTTGTTCGAGGCGTTCACCATCTCGATGCCGTTGACGGTCGCCGAGCCGGTCATGCGCGCGGTACCCGGCAGCAGGCCGAGCATGCCGAGGAACGTCACCGACTTGCCTGAGCCCGATTCGCCCACGATGCCCACCATCTCGCCGGGCATGACATCGAGATCGACGCCACGTACCGCCTGCACCAACCCGTTGGGCGTCTTGAACGACACGCGCAGGTCACGGAGTGACAACAGTGGAGCGCTCATCCCTTGCCCTTGTCCAGCTTGGGGTCGAACGCGTCGCGAAGACCGTCGCCGATGAAGTTGATGCACACGGCCAGGATCACGAGGATGCCGCAGGGATACGCGACCAGCCACCAGTAGCCGGCCTTCGCTCCGGTGGATGACAACGACACCAGGTTGCCCAGCGACGTGGAGCCGGAACCGGGCTGCGGCCCGAGACCGAAGAACGAGAGCGTGGACTCGGCCACCAGCCCACCGACCACGGCGATGGTGAACGACACCAGCAGCGGGCCGATCGAGTTGGGGATCAGGTGGGTGATCGCGATGCGGGTGTTGCTGGCACCGACCGCCCTGGCCGCCTCCACGAACTCGCGTTCCTTGAGAGCCAGCACACTGCCGCGCACCAGCCGAGAGACACCCATCCAACCGAAGAAGGTGAGCAGGAAGATGAGGAAGCGGAACGACGAGATGTCGCCGATGATGGCCGTCAGCCAAGGCAGGTTGCCCAGGAAGGCACGCATGATGATGATCGACACCAGGAACGGGAAGGCCAGGAAGATGTCGGTGACGCGCATGATGATGTCGTCGAACTTGCCGCCGCGAAGGCCGGCGAAGACCCCGATCAGGGTGCCGACGATCAGCGACAGCAAACCAGCCGACGAGCCGATGATCAGCGAGCTCCGGGTTCCGTAGAGCAGCCGGCTGTAGATGTCGCGCCCGATGTCGTCGGTGCCCATCCACGCCACTTTGCTCGGTGGGAGGAACTGGTTCTTGACGGTGCTGCTCACCTTCACGACCTGCTCGTCGATCCCGTAGCGGGCGGTGATGCCCGTGAAGGTGACGGCCCCCAGGATCAGCAGGAAGATGACGGTGGAGATGGCGGCGCCCCGGTTGCCCCAGTAGCGCCCGACAGCGAGCCGGAGAGGGCTCTTGGTTGCGACATCGAGACCTTCGGCGGCGTCGAGTTGAGTGGTCGGGGTGTTATGCAAGACGGATCCTCGGGTCGAGCTTGGCATACGAAACGTCGGCGAGCAGGTTGAACACCAACACGGAGATGATCAACATCACCAGGAAGGGCATCAGCAGCGGCAGGTCTCCGGAGAACGCTGCGTCGAGGAAGTACTTGCCCAACCCGGGGTAGTTGAAGATGTTCTCGGTGATGATCAGACCGCCGAGCAGCTGGCCGAGATCGAGGGCCATGATCGTGGCCATCGGGATCATCGCATTGCGCACGCCGTGGCGGCGCAGGATCGTCCACTCGCCCAGACCCTTGGCCCGTGCCGTGCGCACGTAGTCCATCGAACGAACGTCGAGCAGGCTGGCCCGCATGAAGCGGGCATAGCCCGAGATGGTCTGGATCGCCACCACGGTGACGGGGAGGACGAGGTGTTTGAGCATCAGAGCGAGATCGAAGCCCTGCTGACCGGGCGGGTACACCCGGCTGTCGGGCAGCCAGCCGAGCTCCACTGCGAAGATCAGCTGCAGCACCACACCCGACACGAACGGCGGCACCGCACCCACGAAGTAGGCGGCCATGTTGACGAAGGTGTCGAAGACGCCGCCGGGCTTGCGGGCCGCCAGGGTGCCCAGGATGAGGCCCAGGCTGATGCCGATCACCGACGCAAGACCGGCGAGGCGCAGGGTGTTGAAGATCGAGTAGCGCAACCGTGGCCACACGAGGGCGCGACCCTTGATCGTGCGCTGCCACTCGTCGGGGCCGTGCAGGAAGCTCCATGCCCAGCGGAAGTAGCCGCGCACGTAGCCCCAGGCGCCGTCGTAGAGGAAGTTGGCATCCTTGTACTGCTGGATCTTCTTCGCCGTCACGCGGGTGTTGGCCCGCTTGTACGTGGCGACCGGATCCCAGCCGATGCGCACGAACACGTACACCATGAACGTGATCAGCATCACCGTTGGTGCCAGCCAGAGCAATCGGCGGATGACAAACCTGAGCACGCAACCCCCTACAGAAGTGTCTCTACAAAAAGGAACGGGGCCGGTCCCGAAGGACCGGCCCCGCATACTCGCACAGATTGGTGAAGAACTCAGCCGGTGGTGAGGTCTTCGACGACAGCCTCGCCAGTGAGGAACTCACTGGGGACGATCGTCTGGTCGGCGGTGGTGTCGTACATGCCCGGCAGCACCGGGAACGAGATCAGCCACACGTACCACGAGCTGTTCGAGCACTCCGTGATGGGGTTGGCGCAGTCGGCGGCCGGGAACTGCTCGGCACCGATGATGACCTGACCATCGCCGTCGACGTCCTTCCACTCGTACCAGTTGTTGATCGCCCGGTAGTTGGCGATCTCCTTGACCGAGGTGGCGTCGAGACGGTCGGTGCGGTACGCACCGATGTTCGGGAACTGGAGCAGCGGCAGCATGATGTGGTCCTCGGCCATCAACGCGATGGCCTTCTTCACCTCGTCGGCACGCGTGTCGGGGTCGAGCTCGGCGTCGGCGCCGATCAGCAGGTCGGTGGCCTCTTCGTTGCACCAACCGTTGGTGTTCTGACCCTGGAAGTCGTTCTCCTCGGTCGGGATCTGATCGCAGCCCCAGGTGCGGAGGTACGCCGGGTCCGGAGCCACCGTGTTGATGAACATCGCCATGTCGTAGTCCAACGACGGGAGGCGGGTCTCGAACACGCAGGGCAGCGCCTCGCAGTTGTCGGCCTTGACGTTGAAGCCGGCCTCGGCCAGCTTCGGGATCAGGAACTCCTGGGTGCTCTCACGACGGGTGTTGCCGGTGTTGACCATCCAGCGGATCTCCGGGACCTCGCCATCGGGGTTCACCCACATGCCGGAGCCATCCTGCGTCCAACCGTTGTCGGTGAGGAGAGCGGCGGCAGCCGTGGGATCGTAGGTGTCGGCGAACACCGGGTCGCAGTACGGCCCAGGAGCGATCGGGCCGCAGGTGAGCAGCGGCAGGCCGTTCGCGAACGGAGCGTAGATCTGGTCGTAGATGGCCTGGGTGTCGATCGACATGCTGAAGGCAGCACGGTAGATCGGGTCGGCGAACGGGCCCTCGTAGCTCTGGAAGTAGAAGCCTTCGAAGGCACCCGAACCGGCGGCCTCGAACGTCACGTTCGGATCGTCGAGCTCCTGGTCCAGGCCGGTGTAGGCCTGCGGGAAGATGAAGTCGACAGCGCCGCTCTTCAGTGCGGTGGGGCCGTCCTCGGCGGGAACCACGACAACGCGCTCGATGCCGGGGGTCTTCTTGCCCTTGTAGCCCTCGTTGGGCGTGAGGACGAGCTGCTCGGCCGACCACGAATCGATCTTCCACTCGTTGGCCGAGTAGCTGATGCCCGAGTCGAACGCCGTGGAGACGTCCATGCAATCGTCGGTGGACGACGCCTTCAACAGGCCGCTGAACAGCAGCTTCCAGGGGGCGTACTTGGTGCCGAACTCGACGACCACTTCGCTGCCCTCGCCCGAGATCGAGGTGATCTGGTCGTAGCCGGTGGTGCTCAACGAGCCGGGGGTGTTCATGATGGCATCGAACGTGCACTGGAAATCAGCGGAGCTGATCGGGGTGCCGTCGTCCCACACCGCGGCGTCGGACAGCGTGTAGGTGACGCGCATCGCGGTGTCACCGGCGGCCGCCTCGGTGGTGTCGGTGGCCTCGCCTGCGGTGGTGTCGGTGCCGGCGGCGGCCGTGGTATCGGTCGCTTCGGCGGCGGTGGTGTCGGTCGCCTGGCCGGCTGTGGTCGTGCTCTCCTTGTCGTCACCGCAAGCTGCGGCGACGAGAGCAAGACCGACGGCGAATGCAACGAACTTGCTGCGCTTCGTGGTCCTCACGTGGATGGTCCTCCTGATGTGAAACGGAGGGAGGTTGATGCGGCCCCACCCGAAGGTGCCACCACAGCTCGTATTGTCCTCCCCGATCAATACGGGCGTGGCGAGGCTATCACGCACTGGTCGTCAGCGATAGTGAGGCCGTTCCAGTTTGTACGAAAAGTCGGCGCAAACGTTCCAGCAATGTTCCCAGGTCGTTCACCCGCAGCTGGTCCGGCCAAGTTGCCACGGGTGAGTTGGCGTGCAGGTGCGGTACCACCGCACCTCACCGCCGAATCACGGACCCTCCGGGCGAGTTGGCGTTCAGATGCGGTACCACCGCACCTCCCCGCCGAATCAGTGGAGAGGGTCACGAGTCGCCGCTGATCCGCACGGATGCGTCACCTCGCCGCTTCCCCGCCTCGGCGAAGCGGCGGCGATCGATGCGGCGACCGTTGGCCGGTCACGCCACTAGATGCCGAGCTTGCAGATGCGGGCGAACTCGTCGGCGTCGAGGCTGGCGCCACCCACCAGCGCACCGTCGATGTCGGGCATCGCAATGAGCTCGGCGATGTTGGCGCCCTTCACGCTGCCGCCGTACTGGATGCGCACCGACTCGCCCGCTTCCTTGCCCCATTCCGCGGTCACACAGGCCCGGATCGCGCCACACACCTGCTGTGCATCGTCGCTGGTGGCCGTGCGGCCGGTGCCGATGGCCCAGATGGGTTCGTATGCGATCACCAGGGCAGCAACCTGTTCGGGCTTGCGGCCCGCCAGCCCGGCGCGGACCTGACCGAGCACCTTCGACTCCGTCTCCCCCGCCTCACGTTCCTCGAGGGTCTCGCCGCAACAGAAGATGGGTGTCATGCCGTGCGCTTGGATGGCGGCAACCTTCTTGTTGACCATGTCGTCCGACTCACCGAAGATCTCGCGCCGCTCGCTGTGGCCACAGATGACGTACTGCACTCCCAGCTTCTGCAAGAAGACGGGTGACACCTCGCCGGTGTAGGCCCCCTTCTCCTCGAAGTGGCAGTGCTGCGCACCGAGTGCGTAGCCCAGCTTGTCGCTGTCGATGACCGTCTGCACGCTGCGGATGTCGGTGAACGGAGGGTGGATGCTGACATCCGCTGCCTCCAGCTCGTCCTTGCCCACCAGGTACGCCAGCTTCTGCACCGTTTGGATGGCTTCGAAGTGGTTGTGGTTCATCTTCCAGTTGCCGGAGATGAGCGGCTTGCGTGTCATGTGGGACTCAGTTCGCGTTGGGTGCGTGACGTAGTGCTTCGAGCCCGGGCAGGTCGCCCAGCTCGATCAGTTCGAGCGAGGCGCCGCCGCCGGTGCTCACGTGGTCGACTTCGTCGTCGAGGCCGAACTGGGCAAGGGCAGCGGCGCTGTCGCCGCCGCCGACCACGGTGAACGCCTTGGTATCGGCCATCGCCTGAGCAACCGTGCGCGTGCCGGCTTCGAAGCGTGGATCCTCGAACATGCCCATCGGGCCGTTCCAGAACACGGTACGGGCGTCCATGATCACGTCGCTGAACGCGGCGGCGGTGCCCGGGCCGATGTCGAAGCCCTTCGCACCTTCCGGCAGGCGGATGCCGAAGGTCGCGAACTCGCCCTTCGCGTCGACGCCGACGAGATCCTCCGGCAGATGGATGGTCTTCCCGTTGGCCTTGGACTCCGCGAGCAGCCGCTTGCACGTCTCCACTTGCTCGGGCTCCCACAGCGAGTCGCCGATCGGGTAACCCTGGGCGGCGAGGAACGTGAAGCACATCGCTCCGCCGATCACCAAGGCGTCGACCGAGTCGAGCAGTGCCTCGACCACGCCCAGCTTGTCGCTGATCTTGCTGCCACCGAGCACGGCGACGAACGGCCGCTTGGGTTCGTTGCGCAACCCGAGCAACACCTCGACCTCCTTCGCCAACAGCAGCCCCATCGCGCTCGGCAGCGTGCGCGGCGGGCCGACGATGCTGGCGTGGGCACGGTGGCAGGCGCCGAACGCGTCGTCGACGTACATGTCGATGCCCTCGACCAGCTTCGCCACGAACGCGGGATCGTTGCCTTCCTCACCGGCATCGAAGCGCAGGTTCTCCATCAGTTCGACGCCCGGCGCCAGCTCGGCGAGCCGAGCCCGCACCGCGTCCATGGAGTACTTCGGGTTGGGCTGACCCTTGGGCCGCCCGAGGTGCGAGGCGGTGACCACCTGCGCACCCCGTTCTGTGAGCCAGTTGATGGTGGGCAGAGCAGCGCGGATGCGGAAGTCGTCGGTGATCTCGCCGTTCTCCATCGGAACGTTGAAATCGGTACGAACCAGCACCCGCTTGCCGCTGACGTCGCCGAGGTCGGCGAGCGTGGGAATGCGGCCGGTCATGACTACTTCTTCCGCTTGGAGGCAACCTTGGAACCGGCGTACAGGGTGGTGTCGATGAGGCGGTTGCTGTAGCCCCACTCGTTGTCGTACCACGCCAGCACCTTCACCATCTTGCCCATGCTCATCGTCAGCCCGGCGTCGAAGATGCTGCTGTGCGGGTCGCCCTGGATGTCGCTGGACACGATCGGGTCTTCGGTGTAGCGCAGGATGCCCTTCAGCGGGCCGGACGACGCGGCCTTCTTGTAGACGGCGTTGATCTGCTCGACCGTGGCGGCCGTCTTCAGGTTGGCGGTGAAGTCGACGAGCGAGCCGGTGGGCACGGGCACGCGCAGCGAGGTGCCGTCGAGCTTGCCCTTCATGCTGGTGAGCACCAGGCTGGTGGCGCGGGCGGCACCGGTGCCAGTGGGAACGATGTTGATCGCGGCGCCACGTGCACGGCGGAGATCCTTGTGCGGGCCATCGACCAGCTGCTGGTCGCCCGTGTAGGCGTGCACCGTCTGCATCAGGCCCTGCTCGATGCCGAACGCATCGTCGAGCACCTTCACCAGCGGCACGAAGCAGTTGGTGGTGCAGCTGGCGTTGGAGATGACCTTCTGCGTCTTGAAGTCGAAGTCCTTGTGGTTGACGCCGTAGACGAACGTGGCGTCGGCGCCGTCGCACGGCGCGGAGACGATGACCAGCGGGGCGCCGGCCTCGAGGTGGTAGGCGGCTGTGTCGCGCTTGGTGAAGAAGCCCGTGCTCTCGATGACCACGTCGACGCCGAGCTCGGCCCAGGGGAGGTTCTTCGGATCGCGCTCGCTGAGCACGCGCAGCTCGTCGCCGTCGACGCTGATGCCGCCCTTGGTGGCCTTGATGTCGTTGGGCAGCACGCCCAGCACCGAGTCGTACTTCAGCAGGTGCGCCATCTGGTCGAGGGACCCGAGGTCGTTCACCGCCACGAAGTCGATGTCGGCGCCCCTCTGCTTGGCGGCCCTGAAGAAGTTGCGCCCGATGCGCCCGAAACCGTTGATGCCGACGCGAACCGTCATGGTTGCGTCTCCTTTCACGAGAGGATCAATTTCCGTATCGATCCTACTCAACCCGCCCGCGGCGCAACCCGGCCGTTGGACCCTTTGTTCAGCGACTGTTCACCGGCCGAGGTCGCGATGACCGGTGCGCACCGCGTAGCCGCGCCCGCTGAGGCGAGAAGAAAGTTCCTCGGCGACCGCGACGCTGCGGTGGCGGCCGCCGGTGCAGCCGAACGCCACCGTGAGGTAGCTCTTGCCCTCCGACTCGTACGCGGGCAGCAAGGAGACCATCAACTCCTCGAAGCGATCGAGGAAGTCGCTGGCCTGCGCTCGCTCGAGCACGAAGTCGCGAACGGCGGGATCGTGCCCGGTGAGCGGACGCAGCGCATCCTCCCAGTGCGGGTTCGGGAGGAATCGCACATCCATCACGATGTCGGCATCGATGGGCAGACCGTGCTTGAACCCGAAGCTCTCGATCGCGACCTGCAGGCGCTGCCCGCCGTCGGTGTCGTCGAAGGCCGCCAGCAGCTTCGCCTTCAGTTCGTGCACGTTCAACTCGGTGGTGTCGATCACCAGATCCGCGGCGGACTTGACCGGTTGCAGCAGGCCGCGCTCCAACTCGATCGCTTCCACCAGGCCGGGCGCCTCACCGTCGAGAGGGTGCTTGCGTCGTGTCGCGTCGTACCGCTTCACGAGCGCACCGGTGGACGCATCGAGGAACAGCATCCGCACGCGGTGACCAGCGACCCGCAAGGCGGCCACCTTCGGCAGCAGTTCCACGTGCTGGCGACCGGCGACGAGCGCCAACCGGTGGATGTCGCTGCCGGGCTTGCTGACCAGTTCGACGATCGTGTCGACCAGCGAGGTCGGAAGGTTGTCGATCACGTACCAGCCGAGGTCTTCCAGCACCGCAGCCGCACCCGAGCGTCCTGCGCCGGACATGCCGGTGATGAGCAGGATGTCGGCCATGGACTGATCGTAGGCCGCTAGATCTTGCGCGTGCGGAGATAGAGGAGCCGGGGGATGGTGGCGGCCGCGGCGTACTCCTCGGCCTTGGCCAGGAAGCCGGCGGGCGGTGCCGGCTCCTCCATCCGTTCCAGCAGCAACCCGTTGTCGGAGAGGGTGTTGATGTAGCGGCTGAGCGGGCGATGGATGAACGGGATGAACACGTCCTTCTCCACCTCCTCGATCGTCTCGTCCTCGATCAGGTAGGGCCCGATGCGCCAGTACTGCTCGGGCGGGTCGAGGAACTGGTCGTCGATCCAGCCACTGTTCGGTGTCTGCAGGAGCGGGTGGTTGAGGAAGAAGCAGAAGCGCCCACCGGGCTGGAGCACGCGGGCGACTTCCGCGATCGCGCTGTCGACATCGCGGATGTGTTCGAACACCAGACAGGCGACGACCGCATCGAAGGTGGCGTCGGCGAAGGGCAGTTGGGCGGCGCCCGCGCGGGCGAACACTCCCCCGCCACGGTCGTTGGCCACGCTCACGCAGTTCCACGTCGGGTCGATGCCGACGACCTGCGCGCCCATCCTGGCGGCCAACCGGCTGACCTGGCCGTCGCCGCAGCCGACGTCGAGCACCCGCTGCGCGCCTGCCAACTCGCGTGCGGCCAGCGGCAGGATCTGCTCCTCGTACTCGGGGTCGGCGCCGGCCGTGAAGCCGTCGATCCACCACTCGGCGTGGGTCTCCCACAGGTTGTTGCTCGCGGCGCCGTCAGTCACGGGGCCACAGGGTAAGGGGCTGGCCCTAGAGTGCGGCACATGCGCTTCTCCGTGTGGCCCTCGTACGACCGAAGCTGGAGCGAGACGCTGGCGCTCGCGAAGTGGGCGGAAGCCAACGGCTACCTCTCCTTCTGGTATGCCGACCACCTGATGTCGCCCGCCGAGGGCGACGAGCCCGCGGGCGACGCCCACGAGTGCTGGACCATCCTCACCGGCATCGGCGCGCAGGTGCCCCGTCTCCGACTGGTCTCGATGGTGTCGCCGGTGACGATGCATCACCCGGTGATCCTCGCCAAGCGTGCCACCACCGCCGATCACATCTCGGGCGGCCGCGCCGTGCTCGGCCTCGGCGCCGGCTGGCAGGTGGAGGAACATGCCGCCTACGGCTTCGACCTACCCGAGCCGGGACCACGGGTCAGCCGCTTCGCCGAGGCGATCGAGGTCGTGCACCGCCTCTTCCGCGAGGACGCGGTCGACTTCCACGGCGACACGTATCGACTGACCGAGGCGCCGTTCGGGCCGAAGCCCGTCAACGGCACGCTGCCGATCCTGGTCGGCACCGGCAGCCCACGAATGATGCGGCTCACCGCCCGCTGGGCCGAGGAGTGGAACACGTGGGGCGACCCACCGGAGGTACGCCGGCGAAGCGAACTGTTCCTGGCCGCCTGCGACGCCGTAGGCCGCGAACCCGGCGAACTGCACCGCTCGGCACAGGCAATGGTCTTCTACACTCCAACCGCCGCGGCACGAGCAGCCGTCGAGCCGCACGTCGTGCCCGGCCGGTCGCTCGTGGGCGGCGCACAGGAACTGATCGACTTGTTGTCGCAGTACCGCGAGATGGGCGTCGACGAGTTCGCCATTGCCGACTTCACACTGGGCGACACCGAGGCGGAACGCCGCGACACCTACGCGGCGCTGCATGCGGAGGTCGTCACTCAGCTCTGAACGCGGCGAAGGCGGCGAGGTCGAGCTCCATCAGCCAGCAGTCCCATCCGACGCCTTCGTGCAGCTCATTGGCCGGCAGCACCTTGAGCTTTCGGAAGCCGATCTTCTCGTAGACGTGCACCGCTCGCTCGTTGACGACACGCGGGTCGATCAGCACCCGATCGGCGCCGAGTGCCACCAGCGACTCGACGGCGCTCACACACGCCGCGGTCCCGATGCCGCTGTTCCAGAGAGCCGGCTCACCGATCCACAGATCGAACGCATACGCACGGCTGACGTCGCCTTCGGCTTGGTAGCCCTCGTTGTGCAGCGCCACTCGCACCGTCTGGAGGTAGCCCACCGGCCGGCCTTCGAGCACGATGAAGTGCGGGACGACCTCCTCGGCCAACAAGTCGGGCAGGCGCCACTCGCTCCGCACGCGATCGAGGTCGTAGACCTCGTTGCGGCCGAGCACCCACTCCAGCATGCGCTGGTCGGTCAGCCACGGCACCATCAGCGCGTAGTCGTCGTCGCTGTCGCGCAACGGCCGCAGCGACACCCGGGCACGGGCGACGTCAGCCACCGTGGAACTTCTCGTGGATCGCCTCCGCCACCGCATCGGGAAGGAACGACAGCGCCTGCAGGTCGGCGAGCGACGCCTTCTTCACTGCGTTGACCCCACCCATCACCTGGGTGAGCTTCTTCTTGCGCGCCTCACCGAGGCCGGGGATGCCATCGAGCGACGACGTCGTCATCCTCTTGCCGCGCAGCTCGCGGTGGAAGGTGTTGGCGAAGCGGTGCGCCTCGTCGCGAATGCGCTGCAGCATGAACAGGCCGTCACTGCCGCGGGGCACCTCGACGGGCTCGCTGCGGCCCGGCAGGTAGATCTCCTCGAACCGCTTGGCCAGCGAGGCGACGGGTATCTCGTCCTGCAGGCCCAATGCCGTCACCACCCGATGGGCGACCGCCAGCTGGCCCTTGCCGCCGTCGACCAACAGCAGCTGCGGCGGGTAGGCGAACTTCTTGGGGCGGCGGCCTGCCTGGCCGTCGACGAGGTCGTCGTCGAGCGGTTGATCTCGCTCGTCGAGGTACGCCTGCAAGCGACGCGTGAGCACCTCTTCCATCGCGGCGTAGTCGTCGTTCCCGGGCACGTCCTTCACCTTGAAGCGGCGGTACTCGCGCTTGTTCGGCAGGCCGTCCTCCAACACCACCATCGACCCCACGTAGTCGGTGCCCTGCAGGTGCGCCATGTCGTAGCACTCGATGCGCAGCGGCGCCTCGGGCAGGCCCAGCAGATCCTGCAGCTCGGTGAGTGCGCGGCTGCGCGCGTTGTGGTCGCCGGCGCGACGCAGGCGATGCCGCATGAACTCCTCGCGCGCGTTGCGGGTGACGGTCTCGTGCAGCTCGCGCTTGTCGCCCCGCTGGGGCACGCGGATCTGCACGCGACTACCGCGCAGATGGGTGAGCCACTCCTCGTAGGTGGCGGCATCGTCGGGCTCCACCGGCACGAGCACCTGCTTGGGCACACCGGCAGGCGGGTCGTCGCCGTACAGCTCCTCGAGGATGCGATCGACCAGACCGCCCGGCGACAGCTCCTCCACCTTGTCGAGCACGAAGCCCTTGCGCCCGACGACACGGCCCTTGCGCACGAAGAACACCTGGACGGCGGCTTCCAGCTCGTCGTCGGCGATGCCGACGATGTCGATGTCCTCGCTGCGGTCGCCGACCATCTGCTGCTTCTCGATCGCTCGACGCACCGCCAGCAGGCGGTCACGCACGCGTGCCGCCCGTTCGTATTCCAGATCCTTGGCGGCGTTGGCCATCTCGGTTTCCAGCCGCTTCACGATCTCGTCGGTGTCGCCATCAAGGAAGTCGCACAGCTCCTGCACCAGCTGGCGGTACGGCATCTCCTCGATCTCGCCGACGCACGGGCCGCTGCACTTCTCGATGTGGAAGAGCAGGCACGGCCGGCCGAGGCGGTGGTGCTCGTTGAACTTGCCCGGGCTGCAGGTGCGGATGGGGAAGCTGCGCAGCAGCAGATCGAGCGTGTCGCGGATGGCGTAGGCGTGGGCGTACGGTCCGAAGTAGCGAGTGCCCTTGCGCTTGCGGCCGCGCATCACCAGCGCACGCGGGAACTGCTCGTCGAGCGTGACGGCGAGGAACGGGTAGCTCTTGTCGTCGCGCAGGCGCACGTTGAACCGCGGCCGGTGCTGCTTGATGAGGCTGTACTCCAGCATCAGCGCTTCGACTTCGTTGCGCACCTCGATCCACTCGACGGAGGTCGCGGTGGCCACCATCTGTGCCGTGCGCGGGTGCATGTTGCGCGGGTCCTGGAAGTAGTTGGAGAGTCGCTGACGAAGGCTGGACGCCTTGCCGACGTAGATGACGCGCCCCTCCTTGTCCTTGAACTGATACGACCCCGGTGTCTCGGGAATCGTGCCGGTGGGTGGGCGCGCGACCATCGCTGTGACTCTAGGGTGCGCACCCGCGGTCGACAGGGTGTCCGCGGATAGGGTTTCCACGTGCCCGGTCGCTACCAGTTCTCGATGCCCGAACGCCCAACCCGCGACGGCTGGTTCCGCGTGGGCACGGTGGACGTCACCACGACCGCGTTGCTCGTGGCGCTCGGAGTCGTGTCGATGTTCGTCTACGCCATCGGCGGCGCCGCCGGCCCGATCTTCGACATGTACTTCATCGCACCGTTCGTGCGCGATGGCGAGATCTGGCGGCTCGTCACGTGGCCCATCGCCAACCCGCCAACCCGGATCTGGGTGGTGCTCACGCTGGCGTTCTTCTGGTTCGTCGGGCACCGCATCGAAGACACGGTCGGGCGTGTGCGTTTCACGATCATGTTGGGACTGATGACCGTGCTGCCGGCAACCGCGGTCTCGCTCTTCGACTTCACCGCTGCCACCGGCCAGGCCTACGGCCTCAGCATCCTTGCGATCGCCCTGTTGGTGGTCTACGCGTTCGACAGCCCGCACGCCGTCTGGTTCTTCAACATCCCGCTCTGGGTGCTGGCGTCGGTGTTCGTGCTGCTCGACGTGCTGCAGTACCTCGGCAACCGATTCTTCGGCGCACTGCTGGTGGAACTGGGGGCGATCCTCGTCGGCGCCGTCACCGCCCGCCAGTACGGCATGCTCGAAGACCTGCAGTTCATCCCGCGCTTCGCCGGCAAGGGCCGCAAGGCACCCAGGGCATCGCGCCGAGTCGGTTCCGGCGCCAAGGTCGTGGCGGGTCCGTGGACGGGCTCGGACTCTGCGCACTCCATGGCCGACCAGCTCGAGCTCGACGGCTTGCTCGACAAGATCAGCGCCCAAGGCATGGACTCGTTGTCGAGGGGCGAGAAGGCCAGGCTCAACGAGCTCAGCAAGAAGCTCCGCGGTCGCTGAACGAGCCTCCCGGCCCCTGGCACTCCGGCTTCAGACGGTCGCCACTCGCAGGCGCAGTTGGCGGGTGTAGGCGGCGACGAGCAGCAGGCCGGCGAGGAGCGTCGCCGCGTTGGCCAGCATGTGGTAGCCCCACGCCTGCTTGACGAAGCCCGACCCGAACGCAGCCATGCCGCCACAGAAGCTCATCGTCAAGTCGGCTGTGCCCTGCACCTCGACGCGGGTGTCGGCGGCCACCGAGCCGGTGAGCATCGCGCTGCCGGCGATGAGCCCGATGTTCCAGCCGACCCCGAGCAGGAACAGTCCGACGAAGACGAGCGACGGCACGTATCCGGCCACCACCGCGGTGACCGTGCCGGCCGCGAGCACGAGCGCGCCCACCATGATGGCTCGCACCTGACCGACAGCGACGACGAAACGACCGACGAACGGGGCGAACGCGTACATGCCGGCAATGTGCAGTGCGATCACGTACGCCGAGAGGTCGGCATGACCATGGTCCTTCATGTGCGAGGGCGTCATCGTCATCACCGCCACCATCGCCGTCTGCGACACGACCATCGCCACCAGCCCGAGCGTCGCCGTCGGGCTCTCCCGAATGGCGGCCATCGACCGACGCACCTGGCGGAGCGGGCGGACGCGTTCGGCATTCGGATCCAGCTGACCGTTCACCGCCAACGGGTCGGGCCGCAGCCGGCGGGCGATCACGGTCATTGCCACCAGCAGGAGCACCGAAGCGAACAGGAACGGTCCGATGAACTCGTCGAGCCCCAGCGCCTCGCCGGCCCGCTTCTCCCACGGGGTCAGGATCGGCCCGAACACCGCGCCGAGCGTGCCGACGACGACGACACTGGCGATCGCCCGCGCCCGGTCGTGATCAGGCGCAAGATCGGCGGCCACGTAGCGACCCTGCAGCGTGGCGGCCTGGGCACCACCGAAGCAGACCATGCCGGCGAGGAACAGCGGCAACGAGCGCAACTGGCCGCCAGTGGCTGCGATGACCGCACCCGTCGCACCCAGCCCGAAGGCGAACATCAGCCCGGGTCGGCGACCGTTGCGCCTCATGAAGGCCGACAGGGGAACCGCCAAGAACGCCGAGCCGAGCGTGAACGCCGCCGCGCCCGAGCCTGCGAAACGGTCGTTGCCGTGCAGCAGGTCCTTGGCGAGCAGCGCTCCCACGGCCACCACCCCGGCGATCGCCGCCTGGCCGGGCACCTGCGCCAATCGCAGCGTGCGCAGCGTGCGCCGCTGCAGCACCGAGTGATCCGGCTCGATCACGGGGGGCTGGTCGGCGGTCACGAGACGGGACCCCGCGGCGCGACCCGCTGCACCGGCTGGTCGGTGGCTCGGGCGATGAGGTCGGACTCGTTGTCGTGGTGCAGCACTGTCAGCTCGTTCACCAGGAGCCAGGATTGGTCAACCATCGAGCAACGGCTTGAGGAACCTACCGGTGTGGCTTCCATCCACCCTCGACACGTCCTCCGGGCTACCTTCAGCCACCACCATGCCGCCACCGCTGCCGCCTTCGGGGCCGAGGTCGATGATCCAGTCGGCGGTTTTGATGACATCGAGGTTGTGCTCGATGACCAACACCGTGTTGCCCTGGTCGACCAGCCGCGAGAGCACGGTCAGCAGACGACGGACGTCTTCGAAGTGCAGGCCGGTGGTGGGCTCGTCGAGCAGGTAGATGGTGTGGCCGGTGTTGCGCTTGGCCAGCTCGGTGGCCAGCTTCACCCGCTGCGCCTCGCCACCCGACAAGGTGGGCGCCGACTGGCCCAGCCGCACGTACCCGAGGCCGACATCCATCAGCGTGCGCATGTAACGATGGATGGCCGGCTGGTTGGCGAAGAAGTCGACGGCCTCGGCCACCGGCATGTCGAGGATCTCGGCGATGTTCTTGCCCTTGAACTGGATGTCGAGGGTGTCGCGGTTGTAGCGGTCGCCCTTGCACACCTCGCACGGCACGTACACGTCGGGCAGGAAGTGCATCTCGATCTTGATCGTGCCGTCGCCGCTGCACGCCTCGCAGCGACCACCGGCCACGTTGAAGCTGAACCGGCCCGGCATGTAACCGCGCACCTTGGCCTCGGCCGTGGTGGCGAACAGCTTGCGCACGTTGTCGAACACTCCGGTGTAGGTGGCCGGGTTGCTGCGCGGCGTGCGACCGATGGGCGACTGGTCCATGTCGATCACCTTGTCGAGCATCTCGATGCCCTTGATGTTCTTGTGGCGCCCGGCCGCGGCCTTCGACTTGTAGATCTTCTGCATCAGCACCGGCAAGAGGATGTCGCGAACGAGGGTGCTCTTGCCGCTGCCACTGACGCCGGTGATGGCGACGAAGCAGCCCAGCGGGATGCGCACATCCAGGTTGCGCAGGTTGTGCTCCTTCGCACCCTGGATCTCCAACCAGTCGAGCCCCGGCGCACGGCGCACCTCGGGAACCGGGATGCTGCGCTTGCGGCTGAGGTACTGGCCGGTGATGGACTCCTTCGACTTGAGGATGCCCTTCACCGGGCCGCTGTAGACCACTGCACCACCGTGCTCGCCGGCGCCCGGGCCGATGTCGACGATCCAGTCGGCCTCCATGATCGTGTCCTCGTCGTGCTCGACGACGAGGACGGTGTTGCCCAGATCGCGAAGGCGCAGCAACGTGTCGATGAGGCGGCGGTTGTCGCGCTGGTGCAGGCCGACCGACGGCTCGTCGAGCACGTAGAGGGTGCCGACCAGGCCACTACCGATCTGGCTGGCCAGGCGGATGCGCTGCGCCTCGCCACCGGCAAGCGTGCCGGCGCTGCGCGACAGCGACAGGTAGTCGAGACCGACGTCGAGCAGGAAGCCCAGCCGGGCGTTGATCTCCTTGGTGACCCGCTCGGCGATCATTCGGTCGCGCTCGCTGAGCTCGAGCGCCGCGAGGAAGCTGGACGAGTCGCCGATGGCCATCTCGCAGATCTCGGAGATGTTCTTGTCGTTGATCGTGACGGCGAGCGTTGACGGCTTCAGGCGGGCGCCCTTGCACTTCGGGCACGGCACCTCGCGCATGTACCCCTCGTACTGCTCACGCGCCCAGTCGCTCTCGGCGCCCTCGCGGCGGCGGTTGAGCCACGGCACCACGCCCTCGTAGGCGGTGGAGTACTCGCGCACACGGCCGTAGCGGTTCTTGTACTTGACCTTGAGGTTGCCTTCCACGCCGTAGAGGATGACCTTCTGCTGCTTGGCGTTGAGCGTGCCGTAGGGCGCATCGAGGTCGATCCCGTAGCTCTCGGCGACGGCCTCCAGCATGCGGGTGAAGTACTGCGTGCCGCTGGTGCGCCAGGGCGCGATGGCCCCCGCGTTGATGGACATGTCGTGGTCGGGGATCAGCAGTTCGGGGTCGACCTCGAACGTCGTGCCCAAGCCGTCGCACGCCTCGCAGGCTCCGTAGGGCGAGTTGAACGAGAAGTTGCGCGGCGCCGGCTCGTCGTAGCTGGTGCCACACTTCGGGCATGCCAGGTGCTGGCTGAACGTGAGCGTCTCGCCCTCCACCGCATCGCCGCCGGCCGCATCTTTGGCCGCGAAGAGTTCGATCTCGGCGACGCCGTCGGCCAACTTGAGCGCGGTCTCCAACGAGTCGGTGAGTCGTCGCTCGATGCCGTCGCGCCGCACGAGCCGATCGACGATGATCTCGATGCGGTGCTGCTCGTAGCGAGCGAGCTTCTCGTCGCGCTTGAGGAACTCGGCGATGTCGACGACTTCACCGTCGATGCGCGCACGCACGAAGCCTTGGCCGGCGAGGTCGTCGAGCAGGGTGCTGTACTCGCCCTTGCGGCCGCGCACGACGGGCGCCAGCACCTGGAAGCGGGTGCCATCAGGCAACAACAGGATGCGGTCGACGATCTGCGACGGTGTCTGCCGCTGAAGGCGCGTGCCGTCGTTGGCGCAGTGCTGCACACCGATGCGAGCGAACAGCAGCCGCAGGTAGTCGTACACCTCCGTGATGGTGCCCACGGTGGAGCGCGGGTTGCGACTGGCGCTCTTCTGGTCGATGGAGATGGCGGGCGACAGCCCTTCGATGACATCGACGTCGGGTTTGTCCATCTGACCCAGGAACTGGCGGGCGTAGGCGCTGAGCGACTCGACGTAGCGGCGCTGCCCCTCGGCGTAGATGGTGTCGAACGCGAGGCTGCTCTTGCCGGAACCGGAGAGACCGGTGAACACGACCAGCCTGTCGCGCGGGATCTCGATGCTGACGTTCTTGAGGTTGTGCTCGCGCGCGCCTCTGACGATGATCTTGGGCTGATGCGATTTCGCTTCCTGGGCGGCGGCCATGGCGGGAGGCTACCGAGCGGCGGGTGTGGCCCGACGGGGACCGCACGACCGGTGAGTGACGGGGCTGGATGATCGGGTCGGCACAGCCGGATCGTACCACGAAAACGAACACATGTTCTGACAGCGATCGCGTCCGGCACGAACGAGTCGGAGCGACGAACCCGCGACCCCTCGTTCGTCAAGATTCGCTGAAGTTCACTGCTCAGCGAGCCGATAGAGGAAACATGACCATCGGGGCCAGTCACGACACGACCTTCACTCGTGCGGCGCAGCACGTGTTGGAACATCTCGCCGTCAGCTCCGGTCTTCGCACCTGGGCCGTCTGTCGAGTGGACCCCCGCGGCAGCCACACGCTGGCGGTCGAGGACGCATTCGGGTCGATCCAGGCCCACACCACCATCGAAGGGCCGTTGGGACGCAGCGCAGCGTTCCGCGTCTGCTTGCCGGTCACGTTCCCCGACGGTCAGCCCTTCGGCGAGCTCGTCGGCTTCGATGATCGCCCGCCGGTGCCGGCCATCGAGCAGTCGGCGGCTCAGGCACGGACGTTCGCGCTGCTGCTCGGAGCCCTCGCCGGCGCCGAGTCCACGCTCTCCATCGAACGGCGCGCCATCGAGGTGTACAACGGGTTGTCGGATCCGCTCACGGGCTTGGCCACTCGCCAGGGTTGGGAGCAGCGCCTCCGCCGCGACGAGCAGTACTGCCGCGAGTTCGGCGAGTCGGCGGCGGTCATGATGATCGAGCTCGACGACCTCAAGCGGAGCAACGAGGTGCACGGACACTCCGCCGGCGACGAGCAGCTACGAATTGCCGGATCGGTGCTGCGCGACGTGCTCGCTGCGCGCCACTTCGGTGCCCGCATCACCGGCGACCGACTCGGCACGCTCATGATCGGCGTCAGCGACCACGAAGTGGGCGAGCTCGAACGAGGCACCCGACAGGCACTTGCTGCCGCACAGGTGTCGGCATCCGTCGGCATCGGCTGGCGCCGACCCGAGACAGGTCTGGATGGCGCGATCGCCGCAGCCGACAGCGGGATCGAGCGCACCTACACCGTCCGCGAATCAGCGGTCGCCGACGCCAACCAGGTTGCGGCGCTGTTGGAGGCGATGGAGCGAGGAGCGATCAAGGCGTACTTCCAACCCATCGTCGACCTCCGCACCGGCGAGGTGGTCACCCTCGAAGCACTCGCTCGGTGGCAGTCACCCGACGGCGTGCGCGAGCCGGACCAGTTCCTGCCCCTGCTCCAGCAAGCCGGGCTGCTGGGCGCGCTGTTCGACCGCATTCTCGAGGACGGTCTGCAGAAGCTGGTCGAGTTCCGGCACATCTCCCCCGACCTGCAACTGGCCGTCAACTTCGAGTTCGACACGAAGCCGGTGAACTCGCTGATCGACACCGTGCGGGAGCGGCTCGCCGCCTACGGGCTGCCGCCGCACGCGCTCTCCCTGGAGCTGAGCGAACGCCAGACGTTCGAGCTGCCGGCGGATGTGCGCGACGAACTGTTCGCTGTCGCCGACCTCGGAGTGCACCTCATGCTCGACGACTTCGGCACCGGTTTCGCATCACTGGAGACGCTGACCAGCTTGCCCATCACCGGCGTGAAGCTCGATCGCAGGTTCACCGGACAGGTGGTGAACGGCGAGCGGGAGAGCATCGTCGTCAAGGCGATGATCGCCCTGGCGGCGGAGACCGGCCTCAAGGTGATCGCCGAGGGCATCGAGACCCAGCAGCAATGCGACCGTCTCGTGCGGATGGGTTGCCGTCTCGGCCAGGGCTACCTCTTCGCCGTGCCCCAACCGGCCGACGCGATGGCGACCGTCCTGTCCGCTCCCCTGGTCTCCACCTTCTGAGCCGCGACTCGGCCGCCAGCCCGGTGTCGCGCTCGGGCTCAGCCGGCGTCGCGTAGTTCGCGGCGCAGCTCGTTGACCTCGTCGCGCAGGCGGGCCGCATACTCGAACTTCAACTCGGCGGCGGCTTCGTGCATCTCCTCCTCCAGCGTCTGGATGAGGCGCGCAAGCTCCTTCTGGGGCATCGTCTTCAACTCGCGCTGCACCTTGTCTCGTTCGCGGTTGCGCCGATTTCCCTTGCCGGGCACCGGCGCCGAGTCGTCAGGGCGGAGCAGGGAGAGGATGTCGCCGACGGCCTTGCGGATGGTCTGCGGATTGATGTCGTTCTCGAGGTTGTAGGCGATCTGCCGGGCGCGACGCTCGCGGGTGGTGTCGATGGCCTTGGTCATGCTCGGCGTGATCTTGTCGGCGTACATCACCACCTGACCGTCGACGTTGCGGGCGGCGCGACCGATCATCTGGATGAGCGACGTCTCACTGCGCAGGAAGCCTTCCTTGTCGGCATCGAGGATGCTGACCAGCGAGACCTCCGGGAGGTCGAGGCCTTCGCGCAACAGGTTGATGCCCACGAGCACGTCGAACTCGCCGAGCCGGAGGGCACGCAGGATCTCGATGCGCTGGATGGTGTCGATGTTGCTGTGCAGGTAGCGCACCCGCAGCCCCTGCTCGAGCAGGTAGTCGGTGAGGTCTTCGGCCATCTTCTTGGTGAGCGTGGTGACCAGCACCCGATCGCCCATCGTGAGGCGCGTGTTGATGTTCTCGATGAGGTCGTCGATCTGGCCCTTGGTGGGCTTCACGATGACCTCGGGGTCGACCAGGCCGGTGGGCCGAACGATCTGCTCGACCACCTGCTGGCTGTGAGAGATCTCGTACGGCGACGGAGTGGCCGAGACGAACACGCACTGGTTGACGCGCTCGAGCGTCTCCTCGAAGCGCAGCGGGCGGTTGTCACGGGCACTCGGCAGGCGGAAGCCGTGCTCGACGAGGATGTCCTTCCGGCTGAGGTCGCCGAGGTACTGGCCGTGCAACTGCGGCACCGCGACGTGGCTCTCGTCGATGACCAGTAGGAAGTCCTTCGGGAAGTAGTCGATGAGCGTGAACGGCGGCTGCCCCGTGACGCGACCGTCGATGTGCATGCTGTAGTTCTCGATGCCGTTGCAGTAGCCGACCTCCTGGATCATCTCCAGGTCGTACTGGGTGCGCATGCGCAGGCGCTGCGCCTCGAGCAACTTGCCGTTGGCCTCGAACCACGCCAGCCGCTCTTGCAGCTCGGCCTCGATGCCGATGACCGCCTTGCGCATGCGCTCCTCGCCCGCCACGTAGTGGGTGGCGGGGAACACCATCACCTGGCTCATGTCGTTGAGCGTCTCGCCGGTGAGCGGGTCGATGGTGGTGATGCGATCGACGGTGTCGCCGAACATCTCGATGCGCAGCACGGTTTCGTCGTAGGCGGGGTGCACTTCGATGGTGTCACCACGGACGCGGAACTTGCCGCGACCCAGCGCGATGTCGTTGCGGTCGAACTGGAGATCCACGAGGCGGCGCAGGATGCTGCGCATGTCGTAGTCGACACCTACGTGCAGCTCGAGCAGTTGCCCCCGGTACTCGGCCGGGTCGCCCATGCCGTAGATGCAGCTGACCGAGGCGACCACGATGGTGTCGCGACGGGTGAGCAACGCTGCCGTGGCGGAGTGCCGCAAGCGGTCGATCTCGTCGTTGACCGAGGAGTCCTTCTCGATGTACGTGTCGCTGGAGGCCACGTAGGCCTCGGGCTGGTAGTAGTCGTAGTAGCTGACGAAGTACTCCACCCGGTTGTGGGGGAAGAACTCGCGCATCTCCTGGGTGAGCTGGGCGGCCAGCGACTTGTTGGGGGCGAGGATGAGCGTGGGGCGCTGGGTGGCTTCGATGGTCCAGGCGATGGTGGCGCTCTTGCCGGACCCGGTGATGCCGAGCAGGGTCTGGAAGCGGTCGCCTCGGTTGATGCCCTCGGTCAACTGGGCGATGGCCTTGGGCTGGTCGCCGGCCGGCTGGAAGAGGGATTCGACCTTGAACTCGGGCACGTTGGGCAGCCTACCCGCCGAACGGGTGTTCGTGCGACCGCGGCGCCGGTGGGCTAGCGTCTCGGCGATGCTGCCGCTGCGCACCGATCGCCTCACCATCAGGATGATGCGTCACCACGACATCGGCCGCCTGGTGACGTATCGCAACGACCCCGCCATCGGTCGGTTCCAGGACTGGGAACTGCCCTTCACCGAGGAATCCGCGCGACGGGTCATCGATGCTCAGGCTCCGTTCGAAGGCCCCGGCAACGGTCGGTGGGTGCAGCTGGCAGTGGAGCTGAGCGCCACGGGCGACCTCATCGGCGACGTCGCCGTGGAGCTGCGCGCCGGCGGCGCGATCGCCACCCTCGGCTACACCTTCGCGGCCGCCAACCACGGGAAGGGGTACGCCACCGAAGCGGCGGGTGCTGTCGTCGATGCGCTCTGCGATGCCGGAGTGCACCGCTTCGTAGCCACACTCGACCCCGAGAACGTTCCCTCCATGCGCGTCCTGGAGGCCGTCGGGTTCACCCACGAATGCCTGGCCCCACAGGCGGAGCTGGTTCGCGGCGAGTGGGTCGACGACCTGCGCTACTCGCTGCTGGCGGCCGAGCGCGAGCGCTGGCGCCAACGTCCCCGCTCACGTCCCGCTGCCGTCGCTCTCGTGCCGCTCGACGACCTCAACGTCGACGAGTTCCATGGTGTTGCCACGCACTACTCGCAGCAGCGGTTCGTGCGGCCGGTGCACTTCGCGCTCGCCCAGATGGCCTTCCCCATCTTCCGCGACGACGGGCAGCAGTTCGTCCCCGAGGCGTTCGGGGTGACCGCCGACGGTGTTGCGGCAGGGTTCGTGCAGCTCGCCAACTGCTCGTTCACCCACGACGAAACGTACCTGTGGCGGCTGCTCATCGATCGCTGGCACCAGCGCCGCGGCATCGGCACCGAGGTGTTGCGACTGATCACCGAACGCACGCGAGCCACGGGCCACTCCACCCTCACGGTCTCCTACGGCGAAGGGCCCGGCAGCCCCGGGCCGCTCTACCGCGGTTTCGGCTTCGTTCCCACGGGAGAGATCGTCGCCGACGAAACCGTGGCCCGACTCACGCTGTAGCACCGCTACGGTCGCCGCATGGCCGTCCTGCACACGCCACGTCTCACCATCCGAGTCGCGCGCGTTGCCGACGCGCCCGTCTTCGCTGCGTACCGCTCCGATCCGGAGATCGCGAAGTACCAGGACTGGGACATGCCGTACCAGGCAGATCGGGCGCTGACACGGCTCGCCGCGCTCGAAGCGTTCGACGACGTCGCCGAGGGCGAGTGGATCAGCTTCGCGATCGAACACGCCGGCGAGGTCATCGGCGACGTCGTCGCCAACATCCACGAGGGCGGCGGCATCGCCGAGATCGGCTTCACGATCGCGACCGCCCACCATGGTCGCGGCTACGCCGGCGAGGCGGCGTCGGCGATGGTCGACCATCTCATCGAGCGGCACGGCGTCCACCGCATCGTGGCCGGCCTCGACCCCGGGAACGTCGCCTCGATGCGGGTGCTCGAGAAGCTGGGCATGCGCAAGGAATGCCTCGCCCCCGCCGCCTACTGCGTGCGCGGCGAGTGGGTCGACGATCTCCGCTATGCGATGACCGCGGCCGATCGCGCCGCGTGGGTGCACCGATCGAGCGCTGCACCGACGACGGTGGAGCTCGTCGAGATCACCTCCGACGACGCACACCTGTGGGGCCGACTGGCCACGCACCACTCGCAGGAACGGCTGGTGTCCCCGGTGTGGGTGTCGTTCCGCGACGCGCTGTTCCCCGAGTCGGTCGACGGCGCACCGGTCGTCCCCTGGATGCGGGGCGTGCTGGCCGACGGCGAGCGCGCCGGTTTCGTCATGCTCGCCATGGTCACCGACACCCACCGCGAGCCATACCTGTGGCGCCTGCTCATCGACCGCATGCACCAGCGTCGGCGCATCGGCGATGCCGTGTTGCATCAGTTGGCCGCCCAGTTGACGGCCCAGGGCCACCACTCGCTGCTCACCAGTTGGGTCGACGGGCCGGGCTCGCCACGACCGTTCTACGAGCGGTTCGGGTTCGTGCCCACCGGGCGGATCGTCGACGGCGAGATCGAAGGCCGCCTCAGCTGGTAGCCGACGGCTCGCCGGCGACCGCCTGGCGAGCAGCGGGCGCCGCGTCGGCAGCGCCCTCGCGGTCGGTTCGATCCTTGCGGCCGGCGAACTGATAGTCGGCCGGCAGTTGCGGCAGCGACTGCAGCCAGACCCACAGCTCGGCGATCTGCGGCTCCAACTCCTCACGCTCGCCACTGTTGTCGACCACGAAGCTCGCCGTCGCCAGGCGCAACTCACGAGTGGCCTGGCGGGCGATGCGGGCGCGGGCATCAGCTTCGTCGAAGCCACGGAACTGCACCAGCCGGGCGACCTGCACCTCCACGGGCACGTCGACCACGATGATGCCCTGCAGCCCGTCACGTGGGTTCTCGGTCAGCAAGGGGATGTCGAGCACCACCACATCGTCGGTCGCCACGTGCTCCATCACCTGCCGGTTCATCTCGGCGCCGACCGCAGGATGCACGATGGCATTGAGATCCCCCAGTGCCTCCGGGTCGGCGAATGCGACACCTGCCAGTGCGGCCCTGTCGAGTGAGCCATCGGCGGCGATCACCTCCGCGCCGAAGCGTTCCGCCAGCTTCTCCAGCACCGGCGACCCAATTCGTTGGACGTCGCGCACCACCTGATCTGCGTCGACGATGACGGCGCCACGATCGGCCAGCGCCGAGCTCACTGTGGACTTGCCGGACCCGATGCCACCTGTCAGACCGACCAAGATCATGGCGGAACCGTAGCCCTGCACGAGTCGCCTCGCCTCCTCGGGCTCCACCGCTAGCATCGGCGCGTGACCGACGACACCGACGAGTTGCCCACCGTGCGGGCCGTCGCGGGCGACATCGAATCAGTGAGCTGGCCGCTCGTCGAGCGGCGCAGCTCCCATCGAACCCCTCCGGGCGGCATCGATCGCCGGTCGCTCGCCACCGACCCTGCGGCGTCGGCGACGACGCCGACGTTGAGCGCTGCGCCGCTGTGGCCGTTCCGACTGGCTGCGCTGGCCGGAGCGTTCCTGAGGGCGCAACCCGAGCTGTCGGTGCACAACTGGAGCCTCACCGCGCTCACCGCTGCCGCCACCGTCTTCACGGCCGTCACCTGTCGCCGCCCGGTTGCCTATCGCAACGACCCCAAGATCCGTCTCCGCATCGTGGTCGAGCTGGCCTGTGTGACCGCGGCGGTGCTGCTCAGTGGAGCATGGGCTTCTCCATTCGTTCTGTTCCTCGTGCCCCTGGGCATGTTGGCGGGCTTCGCCGCAGGCGGCGTGTTCAGCGCTCAGCTGGCCGCCGCCGCCGTCGCTGTCGTCACGGTGCAGCACGTACCCAACGTCGGCGTTCGCCAGGGCCTGCAGGATGGCGCACTGTGGGTCGGCCTCCTCGGGCTGGTCGCGTTCACCAGCGGCCTGGCTCATCGCGCCGCCTACGATGCTGCCCGCCAGCAACAGGTCGCGCTCGATCGTGTCAGCCGGCTGGCCGAGGCCAACTCGCTGCTCTTCGCGCTCCAGCGCGTGGCACAGACCCTCCCGGCATCACTCGACCTGGAGGAGGTGCTCGACTCCACCGTCGGCCGGCTGCGCACCATGGTGCGACACGACCTGCTGGCGGTGTACCTGGTCGACCTCTCCACTCGCCGCGCCACGCCCGCCCGCACTCACGGCATCGATCTGGCCAGTTCGTATCCACTCGAGCGGCTGCCACCCGGTCTACGACAGGCGGTCGACTCGCCGAAGACCATCCGCATCGACGACATCCCCGAAGGTGACAGCATCTCCCCTGGCGCCCGATGCGGCCTCTACGCGGCACTGCGCGCCAGGGGTGCCCTGATCGGATTCATCGCCCTCGAGGCCGCTTCGCCGGGAACCTTCGGGCAACAACAGGCTGAAGTGGTGCACGGCCTCACCGAGCCGTTCGGCATCGCCATCGACAATGCCCGCATGTTCCGCCGAATCCGCACGATGGCAGCCGACGAGGAGCGCTCGCGGATCGCCCGCGAGCTGCACGACCACGTCGGCTCCTCGCTCGCGATGATCGGGTTCGAGATCGACAGGGCGCTCTCCGTCGCCGGTGAGGGCGGCGGCACGGAACCGCTGCTGCGCGAGCTACGCGAGCAGGTGTCCGCGGTCGTCCGTGATGTTCGCGACACCTTGTTCGACCTGCGCACCGACATCACCGACGCCCGCGACCTGACGGTCACGGCGACCGACTTCCTCCAGGCCGTGGGGCAGCGCAGTGGGCTCGACACCCGCATCGACATCCGCACCGGAGAACGGCTGCCACTGCCGATGGAACGCGAGCTGTGGCAGATCATCCGTGAAGCGATCGTCAATGCCGAACGGCATGCGCGCGCCGGGCGGCTCGCCGTGTTCGGACGTCAAACCGGGACCACCGTGCTGTGGGCGGTGCGCGACGACGGCGTCGGCCTCGATGCCGCAGGCGCGCGACCCGACAGTTACGGTCTCGTGGGCATGCGCGAGCGGGCACACCGTCTCGGCGCCACCCTCACCGTGCAGTCGCTCCGTGAAGGCGGCACCGAAGTGCGCATCGAACTGCCGACCGAAGGACGTATTCGCTGATGGCCATCTCCGTGGTGCTGGTCGACGATCACACGATGTTGCGGCAGGGCCTACGACGCGCGCTCGAGGCGGAGGGCATCGAGGTGATCGGCGAGGCCGCCGACGGTGAGGAGGGTGTTCGTGTCGCTCTCGCGACTCGCCCGGACGTGGTGCTGATGGACGTCTCGATGCCGAAGCTCGACGGAATCGATGCCACGCGCCGGTTGCTGGCCGCGAAGAGCGAGATGCGGGTGCTCATGCTCACGATGCACGTCGACCGCGACGTGTTCGACAACGCACTCAAGGTCGGCGCCGTCGGTTACGTGACGAAGGACTCCTCGGTGAGCGAGGTCGTGGAAGCCATCCGGCTCGCCGCCAACGGCGACCGGCCGATGTCGCCCCGGCTCGCCGAGGCACTGCTCAACGAGGCCCTTCGTGACACCGACGGCATCATCTCGACGCGCGAGGAGGAGGTGCTGCAGCTCGTCGCCGATGGGCTCGGCACGAACGAGATCGCCGAACGGCTCTTCATCAGTCATCGAACGGTGAAGAACCACCTGGCCTCGATCTACGAGAAGCTCGACGCGCGCGACCGCACGCAGGCCGTGCTCACGGCGGTCAAGATGGGCATCGTCAAGCTGACCTGAAAACGCACGATGGCACGGCCTCACGGCCGTGCCATCGCAGCGAGGAACAGGACGAATCAGGCCTCGGGCGCCTCGGCGACCTCGGCCTCGACGACCTCGGCGGCGGCTGCGGCCACAGGGGCCTCGCCGTCGGCCTGGGGTGCCTCACCCGGGTTCTCCTGGTAGTACTCGGCCCATGCAGCCTCGCGCTCGGCATCGTCGCCGCCGGCGGCCCAGTTGCCGTGCTCGTCGATCTCGAAGTGCGAGCGGTACTCCTCGGCCAGCTCGCCGCCCTCGGCAGCCTGCTTGATGGAGAGGCTGATGCGGCGGCGGGCGAGATCGAGGTCGATGATCTTGACCCACAGCTCCTCGCCGGGGGTGACGACCTGCTCGGGTGAATCGACGTGGTGGGTGGACATCTCCGAGATGTGCACCAGGCCTTCGATGCCCTCGCCGACCTGCACGAAACCACCGAAGGGCACCAGCTTGGTGACCCGCCCGTAGACCAACTGACCCACCTCGTGCGAGCCGGCGAACTCCTGCCACGGATCCTGCTGGGTGGCCTTCAGCGACAGGCTGATGCGCTCGCGATCGAAGTCGACATCGAGCACCTGGACGGTGACCTTGTCGCCGACGGTGACGACCGCACCCGGATGGTCGACGTGCTTCCACGACAGCTCGCTGACGTGGATGAGGCCGTCCATGCCGCCGAGGTCGACGAACGCACCGAA
>JBAVTH010000278.1:0-8331 GCA_049696035.1 Ilumatobacteraceae bacterium
GGTGGATTCACCGAACAGCGACGTGGCGAGGTCGGCGTGGGGCAGGGTCGTGACCTCGGCCCCGAGTCGGCCGCCGATGCACATCTCCGCGAGCGCCACGGCCAGGCCGCCTTCGCTCACGTCGTGGCAGCTGCGCACGCGGCCGGTGCGCAACAGGGTGTGCAAGGCGCGGTACCGGGCGGCTGCGGCAGGGTCGGGTGCGGGTACGGGGCTGTCGTCGCCTTCACCGGTCACCATCGAGAAGTGACTGCCACCGAACTCGCTGCCGGTGCGGCCGACCATCACGAGGACGTTGCCGGCCTGCTTCAGGTCGGGGGTGACGGCGCGGTCGGGGTTCGGGTGGTGGGCGATCGCCGTGATCACCAGGGTGGGTGGCACCGCATGGCGGGCGCCGTCGCTGCCGAGGTACTCGTTGTTCAGCGAGTCCTTCCCGCTGACGAACGGTGCTCGGTGGGCCATGGCCGCGGCACAGCAGCCCTGCACCGCGGCGACCAGTTCGCCGAGCGTCGACGGACGGCGGGGGTCGCCCCAGCTGAAGTTGTCGAGCAGCGCGATCGAACTGGGGTCGGCACCCACGGCAACGACGTTGCGGATGGCCTCGTCGACGACCGCATGTGCCATGTGCTCCGGATCGGCGATGCCGTACCACGGATTGACACCGATGCCGATGGCCAGACCGTGTGCATCGCCGGGCTCCGCGAGCACCACCCCGTCGGCGTGCCCGTCGTGGCCTTCGCCGACCAGTGGGCGCACGACCGTGGCCCCTCGGATCTCATGGTCGTAGCGGCGGATGATGTGTTCCTTGGAGGCGATGTTCGGGTGGGCCAGCAGCTCGAGCAGCACGGCGGCCGGGTCGGCGCAGGCGGGAGGTTCGGCGGGGGTTCGGCTGGGTGTGGGCAGCACGGCCGTCATGGCGCGCTGCGGGCGGCCGTCGTGCAGGAAGTGCGTGTCGAGCTCGAGCACGGCGAGCTCGCCGCTGCGGACGTGCAGCACCCCGTCGCCCGTGAACGTCCCGAGGCTGGTGGCCTCCACGCCATGCCGGTCGCACACCTTCCGCATCTCGGGCCAACGCCGCGGGTCGACCGCGAAGACCATGCGTTCCTGTGCCTCGCTGAGCCACACCTCCCACGGCCGCAGGCCCGGGTACTTCAACGGCGCGAGCGCGACGTCCACATCGGCGCCGACTCCCTCGGCCATCTCACCGACGGCGCTGCTCAAGCCTCCTGCACCGCAGTCGGTGACCGCGGTGTAGAGACCGGTGCACTCGCGCATCACGTCGATGAGCAGCTTCTCGGTGATGGGATCGCCGATCTGCACGCTGGCGCCCGCGACGTCGCCGGTGGTGGCATCCATCGTGGCGCTGCTGAAGGTGGCCCCGCGCAGACCGTCGCGGCCCGTGCGGCCACCCATCACGACCACCAGGTCGCCGGGGTGGGGGCCATCGAGCTGCCACTCGCCCTCGCGGGCGACCCCGATGCAACCGGCGTAGACGAGCGGGTTCGCCAGGTAGCCGGGGTCGTAGAGCACCGCGCCGGCGACGGTGGGCAGACCGATCTTGTTGCCGTAGTCGGCAACGCCGGCCACCACGCCGCTCTCGATCAGGCGAGGGTGCAGGACGCCGTCGGGCAACCGGTCCGCGGGGTGGTCCGTGGGCCCGAAGCACAAGATGTCGGTGATCGCGATCGGGTGATGGGCGGCTCCCATGACATCGCGGATGACGCCACCGACACCCGTGTTCGAGCCGCCGAAGGGCTCGATCGCGGAGGGGTGGTTGTGGGTCTCCGCCTTCACGGCGACCGTGACACCGGGGGTGTACGAGAGGATGCCGGCGTTGCCGACGAACGAGCTGCGCACGAACGGGGCGTCGATCGTGTCGGTGCAACCGCGCAACTGCTTCATCAGCGGCACGACATCGGTGCCGTCGTCGAGCGTGATGCGGGCTCGGAAGGTCTTGTGCGCACAGTGCTCGCTCCACGTCTGGGCCAGCGTCTCCAGCTCCACGTCGGTGGGCTCGCGGCCGATGGTGCGGTAGTGCTCGGCGACGGCATGAAGCTCGGCGAGGTCCATCGACAGACCCCGCTCCTTGTTGAGCGTCTGCAGCGCGTCGTCGTCGAGATCTCGCACGGCCACTCGCTCGACGGTCTGCTCGGCGGTGGCATGAGTGTCGACGAACGAGGGCTCGAGGGGCGCCATCGCCCATCGTTCGATGACCTGGTTGGCCAGGAGACGGCGGGCGAGCGTGACGAGGGTGTCGGGCTGCAGCTCGCCGTGCACCTCGAAGTGCTTTCCGGTGGCGACCTCCATCTCGGGGATGCCGCCGATGGTGCTCACCGCCAGTACGACGGCTGCGGCGACCGGGTCCGTCACGCCGGGCAGGAGCTCGGTGTCGATGCCGTGCTTCGGAGAGGTCCAGCTGGACCTCTGCAGCAGCGGATCGACCAGCACAGCCTCCATCGACTTCCTGTCGTCGGCGCCGAGCTTGGCGGCGAAGAAGACGATGTCGGCCACGTCGATGCCGGTGACCTCGGTGAGTCCGAGCGCGTGCGCGTCGGCGAGCAGTGCGGCGGATCGCGGGTCTGGGCCCCTGGTGCGGATGGTGAGACGCGCTCCGGTGGCCACCGCGAGCAACCTAGGCCCTTCGTCGGTGCAGGTCGTTCGGTCGCGAACGAAAAGTAAGCGGCATCCGGCCCCTCCGCGCCTTCAACATCGCTCGTGTCGCGGCGCTGACCGGATCACAGTGAGGTCCAGCCGCGACAAGTGCAATTGTGAACACGTTGCCGGCGGCCGGTGTCCGGTCTCGGCGGGGGACGGCGGGGGTAGGGTCGGGCGTTGTGACCCGACTGGTGCTTGTCCGACATGGTGAATCCAACGTCACGGTGGACCGTGTGATCGGTGGCCCGCGCACCTGCTCGGGGCTGTCGGCCCTCGGCCGCCAGCAGGCCGATCGGCTCCGTGAGCGGTGGGCGACGAACAGCGAGTTCGAGGCCGACGTGCTGCTGGCCAGTCAGTACCCGCGAGCGATCGAGACGGCCGAGATCGTGGCGCCGTCGCTGGGGAACCTCACCGTGGTCCGTGATGACGGGTTCGGCGAGCACGACCCCGGGCCGGAGTGCGACGGGCTGTCGTACAAGGAGTACATGGACCGCTACGACATCGGTCCGGAGGCTTGGGACAGCGGAGACCCGTTTGCCACCACCTTTCCCGGTGGAGAAACCGTTGCCGCGTTCCAATACCGGGTGGGCTCGGCCGTGCGGCGCACGCTCGACATGTACGAGGGCAAGACGGTCGTCGTGGCCTGCCATGGCGGTGTGGTCGATGCGATCCTGCGGCTGGCACTGAAGGCGCCTGGCATGGGGGCGTTCCAGATCCACACCCTCAACACCTCCATCACCGAACTGATGTTGGTGAAGCCGAACGTCTGGCGCCTGATCCGGTACAACGACACTGCGCACCTCGCCGGCTTGCCGGCCAGCACGAACCCGCCTTACGTCGACGGAGCCTGATCGCGTGGCCGGCCGAGTCGACGTCGTCGTGGTCGGTGCAGGGTCTGCCGGCGCGGTGATGGCGGCGCGGCTGAGCGAGCGTGGACGGCGAGCAGTGCTGCTGCTGGAGGCCGGTCCGGATCACGATGCCGCCGGCACTCCCGAGTCGATCAGTGGTCCCTCGTTCGTCGCGGCGATGGCGGAACCAGGGCGGGTGTGGCAGCACCTGGTGGCGCAACGAACCGCGCAACAGGGTGCACGGCTCTACGCCAGGGGTAGAGGCGCCGGCGGTTCGTCGGCCGTGAACGCGATGGTCGCCCTCGCGGGCGAGCCCGACGACTACGACGAATGGGAACATGACTACGGCTGTGCCGGATGGCGATGGTCGGAGGTCGGGCCCTGGTTCGACCGGCTGCCCATCCCGCTTCGCGCCGCGACCCCCACCGAGACCGGCGCATTGGCGAGGGCGCTGCTGTCGGCCGAACCAGGCGCCGAGCCGGCCTCGCTCACCCGCACGGCCGCCGGTCGGAGGGCCTCGGTGAACGACGTCTACCTCGAACCGGCCCGCGGGCGCGAGCACCTCAGAGTCGTCGGCGACGCGGTCGTCGACAAGGTGCTGCTGGAGGGCCGCCGGGCGAGCGGAGTGCGCCTCGCCGACGGAACCGAGATCGAGGCGGCGACGGTGATCGTGTGCGCCGGCGCCATCCACTCGCCGGCCATCCTCCTGCGCAGCGAGATCGACCGCGAGGGCGTCGGGCAAGGCCTCCAGGATCACCCGTCGTTCCCAATGGCGATGCGGCTGCGCGAGCCGCCGGCCAATCCGGCCGAGCGCGTCGCGATCACGGCCCTGCTTCGCGCCACGCATCTCGAGCGTCACGACCTGCAGGTGTTGGCCATGGATGTCGTCGACCTCGAGCACCCCGACCTCGGACTGCTGATGGGTGCGGTGATGCGAGTGCACTCGCGTGGGCGCGTGCGGTTGGCGGCCACCGATCCACTGATCGAGCCGTTCGTGGAGTTCGAGATGCTCACCGACGATCGCGACATGGCGGCCCTGCGCGCTGCCGCCAGGCTCGTCGAACGGGTGGCGAACAGCCAGCCCGTGCTGAAGGTCGCGACACCCGAGCCCTACGACCTCTCCGACGTGGCGCTGCGAGCATCGGTGGGCGACTACGTGCACGCAACCGGCACCTGCCGGATGGGCGCATCCGACGACCCGCAAGCCGTGGTGGATGTCGCCGGTGCCGTGATCGGGTACGAGAGGCTGTACGTCTGCGACGCGTCGGTGATGCCGGCGGTGCCTCGGGCGAACACTCACCTGCCGACGGTGATGATCGCCGAACGCATGGCGGCCGCGTTCGATGCCATCGATTGAACGGCCTCGCTGGTCACCGGACGAAAACGGTCGGGTGCTGCTCGCACCGCCTCAACGAGCGTGCTCTTCGAGGGGGAAGATCGTCGGCCAATCGGCCGCCTCGGTGAGCAGGCTGTCGCGTTCGGCCGGTGACAGCGGCGCGTACGCAGCGGCTGCTGCCAGTTGCAGCGGCAGCACCTCGACGTCGCCGGTGGTGCAGAACGCCTGCACCCCGGGTGTGCCCAGTGTGAAGCGCACGCCACGGGCCACGAGCGCTGGATCCGTGAACGGTTCGTACCAGGTGGTGGACGACTTCTCGCGGTCTCCCCACGGCCGATGGGCGCCGGCCTTGATGGCCATCACGGCGAGATCGCGGTGTTCCGCTTCGGCGAGCAACGCGGCGAGGTCGGCGGCGTACTGAGGGCGCGCCACCGCGCCCGGGTACACGGGCAGCATCACCGAATCGAGGTCGAAGCGGCGTACGGCTTCCAGCTGCGCAGCAGCGGTGCCGAAGTCGTGGCCGGTGATGCCGACGAATCGAGTGAGGCCCTCGTCGCGGGCCTTGAGGATGGCCTCGATGGCCGGGCTGCGCCGGTCGAGCTCGGCGATGCTGGTGACCCCGTGGGCTTGATAGAGGTCGAACGAATCGCAGCCCAGGCGCTGCAGCGAGGTCTCCAGCTGGGCGCGGAGACCGTCGGGGTTGGTTCGGTTCGACTTCTCGCCGATGAACAACCGCTCGCGTACGGCGGGCACGAGCGGACCCACCACCAGCTCGGCGTGGCCGTACGACGGGGCGATGTCGAGGTGGTTGACGCCGGCGTCGAGGGCCATCTGGAAGCAGCGCTCGGTGTCCTCGGCCGTGCTGCCCCAGAAGGCGGCGCCACCGAGGATGGCCAGCGATGACTGATGGCCCGTTCGGCCGAGGCGGCGTGTGGCGATCTGTGTCATGTCTCCACTGTAGGCCTGTGCCGGTGGCGCATCACCGAGCCGGCGACGGCACCACCTCAACCCGACAGCGGGCGCGTGATAGGAAGACGAGATGCCCAACGACAAAGGCCTTCAGGAGCTGGGTGACGCCTGCTTCGCATACCTGCAGAACGATGGCAGCTGGGGGTGGAGCAACGCTGGGCTCGTGGTCGGTGATGGTGCCTCGTTGCTGGTCGACACGCTGTTCGACCTGCGCCTCACGCAGCAGATGCTCGACGCGATGGCGTCGCTGACGGCCGGTGCGCCGATCCACACCTTGCTCAACACTCATGCCAACGGTGACCACTGCTACGGCAACCAGCTGGTGGACGGCGCCGAGATCGTCGCGTCGTCGGCGACAGCCGACGAGATGGTCGAAGTGCCTCCGTCGATGCTCCATGCGCTGAACACGGCGCCGGGCGAGGTGGGAGCGTTGTTCCGCCACTTCTTCGGAGCGTTCGACTTCGAGGGCATCGACCTGCGCCTGCCCACTCGCACGTTCCACGGCCGGCTCGATGTCGAGGTCGGCGGGCGAGTCGTCGAGCTGATCGAGGTCGGCCCGGCGCACACCCGAGGGGACACCATCGCCTACGTGCCCGATGCGAAGACGGTGTACACCGGTGACATCCTCTTCATCGGCGGCACACCGATCGTGTGGGCAGGCCCGCTGTCCAACTGGGTGGCGGCGTGCGACCTGATGTTGGGCATGGACATCGACACGGTGGTGCCCGGCCACGGACCGCTCACCGACAAGGCCGGGGTGGCGACGGTTCGCGACTACCTCGCATTCGTCGACGAGGCCGCCGCCGCCCGGCATGCGGCCGGCCTCGACGCGTGGGAGGCTGCTCGCGACATCGCCCGCGAGGTCGGTGCCCGTGAGGACTTCCGCGGCCTCAGCGAGTTCGGGCGCATCTCGGTCAACGTCGACACGGCATACCGTTCGATCGATCCCGACTACGTCCCGCCGAACGTGGTCGAGCAGTTCCGGCGAATGGCCGAGATGGAGGGCTTCGTCGCCCACTGAACCCTGTGGTCAGCGAGCCGACGGGTCGATGCGTTCCATGGCCTTGAACTTCGATGGCCGCTTGATGCCCGCTCGGTCGCGCATGCTCTTGCGGACGGCGAACAGCCATCCCACGGCCACGCACGCACTGAAGATGCACCACTGCACCGCGTAGCTGAGGTGGGGCCCATCGCCGAGCTCGGGGAATGCGACGGCGGTGACCGAGGCCGGCTCGGCGGGGCTGGATTCGAGCAGCTCGAGGTACATCGGAGCCAGTGGCTGGTCGAACTGGCCGCCGAGGGCGGCCAGATCGACGCGGCGGATCTCGGTGAGCTGCCTCGTGCCGTCGTCGGAGGTCTGGCCGGTGCCGGCGCGCTGCCCGGCCTTCAGCCGGGCCAACACCATCACCTTTCCACTCGGGGGTGCCGGCACCGCCGAGCCGTTGGGCACGAAGCCTCGGTTGACGAGGATCATCGAACCGTCGTCGAGGAGCAAGGCGTTCACGACGTCGCGACCGGTGGCGCCGTCCTGCGAGACGTTGACGACCTCGAACTGCGGCTCGCGCAGATACGTGCCCGTGGCCTGCACGCGGCGATAGATCAAGTCGTCGGGGTGGCCGCTCAGCAGATCGGCGTCGAGGGGGGCGACGTCGGCGTCGGTGTGGGAGGTGACCCGATCGTTGAACGTCTGCTTCTCGTCGAGGCGGCGAAGCTGCCACAGCGCAAGGTTGATCATGGCCACGATCGCCGCCAGGCACAGCAGGTGGAACCCGATCCACTTCGGCTTCAGCAGGAACTTGTACATGCGTCGCCGACGGTAGCGGCACACCGCGTGTAATCAGCGACGGGCGCGACCGTCTAGGGGGTTGCCACAACGGCAGAAGCCAACGAGAGGAGTCAACAGTGAGCAACACCGACGACGCAGGGACCATGGAGTCCCTCAAGCAGAGCATCGAGCGCCGTCTCGCCGAGAGGGCCGGGCAGGATCCGGGCTTCATCACCGAGATGATGTTGCACCCCGATGGGGTGATCAAGCCGCTCATCACCGAGATCCTGGGTGATGACGGTGAGATCAACCTGGCCGACGTCAGCACGTCGGTGCACGTCGAGACGGGCCGCAACCTGCACTTCGTGGTGGCGGTGCCGTCCGGCGATGTGGAGGGGTACGGCTTCGACCTGTCCAGCGCGCTGGGCAGCTTCGGCAGCCCGATGGGAGGGAGCGTCGAGATGGCAGCGAGGAAGAAGACCAAGAAGAACTGCCCAGGCGACACCGTCACGAACCTGTGCACCCGCAGCGACCTTGGTTGCCCGACGGTCTACGGCAACACGTCCAACGGCTGCCCCACCGCGCCTGCGCCACGCTGAGCACGGCCGATGGAGCCCCGAGCGGTCATGAGCGACAACGGCAACGGAGGGGCGATGGAGTCGCTGAAGCAGCGCGTCGAGCGCCGTCTCGCCGAGCGGGCCGGGCAGGAGCCTGGGTTCATCGCGGAGATGGTGTTGGATCCGAACGGGGTGATCAAGCCG
>JBAVTH010000279.1:0-1503 GCA_049696035.1 Ilumatobacteraceae bacterium
GGCGGTGCGCCTGATGGGGACGCCGTCGGTGGTGCTGCTGCACAACCTGGTGGACACCGTCGACCTCGAGGTGGCCGGCTTCGGCAGCAACCGGGCCAAGCTGGCGGTCTTCCGCACGATCGGTCGCCTGCTCACTCGCGTGGTGTTGAAGGCCAATCGTGTGGCCGTCACCATCCCCGCCTACGCCGAGCTGCTGGCCGATCGATATCACGCGACCAACGTGTACCTCTCTCCACATGGGACGTTCGACGTGCCCGGCCTGCTGCCGGTGGCACCCGGTGCCCGCACGCGGCAGCTGCTGACGTTCGGCAAGTTCGGCACCTACAAGCGCGTCGAGCCGCTGATCGAGGCCTATCGCCTGCTGTTGGACGCCGGCTACGACGATGTCGAGCTGGTGATCGCGGGTACCGATGGAGCGAACTCGCCCGACTACCTCGCAGGTGTGCGCATGGCCAACCAGGACCTGCCCGGCCTGCTGTTCACCGGCTACGTGGCCGAGGACGACGTGGCAGCCCTGTTCGAGCGCTCCGAGATGGTGGTGTTCCCCTACACCGGTACCACTGGCAGCTCCGGCCCGCTGCACCAGGCAGGGGCGGCCGGTAAGGCCGCCGTGCTGCCCGCGATCGGCGACTTCATCGACGTGATCTCGGAGGAAGGGTTCGCCGGCGAGACCTTCACGCCCGGCGATGCGTTCAGCCTGGCGGGCGCGATCACTCGCCTGCTGGAGGACGACGATCGCCGCAACGCGCTCGGTCGTCAGAACGGTCTGGCAGCTCGTGCGCTGCCCATCTCCGACATCGCCGACTGGCACGTGCTGCACATGGCAGCCCTCGCCGGCTGATTGACCGACGCTTGAGGTTCACCCGATGGCGGGTTGAACCGCGCCTCCGATACTCCTCTCCTCCACAACGTTCGTCCTCAAGGAAGCCCCCAGATGATCACCCTCCTCCCCACCCTCACCACCGAGTCGGCAGCGTTCCTCGCGCCCAGCCGCTTCGACGTGCACGTCGTCGAGTCGTTCCAGCTCTGGCTGGTCTCCCACCACCTGGACGCCCACCTCGTCGTCGATCTCTCGGCCGTGGTCTTCCTCGACCTCTCCACCGTCGAGGCCCTGACCGACGCGATGCAGCGTCGCGCCGAGCTGCACGGCTCGCTGCGGTTGACGAACCTGTCGGCAGCCGCTCGCATCACGCTCGAGATGCTGGGCATCCACGAGCGCCAGCTGGCGACGGCGGCCTGAGATGCACGCCATCGACCTCCAATCACCGCTCTGGATCTCCTCCGAGCTCAGCTTCGGTCACCGCCGAGTCTCGGTGTCGGGCCCCCTGACGGTGAAGTACTGCTGGGAGCTCCGCGACGCGCTGCTGGCGTGCCCGCCTGCCGACTGTCACTCGTTGACCGTCGACCTCAGCGAGGTGGACGAGCTCGACGCCGCCGGCTTCGCCGCGGTCACTTCGCCGATGATGTGCCTTCGCCGTCGGGGTCATGTGATCTCGGTGGTGC
>JBAVTH010000280.1:0-1608 GCA_049696035.1 Ilumatobacteraceae bacterium
GCACACCACCTGGTCGGGAACGGCACGAGGGTTCGTCGAGCACGACTGGACCACCGGACCCGACCAGCATCTGGTGATGTACCTCCGCGAGCTGGGCGAAGGCGCCGTGCTGTACAACACACTCGGACACTGCCGCGGGCACTACGACATGGCACCGATGGTGCCCTACTACCCGAAGATCGAACGCGGCTCGTGGGAGCAGCCCGCCTACTTCGAGTTGCTGCGGCGTTCACTGCGGTGGGCGCGCGGCCAGGCTGAGTAGATCCTGCGGCGAGCTGAGTAGGTTCACTCTCACCATGGCCGCGATCGAACCATCCGACACGAGCGTTCGCCCAGCCGGTCGAATCGGTCGCCCACCGAAGCTCGACGAACACGGAACCCCCACCAGAGAGCGGTTGCTGCGGGCGGCAGTCGAGGCGTGCGTCGAGTTCGGCTACGAAGGCGTCACGCTGGCCGACATCGCCCACCGCGCGAGCGTCTCGACGCCCGCCGTCTACAGCCACTTCAGCGGGAAGGCCGCGCTGCTCGTCGAGGCGATCAAGCACGAGCTGTACGCCATCTCGCGCAACCGCCTGCCGGGCGAAGCGGGCATCCGCGAGATCGCCCGACTGTGGCTGCAACCCTCGTTCGCGCCGACCAGGATCCTGGTCGCCGAGCTGCACTGCGCGGCGATCCGTCAGCCCGACGTCGCCGAACTGATCGCCGACTGGCAGCGCGAGAACGCAGTCCGGCTGGAGCGCGCGGGCCTGACCCGTAGCCAGGCACGGATGTACTACATGCTGCTGCTCGGGCTCTCCCACGCCGACGAGGTCAGCTCGTTGGGCGTGAGCCAGGCAGACACCGAGGCCGTCGTCAACCAACTGATCAACGGCTGGTTTGCGCAGCCGAACCAGTGATCTGCTGCAGCCCGCGTTCGCTGAGAGCACGCTCGCGAGCGACTGCTAGTGTTCCTTCCCGAACGATCATTTAATAACTCGGTTCGTTCGCCCGCCCTTCTCGTCACACGCGCGCCCGGCCGTCAGGGAGTCACATGAGCAACACCACCATCGTCCCCGTCGCAGAGGGGATCTTCACCATCACCGACGGCGAGCCACGCCTGCTCGGTAGCCGTTGCACCGGCTGTGGGAACCACATGTTCCCCCGCCAGAACGGCTGCCCGAAGTGCATGCTCGACGAGCAGGAGGACGTCGAGCTGGCCACCACCGGCACGCTGTGGACGTGGACGGTGCAGGCCTTCCCACCCAAGGCGCCCCCCTACCTCGGCCCGGTCGGTGATGCGTTCGTCCCCTACGGCGTCGGCTACGTCGAGCTGCCCGGCCAGGTGCGAGTGGAAGCCCGCCTCACCGAGTCCGACCCCTCCAAGTTGGTCATCGGCATGGAGATGCATCTCGTGCTCGAACCGTTGTGCATCGACGAAGACGGCAACCAGGTCGTCACGTACGCATTCGCCCCCACCGCTGCACCCCAGGGAGACCGGTCATGAGCAACGTCGCCATCGTAGGAATCGGCATGCACGCGTTCGGCCGCACCGACGGCGTGTCGGGCATGGATCAAGGCGTCGTTGCAGTGCGTCGCGCACTCGCCGACTGTGGCCTGCAGTGGTCCGAC
>JBAVTH010000281.1:0-8892 GCA_049696035.1 Ilumatobacteraceae bacterium
GGCCCCGGCCGCCGCCGACGAACTGCGCCGGCTCGGCTACCGCCTCGTGGCGGAATGCGACCACAGGCTCGCTGCTCGCCTGCCTACCGCCTCCGCGCTGTCGCGCTTGAGGCTCGACAGCGAAGCCGACGCGGCGCGGGCGGCGGCGATCCTCTCGGGCGGTCATTCTGCGGTGTTCCACCTGCAACGGCGCCTGCGTGGTAGGCAGGGCAACGATGCCGTCACCTGACTTCACCGCTCGGCTCGCAGCTGTCGATCCGTCAGGAGGAGGCGACCAGTGATCCGGCCCCTTCAGGTTCGTCCGCGGCTTGCTCGACTCGGCGTGTTGCCCGTCGTGCGCCGAATGCCGCTCAGTGCAGTCGTCCAACTCGGGTACAGCAGCCAGCTGGGGCAGGACGTGCTGGTGGATCGCCTTCTGGGTGCTCGACGCAACGGCGTGTTCGTCGACGTCGGGGCACATGACGGACTCACCCTCAGCAACTCGGTGTTCTTCGAACGAGAGCGCGGCTGGTCGGGCGTGTGCATCGAGCCATCGCCAGCTGTGTTTCCGCGGTTGGTGGCAGCCCGCCAGGCCGTCTGCGTGAACGCTGCAATCGGACCAACCGAGGGCACTGCGGATTTCCACATGATCGCCGGCGAAGGCGAGATGCTCAGCGGCCTGTCGGCGGGATACTCGCCCAGGCACCGTCGGCGGTTGCGCCGTGACGCCAACACTGCTGTGGCCTCGACCACTCCGGTGCCGGTTCGCCGTCTTGATTCGGTGCTTCGCGAGCATCGGATCGATCGAGTCGATCTGTTGTCGATCGATGTCGAAGGTGGCGAAGCCGGTGTGCTCGACTCGGTCACGCTCTCGGAGTTCGCAACTCAGTTCGTGATCGTCGAGAACAACTACTCGTCGTTCGGTATCCGGCGCCGAATGTGGCGACAGGGGTACCAGCTCCTGCTGCGGCTCGGTTGGGACGATGTCTACGTCCCACGAGTCTGGACGCTCCCTGCCGGAGACGATGATGTCGCCGGCTGACTTCACGGTGCGCCTGGCAGGCGCTAGCGACATCGACATCGTGCTCGCTGTCTTGAGTGACGGGTACGGGCGAAGGTTCTCCCGCGAGTGGTTCGAGTGGAAGCATCTCGAAAGCCCTTGGGGGGCCTCGCGTTGTTGGGTCGCAAACGACGACTGCGGTCCCCTCGGCGTGGTGTTCGGCATGCCGTGGCCGCTGATCGATTCGAGTGCTCCTGCGGGTTCGTGGGCGGCGACCGCATGGCGCCTGGTCGACGGGGCGACCACGGTGCGGGCGCAACGCCGCGGCGTGTTCCGTGCAGTGGTGCAGGCCGAGCTCGATGCCGCAGGCGTGGGCGACGGTCGGGGGCTGGTCTTCGCAACGGCCACACCCGAAGCGCAGGCGGCACACGTGAAGAACGGCGCGGTCGCGCTGGAGCCGATCCGCTACTACTACCGGCTGGCCCGGTGGGTCCCCGCACAGCTGGAGACGTCGATCGATCTCGTCCATTCGTGGTTGCCTGCCGGCAATGGACTGGCCACCGCGTGGACGAGCGCTGCCCTGCGGTGGCGGCTGGATGCGCGATCCGGCAACGAGTACACCGTCAGCCGGCTGCGCCAGGCTGCGGCATCGCACGGTGTGGTGCACCGAACGGTACCAGGCAGGCTCCGGACGCTGGTGGTGGTGTCGGCGTGGGGTGACGCCGCTCAGGTGTCCCGAGCCGTGCGAGCCATCGCGTGGCAGGAGAAGGCGCTACTGGTACTGGCGCCATCGGGTGCCGGCACGGCTGCTGTTCGGCCGCGGATGTCCCGCGCCCGCGGCAGCTCGCTGCTGTGCGTCTGGGACGATCGGGCCGAAGGTGCGACTCGCGGCCATCAGCTGCAGTCGTGGTCGCTGGACGGGCTGGACCTGGAAGGGCTCATGTGAACCCGATCGCGTCCATTCGTTACCGTCTGCGACAGCGTCGCCGTCGCATCCCGGCAGAGCGTCATTGGGCGCGCATCGTGATGGACCGCGACGTAGAGCGCCTTCTTCGCGCGCTCGAGCCGGCCGGGCTCGAAGCGGTGGAGATCAGTGGCTCGGGTCGATCGCACCTCGGATGGAAGTCGTTCACTCGACTCGATTACCCCGACTTCGATCTTGTGCATCCCCGGCACGTGGGACAGTTCGACGTGGTGGTGTGCGACCAGGTGCTGGAACACGTCACGCAGCCGTTCACTGCCGCGGCAACGCTGGCTCAGTTGGTCCGGCCAGGCGGTCACGTGCTGGTGTCGGTGCCGTTCCTGCTCCGCGTTCACGAAGCGCCGATCGACGCGTGGCGGTTCAGCCCCACGGGCGTGCGCCTGCTCCTCGAGTCGAACGGGCTCGAGGTGCTGGAGGTCGGTTCCTGGGGCAACCCCTGGTGTGTGCGGGCCAACCTGCGGGAGTGGGCACCGTTCAGCTGGCACCATCGCCTGCTGAGTCGCCGATCGCTGGCGAACCATCCGGACACCCCGGTGGTCGTCTGGGCACTGGCGCGATGCCCCTAGCCCGATCGGGCCTCGAGCCGTTCGCCGAACCGTTGTCTCGCGCGGTAACGATCGGTCACTTCGGACGCTGCGAGGCGGATGCGAGAGCGCTGGGCAACAGGTAGGCCCTTCCACGACACGATCCGTTCGAACTGGTCGAGCAACGACCCCTTGTCGGCAGCTGCGGGGAGGTTCCCATCACGAAACCACGGCTGCGACAGCATCTCGGTGTACTTGTCGTCATCGTTGTCGAGTTCGATGATTCGATTGATGAACGCGCCTTCGCTCGGAAAGTCGTGGTAGTTGACGAATCGCATGGAGTTGAACTCCTCGGCGACGCGTGGGTTGCCCCAGTAGATCGGCACGGTGTCGGCCGCAAGCGATTGCACGAGCTTCTCCGTGGTGTACCCAGCATGAGACGATCCTTCGCAGGCGAACGCGAACTTGGCGGCGCCGATGAACGACAGCTTGTCGGCGACCGGCCCACCGACGTTGTTGCGAAACCGACCTCCCGACGCAACCGGCTTGTACCTGTCCAGGCTCTCGTGGAGCCGGTTCCGGACGGCACCCGAAGGGCTGGACACGACGGTCGCGGCGAACACCGACTTCTCGGAGAGCACGCGCTGTGGATCGTCGGGAATCCGCTCGGGGTGAATGTCGAGATGCACGACCCAGAGCGGGAGCCGATGGTGTCGCGGGTGGGAGATGTAGTCGCCGCTGAAGCACCAGTCGAATCGAGACCGCGGCCAGGCCCGGTTCTCCCAGCAGACGAACAGGCGAGTGCAGTTGTACCTGAGGTGTTCGACGCCGAAGCAGGACGAGATGACGATGTCAGCCTCCCCGGGCTCATCCGTGACGGACAGATCGAACCGTGTCTGCAGCACGCGTACGAGCCAGTCCGAGTCTGGGTCGAAGCCCGGCCAGAAGTCGGTGAATGCAACCCGCACGGTCACGGCGCACTCCGCCGGAGGCGGCGGCGCATGGCGTTGCGAACAGCATGGCCGACCTGGCCGACCGCCTGCGCCGTCGAGACGGGACGGGTGGCTCGGCGCACCCAGAAGGCGAGGAGTTCGGGGTGCACCACATCGAGCACTGGTGGGTGGGAGCGCGCAAGCTCCGAAGCTCGACCCACCAAGTCGCCTCGCGACTTGTTCACGAACACGAGGGCGTTCTGGCGATAGAAGGCTTCGACATCCGCGTCGTGCCACACCCGCGGCCTCACGATGTCGAACGCGAGGTAGCCGTTTCCGTCGAAACGGTCGGCCCAGGTGTGTTGGAAATCGAGGTTGATGTGGTCGGTGCCCAATTGGCCGGGAATGGCCGCGGAGAAGAGCACCACGTCGGCCAGCGCACACAAGTCGGTCACGAAGCTCTCGCTGCGAGAGGCCGGGAGGTGCTCGGCGACCTCGAGGCTCATCGCCAGATCGAATCGGCGGTCGGGTGGCGGCAGCGGTCGGGCGAGATCGGTGGGGGTGAAGAGGTCGCCCCCAATGCGAAGTCCGGCATCCACGGCGTACGCGCCGTCGAGCCCGCGGACGTCGCCGACACCGAGGTGTTGCGCCGCAGCGAGCCAGGTGCCCACTCCGCAGCCGACGTCGACGATCGATGACGGCAACAGCAGCTCGAAAACGACCGGAAGCACAACGCTGGCGCTGCGCTCGGACCCGGCCGCCTGGGCGCCATAGAAGTCGTGGTCGTAGGGCGTCATCTGTGTCGTTCTCCGGTGTTCACAAGGCGTCGGCACCCTACCCGTCTACACTTCGCTGGGTGAGGACAGGGGCCCGCAGGGTGGGTGAGGGTCGTGGCTAGTCCTGCGGACGACACCCGTTTCCTCGCCCCGGTCGGGCCCGTTCTCTCTGTGGTCATCCCCGTTCGCAATCGCCCGGAAGCCGTCTGTCTTGCTGCGAACTCTGTGCTGGCCCACGCAGGGAGCAACATCGAGGTCGTGGTGGTCGACGACGGTTCGACCGACGACACCTTGGCAGCCGTCGAGCGAATCAAGGACTCCCGATTGCGCGCGGTGTCCATTCCCGCGTCCGGCGTGTCGGTCGCCCGCAACGAGGGTGTGGCAGCTGCCCGGGCCGCATTCATCGCCTTCCTCGACAGCGATGATTACGTGCTCCCGGGATGGGTGGATGCGATGGTCGGCGCGGCGCAGAGCAGGCTCGACCTGTTCAGCTGCGCCAGCATCGAGCGCCACGACAAGCTCGGCGACAGTGCCCTGGCACCCTCTCCGCTCGGTGCCGCGTTCGGGGGCTTGATCGGTCGGTTCCAGTCCGGCGCGTTCGGAGTCTCGAGGCGAGCGTTCGAGGCCGCCGGTGGCTTTGTCGCAGGGCTTCGCCACGGTGAGAACACAGTCCTGGGGATGGCGCTCGGGCGACTGCAGATCGAGGAACCACTCGCCGTCGGGTCAGTCCAATCAGCACTTGTGGTCCTTCACCGTCGGGATCGTCCGTACGACGCCGACTTGTACTACGAGAGCGCGGTTACGGCACTGGCCGAGGTGGGCGACATGCTGGGCCGGGATCGCTCGGTGCTCGCATCACATCTCGGGATCGCAGGCGTCGCCGCCGGTCGCTCGGGGCTGCGGCGCGAGGCCTTGCGGCTTCTCGGTCGATCGATCGCCGCTCGTCCGTCGGCGCCCATCGGGTACGCGCGGTGGTGTAGGGCACTCGTGGGCCGCCGATGATGAGTAGCCCGATCACGGTTGTCATACCGGTGTTGAACGGGGAGGCAACGATTGCCCGCCAGATCTCCGCGCTCGCTGAGCAGGGCTCGGTTCCGCCGTTCGAGGTGGTGCTGGTCGACAACGGGTGCATCGACCGCACGGTGGAGGTAGCGATGCGCGCAGCGGGCGAAGTTGTGCGCCTGCGAGTGGTGACTGAGAGCAAGCGTGGCGTCAACTGCGCTCGCAACGCGGGCGTCGCAGCTGCGCCGGACGGCGTGGTTCTGCTGTGCGACGCGGACGATGAAGTTGCGCCGGGTTGGGTCGCGGCGCTGTCGGCAGCGATCGATGCAAGCCACTGGGCTGCCGGCGGGGTGGACTACCGGTCGCTCAACGATGACGACACCCTGACGGCGTGGGGTTGCCCTGAGTCGGCGGTGCCCCAGGTCGCCAGTCCCTACATCGACCGAACGTTCGGCGGGTCGTGCGCGTTCTTGCGCTCCATGTGGGAGTCCGTCGGGGGGTTCGATCCGCGGTTGAGCGGCCCGACTGATGAAAACGAGTTCTTCATGCGGGCCTACGCAGCGGGGTTCCGCCCCCGTGTGGTTCCTGAGGCAGTGGTTGCCTACCGCCTTCGGCCGGGGGCAGCGGCGTGGCGGCGCACGCGCTACCGCTCCGGCAGGGCGCAGGGGATCGCAGCGAGCTGTGCCGGCGGCGCACACCTGCTACCCCTGTGCAGGCCATCCAGCTCGATGTGGCGGCTTCTCAAGCTCGCTGTGGTCTTCCCCAAGTACATGTGGTCGCCTGCGTCGCGCCGCGAGTGGGTCGGTGGAGTGCTGCGGCAGTGGGGGCGGTTGGGTGGTTGGTTCAGTGCTTCCGGCCGCTCCGTACGAGCGTCGGCGCGGTCAGCATCCGCGCCCGGCGGCGCCATGCCGTGCTCTGGCCGCTGAGGGCCATCGAATAGCACTGGGCATCGAGGCCGTCTGGTTGGATCCCCCGGCTGAGGAGCGTCGCCCGAAGCTGTCGCCTTGCCAGTTCGGCCACGCGAGGGGAGCCGGTCGGGGAGGCATCGGCACCGATGACGAGCCATCTGTACTCGGATCTTCTGGCGCCGAGACGCTCCTGCTGCACGGCCGAGTTGGCGGTCGACACACCCTCAGCGTTCACGAGGTAGTCCACGAGCAGCTCGTCGATGCCGACGTATCGACCCACCTCCATCAGCCGCAACCAAAGATCGTAATCCTCGGCTGGATACCACTTGGCTCGATAGCCGCCCAGCGACGCCGCGACGTCATGGCGGAACATCACCGACGAGTGACAGATTCGATTCGAGTCCAGAAGTGCTGCGGCCAGTGCTCCGTGCGTCGTCGGGGGTCGAGACTCGCGGAGGATGCGTCCATCGGGGTGTACGCGCCGGTACGCAGTGGCACAGAGCACCACATCGGGCGCTTCGAACGAGCTCACCTGCATCTCGAGCCGTCGGGCATGGGAAATGTCATCGGCATCCAGCCTGGCAATGAGCGGTGCTCGCGACGCCGCAAGGCCTTCTTGGAGGGAGGCCACCAGCCCTTCGTTCACGGTCCGATCGAGCACTCGCAGGCGGGTGTCGCCCGATGCGAGGTCGGCGAGGATCGACGATGTGGCATCGGTGGAGCCATCGTTCACGACCACGATCTCGATGTCGCGGAGCGTTTGTTGCTGGAGGCTCTCGATCGAACGGCGCACGGTGGCTGCAGCGTTGAAGACCGGCACGATCACCGAAACCAACGGTGCCGGGTGCGATCTCACTCCGGGGTCCGTTCTGACCGGTTGCCCCAGCTCTGGCGCTGGGGATGCGCCCGCGCGAAGCGCCACGGAAGATACCCGCGCCCCGAGGTGGCGATGTCCCAGGGACGTCCCCAACGCCGATCGAGCGGGCACAGTCCCGCAAGACGCCCCCGGTGGAACACCACGTGTCGTGTGGTGACCGAGTCGGATCGATTGGGTCCGAGCGGCCATGACGACCGCCCCGCCCGTGGCCCCAGTATCCACTCCCTTGGTGTGCGTGCTTGCGGTGGCCCCGCCATCGGAACGATCGCCAGCAGTTGCTCGGACTCATCGAACCGTTGCGGAGCGTGCTCGATCCAATCGAGCGAGCCCCAGAACAGCACGTCGCTGTCGAGGTGGAGCACCAAGTTCCGCTCCGCAACGTCGAGGGAGTGCGCGTACTGGCATCTCGGCCTGGCTCGCCCTGCGCGCGGTGGCGTGTCGGCGCGGCCGAACCAGCGTTGCATCGACTCGACCACGGTCACCGGGTCCCAGTCGACGTCGATCGCCGCGTCGAGTGCGCCCTCGTCGACCAGGGCTGCAACCGTGTTTCGCAAGCGTCGAGCTCCCTCTGCTTCCGCTCCGGAGTAGTCCGCCACCACCACTCGACGGCTGATTGCGGTGCATGCCGCGAAGTGGCGGAGCTGGTGACGGAGTGTGGCTTCCAGGAACGGGAGGTCGGAGGGATGTGCCAACACAGACAGCTCGATCGTCACCCGCCCATCATGGCCGAGATCGCGATGAGGCCGCCGGACCCGTGTGGACACGCGTCAAGTCCCGTACTCCCCGGCTAACGTCTCGGATCAACGGTGCGAGGGCCGTTCAACCGCGATGAACATCTACTGGTACTGGCCCCATCCGCATCGTGGTCCCAGTGCCGTGGCCACGGCGATGTTGAGCGGGCACGATGGCCTGGTCGTAGAGGCACTCGAGGCCTACGCTGGCGAACGGCTTCCGACGTTCCCGGGCTACGAGCTCATCCGCGATCTCCCCGATCCCGTCTCGACTCGAGGCGGATTCGTCGGTGCCCTGCGGCCAACGCTTCTTGCGATCCGCAGGGTGTTGGCTCGGCGGCGCCAACTGCACCGGGGATTTGATGTCGCGCACATCCAGACGCTCACGTATGAGGTCGACGCGTTCGACCTACCGCGCCTGGCACGAAGGCTCCCGGTCGTCGCGTTCGTGCACGATGTCGATCCACACGTGCCGCGATGGCCGCACTTCGTGCAGCGGTTCTTGCTGCACCGCGTCTACTCGGCGAGAGTTGACTTCGTGGTGGCCCACCCGTCGCTGGCGGCTCGCCTTCAGGCCGAGTACGGCGTTTCACCGCAACGAATCCACGTGGTTCCTCTCGGGCTCGACGCTCACCGCGAGGTGACGCACTGTTCATCGTCCTCCGGGCCGCAGTCGTTGCTCTTTCTTGGAACGCTCCGGAAGAACAAGGGTCTCCCCGTCCTTCTGGACGCATTTGCGAAGCTCCCTCCCGGTCGGTTCCGGCTCACGGTCGCCGGTCGCGGCGATGCGGAGCTGGAGCGAAGAGCGCAGGAGTTCACGAATGGCCGCGACGACGTGTCGCTCGAGATCGGTCTCGTCACCGAGGATCGGAAGTGGCAACTGCTCTCCGAGTGCGACGTCGTTGTGCTTCCGTACGAATCGTTCGCATCACAGAGCGCCGTGCTGATGGAGGCCTATTCCGCGCGGAGGCCGGTGGTCGTCACAGACGTCGGCGCCATCGGCCACACGGTGAGAGAGGATCGGACCGGCGTCGTGGTAGCTCCTGGTCGAGCGGACGCGCTCCTCGCGGGCTTGATCGCCGTCTCCGAGATGCCGCGGGCCGAGCTGGCGGAGTCGCTCGACCGTGCAGCGGCGCGTTACGACTATGCGGTTGTGGGCCGACAGCTCCGCGACGTCTATA
>JBAVTH010000282.1:0-1714 GCA_049696035.1 Ilumatobacteraceae bacterium
GCAGAAGCTGGACCATTCGTTCGCCGGAACCGTTCAACGATGGGTTACGAGGCCGGCCGACAGGCTCGGGAACGCAGGGGTGGCCGTGGTCCGGCGATACATGCTCAAGGTTCTGTGGGTGAAAGCCCTTGGCGAGATCTGGGGGTCACCTGACCTCGTGAGCGACGGGCAGATTCGCTCTGCGGTCATCCTGAACCCGAAGGACGGAACCCGGATCATGAACAACGATCTCGATGAGATGGCTAAGTCCGTGTCTCTCGGCGCGGCCGCGGTCGAGTCGTCCACGATCTTCACGACGGCTGTGTTCACACCGACCCTCCATGGCCAGCCCAAGTCGGCAGGCATCAATCGCTTCTCTGCGGGACTCGTGCTTGCGCTCCCGCGTGTTCAAGTTCAATTTTGGGTGGTCGCCCGTTTCGGAGCACAGCTGAAGACTCAGTGGCCCCGCCAAGTGGCATGGCTCACCAAGAACACTACGTACGGCCAGCTACCGAAAGGCTTCTCACGCCCAGACATTGATGCCGTCGCACTTCGATAGCCAGACCACCTTGCGTTCGAGTCCGACCCGCGCACGGCAGGCATGCTGACTGGAGAGGCTCGGCGGGGTGGTCAGTCCATCTCGATTCCCCTCGACAGCGATGGTGTTGGGCGCACGTCGGCTACCTCAAGCCATGCTCGGAGGGTCTCAGTTGAGCGATCGCCCGTCGTCAAGCCCCCGAGCTGCTCGCGGCGGGTCACTGCTGGCACGTCTGCTCGGTCGCAGGTGATCACTCGCTCCAACAGGTCACTAGCTGCGCCTAGGTCGTTGGTGTCGGTGACGACGAGGACGTGGTTCGCTTGGCGCCCTCTCGTCATGCCGACATACAGGCCGCGGCCGGTCGTCGAGCCGGTCGCCAGCGTGATGCTGCGGTCTTGGGTGTCGGACTGATTGCCGGGTTCGGTGGCGGCATAGCCGAGGCGGACGTGGTCGCGGGCGTACTCGGCGGGGAGCACGACGACGCCTCCACCGTCGATGCGTGCGGCGGTGATGTCGCCGTGTCCGTCGATGGCGGTCACTATCCACTGGTCGCGGTTGCGGACGAACTGGCCGGTCGAGGTGATGAGCGTGCGGTCGTTGCGGCGGGTGGCGATGAGGTCGCCGACCCAGGCACCGATGCCGTCGGCGGTGTCGGCGCGCCGAGATCGGTCGAGCTCTCCACGTTCCCCACGCTCGCCCTGGATGCAGTCGTTGATCAGGTCGACGTGCTCGTTGCGGGTGGTCGTGATCGCCAGCGATTCGCCGTGGTCGCGGCACTCGGTCCAATAGGTGACGATCGTGTCGAGGTGCTGGTCGATGCTGCCGGGAATGATGCGACCGTGGTCTTCGTAGGCGTCGAGCGATCGGGTGTCGCCGTGTCGCAGTTGCAGTGACGCGGTGGCTTCCCACGGGTTGACGAAGCGGTGGATGCGTTCGAGCTCGATCGTGCGGCCAGCGTAGCACAGCTCGGCGAACATGCCGCCGAGACCGACGGCCTGGAGTTGGTGCGGGTCGCCGACGAGCACGAGCCGCCACATTTGGTGCCGGGCCAGCTGCACCAGCCGGTGCAGATCGTGCGTGCCGAGCATGCCGGCCTCGTCGACGGCGACGGTGGCGTGCGGGCCGAGCTGCCACCAGTCGCCGGGCGGACGGTCCGGCCGCGACCACTCGTAGAGCAGCTTGGCGACGGTGTCCGAC
>JBAVTH010000283.1:0-1656 GCA_049696035.1 Ilumatobacteraceae bacterium
CGGTGCCCAGGATGATCAGCAGGTCGAGAGTGATCGACCAGTACTCGACGTAGAACAGATCGAGACGGCGGTACGCCTCGAACGACGGGTTGTCGCGGGCCTCCACCTGCCACAGGCCGGTGATGCCCGGGAGCACCTGCTCGCGCTGGCGCAGCTCGGCGCCGAAGCTAGCAACCTCGGAGGGCAGCGCAGGACGAGGCCCAACGAGGCTCATCTGCCCACGCAGCACGTTGATCAGCTGTGGCAGCTCGTCGAGGCTGGTCTGTCGCAGCAGCCTGCCGACGCGCGTAACGCGCGGATCGCGTTCCATCTTGAACAGCGGCCCGTTGCGCTCGTTCTCCGCCCGCAGCTTGGCCAGCTGCTCCTCGGCATCGACTCCCATCGTGCGGAACTTCAGCACCCCGAAGAGCGCGCCGTCGCGGCCGACTCGCCGCTGCCTGAAGAACACCGGACCACGATCCTGCAACTTGATCGCCACGGCGATGACTGCGAACAACGGTGCCGTCAGCACGAGCAGCACCAGGGCGACGAACAGATCGAATGCCCGCTTGAGCACCTTCTGCATCCGTGACAGGGATGGCGCCTCCACGTAGAGCATCGGTTCGTGGGAGAGCGGCAGCGAACGAAGGCGGCGTGCATCGATGCCAGAGATGCCGGTGGCCAGGTGCACGTGCACGTCGTCGTTCTGGAGGTGACGAATGAGGGAGTTGAGGCGACTGGAGCTGAGCGCGCTGGGCGAGACCACCACGCCCGAAGCGGCATGGTGCGCCACCAGCGCCTCCGTGTCTTCCTGGTCGCCCAACCAGAGCCCGCCCATGTTGTTGCGAAGTGCGTCGTCGCGGTCGCCGACGATGCCGATCACCGACATGCCGAGATCGGCGTGGGTGGCGAACAGTTCGATCAGCCGGGCCGCCTCTGCGTCGGAGCCGATCACCAGCACCCGTCGCTGGTGATGGCCTTTGCTGCGCTTCACCGACACCCACGACCTGAACACGGAGCGACCGATGACGACCAGCACCCAGGAGATCGCGCTGGCGAGGGCCACGTAGCGGATGCGGAAGCCGAAGTGAAGGAACCGGTCGGCAACGATCATCCCGGCGCCGAGCAACGCGATGGCCCGAGTGCTGCGTGTGAGCTCGACGATGCGCACCGTGCTGACACGCGCGAGGAACAGGCCCTGGCTGCGCATCGCGAACAAGCCGATGACCACGGCGGCCACCACCACACCCCCGGCCCTGGCAGCACCGTGGACCGCCGCATAGTCAGTGGACCAGACCACCACCGCGAACCCAACGGCGAACGCAAGCGAATCGCCTGCGATCAGCATCAGCTTCAGCTTGTGACGAAACACGAATCCAGCCTCTTCCAGTGAGCCGAGAGCCGCGGAGCGGTCACTCGGATGCTTGTCGTCCGGCGACGATCAGGGAGGTCTGCCGCAACACCCTCGTGACGAGGAGAGTATTGGTCCATGACGCAGAACGACAACGGTCACAACGATTTCCTGATCCAGCGTTCAGCCGTCTGTCACGGCGCGCGAAAGGCCCGGCACTCTGGGCGCTCCATCTCGCGGCCGGCGGCGCATCACCCACCGAATGCGAGGCCATGCGACGACGTCGACTTGACTTCACCAGCATCTCGACCTCCCGTGACCAGACC
>JBAVTH010000284.1:0-16393 GCA_049696035.1 Ilumatobacteraceae bacterium
CCACCGGTCGATTCGTCGTCGAACTCGACCCGCCCGACACGGCCTGGTTCCTCGACGGCCTCGGCGAGCCGGCCACCGTGCTGGGCCGCACCACCGCAGCGCCAAGCCTGCGCATCGCCGGCGCGGAGATCGCACTCGACTCGTTGCGGACCGCCTTCCACGGAGGTGCGGCATGAGCAAACCCAGGGCCACGGTGCTGGCCGCTCCAGGCACCAACCGCGACCGCGACGTGGCGTTCGCGCTGGAACTGGCGGGTGCCGAACCGCGCATCACGCTGCTCGAGGAGTTGCTGCAGAACCCCGCCGCACTGCTGCGCGACACCCAGCTACTGGTCCTCGCCGGCGGCTTCAGCTATGCCGATGCGTTGGGAGCCGGGCGCATGTGGTCGCTGGCCGTCACTCACCGGCTGGGCGACGTGCTACCCCGTTTCGTCGCCCTCGGCCGTCCGGTGATCGGCATCTGCAACGGCTTCCAGGTGCTCACCCGCACGGGGCTGCTCCCCGGCGCTCTCGGACACAACGCCGGCGGCAGCTTCCAGTGCGAGTGGGTCCGCCTCGAGGCACCTTCCGGGAAGAGCATCTGGACTCGCGACCTCGACCCGATCGAGTGCCCGATCGCTCACGGCGAGGGCCGCTACGTGCACCCCGACGTCGGGGCGCTCGCCGCCGCCGGCCAGGTGGCGCTCACCTACGCGGGCCACAACCCGAACGGAAGTGCCGCCGACATCGCCGGCGTGTGCGACGAGACCGGTGTGGTGCTGGGCCTGATGCCGCACCCGGAGAACCACGTGATCGCTCGCCAGCACCCGCGCCACGCTCGCGGCACCGCTGCCGGGTCGGGCCTGGCGTTGTTCCAGCAGGGCGTCAGCTATGCGGCGGGGCTGTGATGGAGCCGTTCCTCGACATCGATCTCGATCTGCCCGACCGCCGCGACGGCAAGGTGCGTGTCAGCTACGAGCTCTCGGGCGGCCGACGGCTGTTCGTCACCACCGACCGGCTCAGCGCGTTCGACAAGGTGATCGCGGGGGTGCCCTACAAGGGGCAGGTGCTCAACCAGTTGGCCGCCTGGTGGTTCGCCGAGACCGCCGACATCGTGCCCAACCACGTGCTCTCGGTGCCCGACCCCAACGTGCTGATCGCCCGCAACGCCCGGCCACTGCCGGTCGAGGTCGTGGTCCGCGGCTACATCACCGGCGTCACGTCCACCTCCTTGTGGCAGCAGTACGCCGACGGCGCCCGCACGATCTACGGCCACCGCTTCCCCGACGGCCTGCTCAAGAACACCTCACTCCCCTACGCCCTCGTCACGCCCACCACCAAGGCCGAGCACGGTGGCCATGACCAGCCGATCACGGTCGCCGAGGTCGTCGAGCACGGGCTGGTGGAACCGAGGCTGTGGGGCCACACGGTGGAAGCCGCGCTGGCGCTGTTCGCCCGCGGGCAGCAGGTCGCCGCGCGTGCCGGCCTGATTCTTGCCGACACCAAGTACGAGTTCGGTCTCGACGACGAGGGCGCGCTGATGCTGATCGACGAGATGCACACCCCCGACTCGTCGCGCTACTGGGTGGCCGAGAGCTACGCGGCGCGGCTCGCCGACGCCGAGGAGCCCGAGAGCCTGGACAAGGAAGTCGTGCGCCGTGCCCTGCTGGCCACCGGCTACCGCGGCGACGGACCACCGCCGGTGCTGCCCGACGAGGTCTGGCAGCAGACCAGCGCCCGCTACATCGACGCCTTCGAACGACTCACCAGTACCACCTTCCAGCCTGGCGCCTACCCCGTCGGCCCACGAATCCTGGAGCACCTGCATGTTTCCTGACTCTCGCGTCCACATCCGCAGTCGTCACGCTCACGACGTCGACGACCAGCCGAAGGAGGAGTGCGGAGTGTTCGGCGTCTCCACGCCTCACGGCGACGGCATCGCCCAGCTCGCGTTCTTCGGGCTGTTCGCGCTCCAGCACCGTGGCCAGGAGGCCGCCGGCATCGCGGTGAGCGATGGCAACCGCGTGCGCTGCCACAAGGACAGCGGTTTGGTCGCCAACGTGTTCACGCCGGCCACGATGGCCACGCTCACGGGTTACCACGGCATCGGACACACTCGCTACAGCACCACCGGCGCGAACGCCCATCGCAACCATCAGCCGTTCCTGGTCGAGACCATGCACGGGCCCCTCGCCGTCGCCCACAACGGCAACCTGGTGAACGCCGGCGCCCTGCGCGACGAGCTGCTCGCCAAGGGCTTCGGGCTCACCGCAACCAGCGACACCGAGGTGCTCACGCTGATGCTCGCGGCGGCCGGAGGGCGAACGTGGGAGGACCGCGTCGAGCGCACGCTGCCGGCATGGAAAGGCGCCTACTCGCTGGTGCTGCTGGTCAATGACCGGGTCATCGCCGTGCGCGATCCGTGGGGGTTCCGCCCGATGAGCGTCGGCCGCCTCCCCCATGGCGGCTACGCGGTCGCCTCCGAGACGTGCGCGTTGAACACGCTCGGCTGCGTCGACATCGACGAGGTGCGGCCGGGCGAGATCGTCACCCTGCAGGGGGCCGAGATCACGCGCCGACAGGCACTCACCCCCAGCGCCACGCCAGCCCGTTGCACGTTCGAGTTCGTGTACTTCAGCCGTCCCGACAGCGTGTGGGCCGGCCGCAACGTGCACCACGTTCGCCAGCGGCTCGGGGAGGAGCTGGCGCGTGAGTCGGGTGTCGACGCCGACGTGGTCATCCCGGTGCCGGACAGCTCCATTCCCGCGGCCATCGGGTACAGCCGTGCCGCCGGCATCGAACACAACGACGGGCTCATCAAGAACCGCTACATCGGCCGTACGTTCATCGAGCCCACGCAGGACCTGCGCGAACGCGGTGTTGCACTGAAGTTCAACGCGCTCAGCGAGAACCTCGCCGGCAAGCGGGTGGTGATGATCGACGACTCGCTGGTGCGCGGCACCACCGCCGGGCCACTCGTGAAGCTGCTGCGCGACGCCGGCGCCACCGAGGTGCACGTGCGCATCACCTGCCCACCGATCACCCACGCATGCCACTTCGGTGTCGACATGGGTCACGACGGCGATCTGATGGCCGCCCGGCTGACGGTGGACGAGATGCGCGACCTGATCGGCGCCGACTCGCTGGCCTTCCTGTCGTTGGCAGGCATGATGCGGGCCATCGAGCCGGAGAACAACGGCAGCGAGGCCGGGTACTGCAACGCCTGCTACACGGGCCGCTACCCGATGGCCGTCGACGAGGCCCAACCCAAGCTCAGCTTCGAGGGCGCACTCTCGTGACGCACCCCGCGACGTACCTCGCATCACATCGGCCAACCCGCGCGGCTGCTGAGGCTGCAGCGTCCCACTGGGGCTACTGGGGCGGATCTGTCACCACCTCCGGGACGATCCAGCCCCAGCAGCGGGTCGCGAGCGCCCGTGGAGCGCTGCAGTGAACGTGTTGGTCATCGGTTCCGGGGGTCGCGAGGCCGCGATCGCATGGGCATGCCGCCACCACGGGCACCATGTGGAGCTGTCCGCCGAGCTGCCCGCACAACCTCACGCCGACCTGGTCATCGTCGGCCCGGAGGCGGCATTGGTGGCCGGCGTGGCCGACCGCTGCGCCGAGCTGCACATCCCGTGCTTCGGACCCACCGCCTCGTTGGCCAAGCTGGAGAGCTCGAAGGGTTTCACCCGCATGCTCGCCGGCCGGCTGGGCCTGCCCTCCCCTGCGTACCACCTCTCGTCGAACGCCGAGGAGGCGATCGCATGGTGGCGCGAGTTCGGGAAGCCGGTCGTGGTCAAGCTCGACGGCCTCGCCGCGGGCAAAGGTGTCATCGTGCCGGAGGGACCTGATCTCGAGGCCGCCACGGAGGGTGCCATCCGCGAACTGGTGGAGCAGGGCCCGATCGTGCTGGAGGAGCGCCTCACCGGGCCGGAGTGCAGCTTGATGGCGCTGTGCGACGGGAACGTCGCCAGACCGCTGCCGATCGCCCAGGACCACAAGCGCATCGGCGAGGGTGACAGCGGCGCCAACACCGGCGGCATGGGTGCGTATGCGCCGGCGCCGGTCCCCTACGAGGCCGACGAACTGACGGCGACGTTCATCCAGCCGGTCATCGACTTCCTGATGGAGGAGGGCGCCCCCTACGTGGGCGTGCTCTACGCAGGACTCATGCTCACTCCTGACGGGCCCAAGCTGCTGGAGTACAACTGCCGCTTCGGCGACCCCGAGGCGCAGACGGTGCTGCCGCTCCTCGTCGACGACCTCGCCGAGCTGGCAATGGCCTGCTGCCGCGGCGAGCTGGGCAACCGGCGCATCCAGTCCTCGGGTGCCGCGTGCACGGTGGTGGCGGCAGCAGCGGGCTACCCGGCGACACCGGTCACGGGCGCCGTCATCGACTTCGGTGACGAGACCACCGACGCCCTGCTGTTCCACGCAGGCACCGACGGTGACCGAGTGACGGGCGGCAGGGTGCTCGCGGTCACCGGCCTGGGTGACGACCTGGCCTCGTCCAGGTCCCACGCCTACAGCCGAATGGCCACCGTCTCCTTCGACGGCATGCAGGTGCGCCGCGACATCGGCTGGCGCGCCATCGGCGCCGAGCTCACCTCCTACGCCGCCGCCGGTGTCGACATCGACGAGGGCACGCGCGCCGTCGACCAGATGAAGGCAGCCGTCGAACGCACTCACGGCGCCGCCGTGCTCAAAGGCGTCGGCAGCTTCGGTGGCGTGTTCAGTGGCGCCGTCCTCAAGGCCATGGACGAGCCGTTGCTGGTGGCCAGCACCGATGGCGTCGGCACCAAGGTCGAGCTCGCGGCCCGGCTCGGCAGGTACCGCGGAGTGGGCGCCGACATCGTCAACCACTGCATCGACGACGTGTTGGTGCAGGGCGCCCGCCCGCTCTTCTTCCTCGACTACATCGCCAGCAGCAAGCTCGACGCCGACCAGGTGGCCGAAGTGGTCACCGGCATGGCCGAGGCGTGCGAGGCGGCCGGGTGTGCGCTGCTCGGCGGCGAGACGGCAGAGATGCCGGGGGTGTACGCACCCGGCGCCTTCGACATCGCAGGCACACTCGTCGGCGCGGTCGACCGCGCACAGTTGCTCCCGCGCGGCGCGCTGGGCGCCGGCGACGTGTTGCTCGGCGTCGCGTCGAACGGCCCTCACACCAACGGCTACTCGTTGCTGCGCCGGCTGTTCGACTGGCTGCCGATGGACTCGACCCCCGCAGGCTTCGACTGCACGCTCGGAGACGCGCTGCTGAAGTCGCATCGCAACTACCTCCCGGTGCTGGCTGCAGCGATCGACTCGGGCAAGGTGAAGGCGCTCGCCCACATCACCGGTGGTGGGCTCCCGGAGAACCTGCCCCGGGTGCTGCCCCACGGCGTCGATGCCCACGTCCGCCTGGGCTCCTGGCCGGTGCCACCTCTGTTCCGCCTGGTGCGCGAGGTGGCTGCCGGCATGGGCACGCACGAGCTGTACCGCACGCTCAACATGGGTGTCGGCATGGTCGTGGTCTGCTCAGCGGTCGACACAGCCGCAGTGCAGTCGCTCATCCCCGAGGAGACCTGGGTGATCGGTGGGATCGTCGCTGCCGACGGTGCCGGCCGCACGGTGGTGCTGCAGTGAAGCGTCGCCTCGTGATCCTGGCCAGCGGCAACGGCTCCAACGCGCAGGCCATCATCGATGCGTGCGCGGCCGGGTCGCTGCCGGCCGAGGTGATGGCCGTGGTCAGCGACCACGCGGATGCCCGGGCCTTGGTCCGAGCGGACAGCGCCGGCCTCCCGGCCGTGCATGTCGGCCGGCGGCCGGGTGAGAGCCGCGCCGACTACGACGCACGCCTCGCCGACATCGTCACCGGCTTCGACCCCGACTGGGTGGTGCTGGCCGGCTGGATGCGAGTGCTGACGCTCAGCTTCCTCGGCTGGTTTCCCGGCATGGTCGTCAACCTCCATCCGGCACTGCCCGGTGAGCTACCCGGCCTGCACGCGATCGACCGGGCGTTCGCGGAAGCCCAGGCAGGCCGGCGCACGAGCACCGGCGCGATGGTGCACCTCGTGCCCGACGAAGGTGTCGATGCCGGCCCGGTGCTGTCCACCACGGTCGTGCCCATCCTGCCCGGCGACACGATCGACGACCTGGAGCTCAGAATGCACGCGGCCGAGCACGAGCTGCTGGTCGACACCCTCCGTAACCTGTGCGCCAGGTCATTCATGAATGGAGCCGTGACACCGTGAACGACAACAAGATCAACGACGATCTGTTCGACCGCTTCGAAGCGCTCACCTTCGACGATGTCGTGATCGTGCCGGGTTACAGCGACGTGCTGCCCGACACGGTCGACACCGCAGCGACTTTTGCCGCCGGCATCACACTCGCGGTGCCGATCGTCAGCGCAGCGATGGACAAGGTCACAGAAGGCCGCATGGCCATTGCGCTTGCCCGCGAAGGCGGCATCGGCGTGATCCACCGCAACATGACGATCGCCGACCAGGCGGCCGAGGTGCAAAAGGTGAAGCGCAGCCAGAGCGGCATGATCAGCGACCCGATCACCCTGCCACCCAGCGCCACCCTCGCCGACGCCGAAGCGCTGATGCACCAGTTCAAGATCAGCGGCGTGCCGATCACCGACCCGCGCGGCCGGTTGGTGGGCATCCTCACCAACCGCGACACCCGTTTCTGCGAGCCTTCCGACTACCGCCGGTCGGTCACCGAGTTCATGACCAGCGAGGGCCTCGTCACCGCCAAGGTGGGCACCACGCTCGACGAGGCCCGCAGCATCCTGCAGCGGCACCGCATCGAGAAGCTGCCGCTCGTCGACGCCGACAAGAAGCTGGTGGGCCTCATCACGGTGAAGGACATCCTCAAGAACCAGGAGTTCCCCAACGCCACCAGCGACCCCACCGGCAGGCTGCGTTGCGCGGCCGCAGTGGGGGTCGGCAACGACCTCGAGGAGCGCATCGAAGCACTCGTCGCACAAGGCGTCGACGCAGTCGCGCTCGACACCGCCCACGGACACTCTGCCGGCGTGATCAAGGCCATCGAGCGGATCAAGTCGAACTGGCCCGACCTGCCCGTGGTGGCCGGCAACGTGGTCACCGAGGAGGGAGTCGAGGCGCTGTCGAGGGCCGGCGCCGACGCCGTCAAGGTAGGCGTGGGCGCCGGCTCGATCTGCACCACGCGTGTCGTCAGCGGCGCCGGCATGCCACAGCTGTCGGCCATCTACTTCACCACGCAGTACGCCCGGCGACACGGCATCCCCGTGATCGCCGACGGCGGCATCACCTACTCGGGCGACATCGTCAAGGCCATCGCCGCCGGCGCCGACTGCGTCATGCTCGGCTCGATCCTCGCCGGCACCGACGAGGCCCCCGGCGAGTTGGAGCTGTTCGAGGGTCGTCGCTACAAGAGCTACCGCGGCATGGGTTCGATGGGAGCGATGCAAGGGCTCGGCGCCGACCGCTATGCCAGTGGCCAGACCGACAAGAGCCAGGTGGCGGGCCAGTCACGCAAGCTGGTACCCGAGGGCATCGAGGGCCGGGTGCCCTACGCCGGAACGCTCGGCGACGTGGTCTACCAGCTGGCTGGTGGCCTGCGCAGCGGCATGGGCTATGCCGGCGCCGGCACCTTGGACGCGCTTCGTGGTTCCGCACGCTTCATGCGGGTGACGACCGCCGGCCGCAACGAGAGCCACCCTCACGACGTGACCATCACCAAGGAAGCGCCCAACTACCAGCGCAGCTGAGCGACGACCATTCCCGTCTCAGCCGAGCACGGACTCGTCGAGGTTGCGGACGCGACCGGCCATCGCCGCCAACAGCTTGTGCGACAAGGATGGGATGTCGTCGAGCACCGCTCGGAACTGGCCACGACTGATCACCAGCACGCTGCCGGCCTCCGTGCATTCGACTGTCGCCGAACGGGGGCCGTCGTCGAGCAGCGCCAACTCGCCGACGATGTCGCCGGCATGGAGGGAAGCGGCCTTGCGACCGTTGCGGCGCACGACGAAGGTGCCTTTGAGGACGATGAACGCGTCGGCCCCGCTGTGGTTCTGCTCCATCAGCACCTTGCCCGCCACTACATCCACCTCCGAGCCGGCGGAGGCGACGCGCTCGAGCTCCTTCTTGGTCAGGCCCGAGAACAGGGCCACTCTGCGCAAATGTTCGACATACACCCCACGACTCGCCATGCGGCCGAGCGTAGCCGTCAGCGCACCGTGGGGCGGGCCGGCGCGAGCAGCGCCGCCCGCCGCGTACCCCGGCTCAGCGCGAGCACGAACACGATGCCGATGCAGGCCACGATGGCCGGCGAGCCATAGGCCCACCGGAAGCCGGCGGCGTCGGCGATCGAACCGACGACCGGGCCGGCCACCGCGTTGCCGAGGTCGTTGAAGCTGAGGAACGTGCCGAGCGCGGCGCCGCGGTCCGCGTCGGGGGCACCCGATACGGCCAGTGCGGTCAACGCAGGGAAGACTGCCCCGAAGCCGATGCCGGTCATGGCGATGGCCGGGAACGGCACCCACGGCGCCCACGCCACCGCCATCAACAGATGGCCACCGGCGAAGACGACCATACCCGGCAGCGCAACCGAGACGTAGCCGAAGCGATCGGCCAACCGACCGCTGACCATGCGCACTGCCAACGCACTGCAGGCATACGTGAAGAACAGCCAGCCGGCGACACCCAGACCGATCTCCTTCGCGTACAGCGTGAGGAACGCAACCACGCACGAGTAGCCGAGGCCGGCGCAGAGCTGCGCCATACCGGGAAGGAGCACCAACCGATACGTCCGCAGCGTGCTGGCGGCAGTCACGGCCGCGACCGAAGGCGTGGACAGCGTCTCTGGCAGCAATCGGGCCGCTCCGAACGCCGCCAGGTGCAGCACCGCTGCCGCGACCCACGGCCAGCGGCCGTTCTGGTGGAACAGCCATTCGCCGAGGAACGGACCGAACGCGAACCCGAGGTAGATCATGAGGCTCAGCCGGGCCACCGCGCCGGCACGCTTGTCGGCCGGCGCCAGGTCGGTGGAGACAGCGGCACACGCGGTGTAGAACACGCTGCCGAACGCACCCTGCAGCAGTCGCACGACCACCACCGACACGACGGAGCTGGTCGCTTCCATCGCGACGGCGAGCAACACCATCGCCGCCAGCGGCCAGACAAGGAAAGGCCGCCGGCCGAGGCGGTCCATCCACCGGCCGGCCACCGGTCGCGCGACGAGCGCGGCAGCGAAGAAGATGCTGGTGGCGACACCCACCGCAGCCTTGCTGCCGCCCAGGTCCTCACGGACGTGCAGCGGCACGGCCGCCAGCAGCACGCCGATGGCGAGGAAGTTGCCGAGCACCGCCAGATCGAAGACCCGTTGCGTGCCCGGTCGACGAAGCGTCACGGGTTGGCCTCGCGACGAGCTCAGGCGAGCTTTTCGACGAAGGCTTCCAGCTGGCGCAAGTTGCGGCACTCGTACACACCATCGGTGTGGGTGCCGTAGTCGCCCACGATCGAGTCGCCGGTGTTCCAGTAGCTGCGCGGTTCCGGGTTCAGCCAGAACACCTTGCGCGCCTTCTGACGGATCTCCTTCACGACCCACGCCTGGCTGGCGTGGTAGTTGTTGCGCGCATCGCCCAGCAGCAGCACGGTGGTCTTGGAGTTGATGTCCTTGCCATAGCGCTCCCAGAACACCTCGAACGCATGGCCGTAGTCACTGTGACCGTCCACCCACACGACGTCCGCCTCGGTGTTGACTCGGTGGATCGCGTTGGCGATGTCCTCCTCACCCTTGAAGTAGTCGGTGACCTCATCGATGCCGTCGATGAACACGAACGACCGGACCTTCGAGAACTGCCCCTGGATCGCGTAGACGAGCATCAGCGTGAATCGGGCGAATGCGGCCACGGAACCGGAGATGTCGGCCACCACGACGAGTTCCGGCTTCGCCGGGCGCGGGTACTTGAACTTCGGCTCGGCCGGCACACCGCCATAGCTGAGCGAGTGGCGCACCGTGTTGCGGAAGTCGAGTGGGCCCTTGCGGCCGTGGCGACGCTTGCGCGCGAGGCGGGCGGCCAGCTTGCGCGTGAGGGGTTGCAGGGCCTTCTTCAGGTTCTGCATCTCGTCGCGTGAGGCGTGCATGAACTCGACGTCTTCGGGCAGCGGCTTGCGCAGCGTCTTGGCCATCGCCTCGGCGCCACGATCGGCGACGAGGCGGCGACGGATCTCCGCCTCGATCTCCTTCTTGAACTGCTCGATGCGATCGTTGTACTCGTCGTGCTCGAGGCGCTCCTCCAGCGGGGTGAGCTCGCCGCCGACCTGCTCGCGGCTGGCCTCCATCAACTTCTCGAGCATTCCCTCGAGGTCGAGGTTGCGCAGCGTTCGGTAGAGGTAGTACGTGCCGCCCACCGGCCGACCGGGCTCCATGCCGGCGAAGCGCTGCACCGACTGCTTGGCCAGCGCTCGCATCATCGCCTGGTCGCCGTTCATCAACGCCTGCATCAGCAGCTGGGCGATCTCCTCGGGCGTGAGCGAATCCATGCTGCCACCCTGCGTGGCCTTGCCATCGCCTTGGCGCATCTGCTCCTGCATCTCGCGCCACATCTCGTCGAGATCCGTGTCGCCGTCGGCGATCTTGTACTCCGGGCCGCGCATCGAGAAGTAGACCTCGAACACGGTCTCGAACGCGCGCCAGTGGGCGTTGTTCTTCACCATCGTCGCGCCCAGGGCGTACTTGAACGCCTCACGGTCCTCGATGGGGATGTGCTGCAAGGCCTCCATGGCATCGAGGTTCTCCGTCAGGCTGACAGGCAGTCCGGCATTCCGGAGCTCGACCACGAACCCTGCGAGCAGATCCAGCATGGGAGCAGCGCCTACTTGTCGATGGACAGCTCTTTGGCTGCCTTGGCGATGTCGGTCTGGTACTTGAGCAGGATGTGCAACGTGTCCTTGGCCTGCTGGGCGTCGATGCTCTCGATGCCGAGCAGCACGAGGGTGCGTGCCCAGTCGATGGTCTCGCTCACCGACGGCGACTTCTTCAGATCGAGCTGGCGGATGCTGCGCACGATGCGGGCGATCTGATCGGCCAGGTTCTCGGACACACCCGGCACCTTGGTGAGCACGATCTCCTTCTCGCGATCCATGTCGGGGTAGTCGACGTGAAGGAAGAGGCAGCGACGCTTCAGCGCCTCGCTGAGCTCGCGGGTGTTGTTCGAGGTGAGGAACACCAGCGGGATCTGCTTGGCGATGATGGTGCCCAGCTCGGGGATGGACACCTGGTACTCGGAGAGGATCTCGAGCAGCAGCGCCTCGGTCTCCACCTCGACACGATCGACCTCGTCGATGAGCAGCACCACCGGGTCGTCGGCCGTGATGGCCTCCAGCAGCGGGCGGGTGAGCAGGAAGTCGTTGCCGAAGATGTCGTCGTGGATCTCGCTCCACGAATCGCTGTTGCGATCGGCCTGGATGCGCAGCAGCTGCTTCTTGTAGTTCCACTCGTAGAGGGCTTTGCTCTCGTCGAGGCCCTCGTAGCACTGCAGGCGGATGAGCCGGGCGCCGGTCATGTCGGCGATGCTCTTCGCCAACTGGGTCTTGCCGGTGCCGGCGGGACCCTCGACGAGCACGGGCTTGCCGAGGCGGTCGGCCAGGAATGCGACGCCGGCGATACCGTCGTCGGCCAGGTAGTTGACGCTCTTCAGGCCATCGCGGACCTCTTGAACGCTCTCGAAACGATGAGCCATGGAAGCACCCTACTTTCGACCTTGACCGCCCGGTCAATCAGAGCACAAAACGATCTCGGCGCTCCCAAGACTGACTCGTCTAGTCTGCGTCGGCAGCGCCCGCCCAGTGCGCGCTACACGCTGAACGGCGTCGGAGGGGATTCGCGGAATGCAGGTCACGATGGTTGGATTCGAGCAGCGCAGGCGCGACGAGCACGCACGCCGGTCCCGCCTCGGGTGTGCTACCCGCGCCGATGAGATCGACTGCCCGCCGGCATGAGCAGCTCACTCCTTCGGGACGCCACCGGGTCGTTCCTCAGCGCCGTCAGCGAACAGCTGGCGGCGCTGAGCGGCAAGTCCGCCGACGGCTTCCTCACTGACGCCGCCGTCGAGGCATCGAACATCGTCGGCGGTGTGCTGGCCGCCGACGGGCGCAGCACCGACGGCGAGCTCGATGCCTACCTCGACGTGATCGGACCGCTGCTCGACCCGCCTCTGGCCATCTCCACCCGCGCAGCACGCGACCTGCGGCTGTTCGACGACAAGACGGCCGCACTGGCACAGCCGAGCGTGCTGTTCGACCTGCTCTGCCGCGCGGATGCGCAGCACGGCACGCAGCGCAGCCACGTCTACTACGAGCTCGCGCTGCGCCTCGCCCACGTGGCCGCAGCGCTCGATCTCGTGCCCTCCACCGCCGAGCTCACCGTCATCGACGGTTTCCGCACCGCCATGCTGCAGCACCTCGACACGGCCGGCGTGACCCGGCCAGGTCAGCAGCCGCCGCGCCAGGAGGCAGCCCCGGGGTCGCCCGCCGCGGCGACGCCGAATGCCACCATCGCCGTCGGTGCTGCCGCCCCTGCTGCCTCGCAGGCAGCCTCCATCGCGGTGCGCTCGCTCACCGAACTGCTCGCGGAGCTGGATGTGCTCGTCGGTCTGGCCAACGTGAAGGCCGAAGTGCGCCGGTTGAGCAGCCTGCTCCAGGTGCAGCAGCTTCGCTCCGAGCGCGGCATGCCGGTCATGGAGACCAGCCATCACCTGGTGTTCACCGGCAACCCGGGTACCGGGAAGACCACTGTCGCCCGCCTGCTCTCGCAGATCTACCACGCCGTCGGCGTGGTCTCGAAGGGCCACCTGGTGGAGACCGACCGTGGCAAGCTGGTGGCCGGTTTCGTGGGCCAGACAGCGTTGAAGACGCAGACCGCACTGGACTCGTCGCTGGGCGGCATGCTGTTGATCGACGAGGCGTACGCGCTCGCTCGCGGAGGCGAGAACGACTTCGGCCTGGAGGCCATCGACACTCTCGTCAAGTTCATGGAGGACCACCGCGACGACATCGCCATCGTCGCCGCCGGCTATCCGACGGAGATGGCCGAGTTCATCGACACCAACCCCGGGCTGAAGAGCAGGTTCACACGCACGATCAACTTCCCCGATTACACGGAGGACGAGCTGGTGCAGATCTTCACGCAGCTCGGCGAGAAGCACCGCTACCAGCTCAGCGACGATGCGCTCACGCGGGTGCGCCACTTCATCGGCGCCGAACCGCGCACCCGTGGTTTCGGCAACGCCCGCTACGTCCGCAACCTGTTCGAGACGGCGGTCGCCCACCAGGCAGTGCGCATTGCACCGCTCGCCGACCCCAGCGACGAGCAGCTCACCACCCTCACCGCCGACGACATCGCCCCCGTCGACGCGTAGCCCTGGACTACCCTCTCCTCATGGTTCTCGTTCTGGTCGCCCTGGCGGTGCTTGCAGCCGGCGGCACAGCGCTCACGATGCGCCGCCGCGGGCGACGCGGGCAGATCGATCGGCCGGTCAACATCGACCCGTTCACGCTCAGCGAGCCGTGGCGGCGCCACGTGGCCGCAGCGCAGGCCACTCAGCGGCGCTACAAGGAGATCGCCCGCGGCACGCCTGACGGACCGCTGCGCGACCGCCTGCACGAGATCGACACCCAGGTGCAACACGCCGTGCAGCAGTGCTTCGGCATCGCTCGCCGTGGCGACGACCTGGACGACGCGTTGGCCCGGTTCGACACCAACTCCCTGAACCGTCAGCTCGAGCACGCGGTCGACGATGCCACGCGGTCATCGGTGCAGTCACAGCTCGAATCGGCGGCCCGCATCCGCGGCACTCGCGACGACACCGACCGCCGGCTGCGCCTGCTCACCACCCGGATGGGCGAGCTCGTCGCGCAGGCAGCCGAGGTGAGCGTGGGCACCGACACCACCGACGAGCTCGACAGTGGAGTCGGCGACGTGGTCACTCAGCTGGAGGCGTTGCGCCTCGCGCTCAACGATGTGAACAGCCCGGGTCGGCCCGCCACCTCACCGTGAGCAGCCTGCTGAAGTCGAACCTGGCGGTGGCGGCCGGCACGGCGGCCTCCCGCCTCACGGGTCTGTTGCGGGTGATGGCGTTCGGTTACGTGCTGGGCAACTCGTCGCTCACCGACGCCTACAACCAGGCCAACGCCAGCCCCAACCTGGTGTACGAGCTGCTGATCGGCGGCGTGCTGTCGTCGACCCTCGTCCCGCTGTTCACCCGCTTGCGTCACGAGAAGGACGAAGCGGGCGAGATAGCCGTCCGGTCCGTCGCTCTCGTGGTGCTCGCCGGCCTCACCGCGCTCTCGGTGGCCGCCGCTCCGCTCATCTTCCGGCTCTACGCGACCGCCACTTCTACCGAGGTGAACACCGAGCTCTATCAGGAGGTGGGTAGCACGCTCGCTGCGTTCTTCCTGCTGCAGATCCTCTTCTACGGTCTCAACGCCCTGGCCAGCGCGCAGCTCCACGCACGCGGGCGATTCTTCGCCGCCGCCTGGGCGCCTGCGCTGTCCAACCTCGTCATCATCGCCACCCTCCTCTACGTCCCCCACACCACCGACGACGTGGTGCCCACGTTGGAAGCCGTGCTCACCAACGGTGCGCTGCGCTGGACCCTGGGCCTCGGCGCGACGATCGGCATCGCCACCATGGCGCTCGCCCTCGTGCCCTCGTTGCGCTCGGCGGGCGTGTCGTTGTCGTTCAGTCCGCGGTTCCGGCACCCGGCCGTCGCTCGCCTGCGCCGCCTCGGCGGGTGGGCGCTCGGGTACGTCATCGCCAATCAGGTGGCCATCTTGGTGGTGCAGAACCTCCTGGTGCGCAGCGGCGCCGGCAATCAGACCGCCTACCTCTACGGCTTCACGTTCTTCGTGCTGCCCCACGGCCTGCTCGGGGTCTCGATCGCCACCACGTTCACACCCGACATGACACGGGCCGTCGCCGACAAGAACAAGGCGCGGGTGATCGAACGCGCCGACCTCGGCATCCGGATGGTGGCTCTCCTCACCGTTCCCGCCGGTTTCGGCTTGTTCGTCCTCCGTCGGGCGATCACGGGCGTCGCGCTGCAGCATGGCGAATGCGACGCCGCCTGCGCACTGTCTGCCAGCCGCAGCCTGGCCGGCTTCGCACTGGGCCTCGGCGCCTTCTCCGTCTACCTGTTCGCCCTGAAGCCGTTCTACGCCCACCAGGACGCCCGCACGCCGTGTCTCCTGAACATCGGCGAGAACCTCGTCAACATCGTCGTCGCACTGCTCTTGTACGACCGCTACGGAGTCATCGGCATCGCCGCCGCATTCGCCCTCGCCTACCTCGCCGCGTCGCTGTGGACGCTGCAGGTGTTGTCCTACAAGATCCCCGGGTTCCCGCTTCGACCCCTGTTCGGCGCGCTCTTCCGCATCGTGCTGGCGTCGGCGGTGATGGCCGAGGCGGTGTGGGCGGCGGCTCGGCTCGTTGGCGGCAACTCAGGCCCGTCGGCCGCGGTGCGCGTCGTGGTGGCATCCGCGATCGGCGTCGCCGTCTACATCGGCGTGCTCCTGGTGCTCCAGGCCCCCGAGCTCGATGAGCTGCGCGCGCGGCTGCGAAGATCGCCCACACCGCCGTCAGGACCGGCCGCCGCCGCGCAGTAAGCTGCCCCGCATGATCAAGTTGTTCAAGAAGTGGTGGAAGTACCTCGGCGCGAAGTTCAACAGCGACTTCGACAAGAACGCCGATCCGGCGGTGCAGCTCGAGCAGGCCTTGCGCGAGGCTCAGGATCAGCACCGGCGCCTCAAGGAGCAGGCAGCCAACGTCATCGCCGGCCAGAAGCAGGCCGAACTGCGACTCAACGCGAAGATGACGGAGCTGGAGAAGCTCAATGCCACCGCCCGCCAGGCGCTCATCATGGCCGCCGACGCGCAGAAGGCCGGTGACGCTGCCAAGGCCACGCAGTACAACACCGCCGCCGAAGGCATCGCCAACCAGCTCATCCAGGTCGAGACCGATGTCGAGGGCCTGAAGGCGATGGTGATGGACTCCACGCAGGCCGCCGACCAGGCGAAGGCCGCCGTACAGCAGAACGGTCGCCTGCTGCAGCAGAAGCTGGCCGAGAAGCAGAAGCTCCTCTCTCAGCTCGATCAGGCCAAGATGCAAGAGCAGATGAACTCGGCGATGGCCCAGCTGCAGGAGACGGTGGGCGACGACGTGCCCACGCTCAACGAGGTCCAGCAGAAGATCGAGGCCCGCTACACCAAGGCCAAGGCGCACAGCGAGCTGCAGGGATCGACCGTCGAGAGCAGCATCCTCGAGATCGAGCAGGCCACCGCCAACGTGGAGGCGCAGAGCCGCCTCAGCCAGCTGCGCGCCGAGCTCGGCCTCGACGCCGCCGCCGCCCCAGCGCCGGCCGTCGAGCAGCCCAAGCC
>JBAVTH010000285.1:0-5398 GCA_049696035.1 Ilumatobacteraceae bacterium
CTGTCGCGGCGGACCCGCCGCCGGAAGCCGGGCCACCACCGGACCGGTTCGTCAACCTGCGGGTGGCGTCCGTGGGCGCCGACGGGACCGCCGGCGACGACGAGGTGATCGCGTTCGTCGGTGGCGCCCGCTACCGGCTGAGCGTGGCGGTGAGGGCGAAGACTGCCGCCGGTGCGCGCTCGTTGGCCGCACCGCTGGCGCTGCCCGACCTCGCCGAGCAGACGTTGACCGTCGTCGTGTTCCCCAAGGGGAGGATGGATCTCGCCCAGAAGGACACGCTCACCATCGTCGGGCATGGCGACTCGAAGTTCTGCGCCTTCGACGTCACGGTGCCGACCGACCGCCCAGTGTTCGAGGTGGTGATCGGCGTGTTCGGCGACGGCCCGCTGCAGGCCGGCCTGCTGCGCGGCCGGATCGTCGCCGGCGAGGCGGAGGCGTTCACCGGCGAGGGGTGGACGTTCGCGCTTGCCGCGCTGGGCGTGCTCGGCGTCAGCGACACACTGCCGACGATGATCGTCGACGACAACCCGACGACCGGCGAGGTGACGACGCTCTCGCTGAGCGCCGGCCAGCTGGAGCAATCGGCGGTCGGTGAGGGCAAGCGCGCACTCCGCGAGGCGGTGCTCGCGGCATTGGCCGCCGAGGGGCGGCGCCCGACGTTGAAGCAGCTGGCGCCGACGCTTGCGCAGCTGGCCATCGATGGTCGGCTGCTGCGCGATCAGCTGCTGGGCGCCGGCCCGTCCAAGTTCGACGGCGCCCAGCTGGTGCGCGTGTTCAGCTCCGAGGCCGGAGATCCGCTGCCGTTGGAACTGGTGTACGACCATCCGGCGCCTCTCGACCACAAGGTGCCGATCTGCGGGCCGGCGCTGGCCGGTGCGACGGAGTGCACGTCCGACTGCGCCAGTCGTGGCGACCATCGCGTGGTCTGCCCGTTCGGCTTCTGGGGTACCAATCGGGTCGTGGAACGTCAGCGTGCCACCCGGCCCGACGGCGCGGAGCAGCGCCCTCCCGGCGCGCTGCACGTCTCGCAGGCTGCGGTGGTGGGCATCTCCGGCAAGGTCGACGCGGTGGACCGGGCCGCCAGCCGCAAGATCAGGCGGGCCTTCCGATCACTCGTCCATCGCTCGACGGCGGTGACCACCTGGGACGACTGGGATGCCGCGGTCGGTGCCGGTGCCCCGCTGCTCACCTTGGTGACGCACACCGACACCGTCGATGGGCGGCCGGCGCTGGAGATCGGCGATCGCATGCGTCCGTTGCACCTCCTCGAGCAGGGCAGCATCAATCCCGGAGGTGGGAAGCCGGGCCCGTTGGTGCTGTTGATGGGCTGCGACACGGCCCACATCGCGGGTAGCTACACCAACGTCGTCGACCGGCTGCACGCGCTGGGCGCCGACGTCGTGGTGGCGATGCAGACACCGGTACGGGGTACGCAGATCGCCCGCCTGCTGGAGGAACTGTCGTCGCAACTGCACGGCGAGTTGGTGGGCCCCGGCCCGGCGCGGGTCGGGCACGCGCTGCAACGCACCCGCGCCGAGCTGCTGCGCTCCGGACGGATCATCGGAATGGCGCTGGTCACCACCGGAGACGGCGCGATCGAACTGGAGTGAACGATGCCCTCGAACAAGCACTGGATCGAGCTGGAAGTGCTGCCGGCCGGCTACGGCGATGCGCTGGTGGTCACCTACGGGATCGGCGACAACGGCGCGACGCACACGATCGTGATCGACGGTGGCCCACCCGAGTCGGAGCCGTTGGCGGCGATCACTGCCCGGCTGCACGAACTGCCGGCGATCGACCTGTTGGTGGTGACGCACATCGACGTCGACCATGTCGGCGGGATGGTGAAGCTGCTCGCGGACGCGGCGATAGCGAACAAGGTGAAGGCGGCGTGGTTCAACAGCTATCGGCACCTCGAACGCGCCGCCGACTGGCTGGGCGGCATCGACGGTGAGCTGCTCACCACCGCGATCCTCGACCTCGGCGTGCCGTGGAACGACGGCTTCGCCGGGCCGGTCGATCCGGCCCGCGGCGTGGGCGGGTCGGTGCTGGTCCCGCCCCGCGAGCGCGGCGCGTTGCCGCGGGTTCCGTTGCCCGGGGCGGCCACGGCCATCCTGCTCTCTCCGGGGCCGAAGGAGCTCACCAAGCTGCAACCGGTGTGGGGCAAAGCGGTGGAGGAGGCCGGGCTGGTGCGCGGCAAGGGCGCCCGGCGCGAGGACGCCCGCCATGTGCGGGCCGGCGACTGGCTGGGCGCCACCGATCTGCACCGTCTTGCCGCGACGAGCACCCCGAAGGACCGCAAGGCGCCGAACGGCTCGAGCATCGCGTTCATCCTCTGCTGGGGTTCGCTGCGGCTGCTGCTCGGCGGCGATGCGCATGCCGGCGTGCTGGAAGCAGGGTTGCAGCGGCTGATCGAAGAGGGCGACGAAGCGGTTGGTGCCGACGGCCGGGTGCACGTGCACGCGTGCAAGTTGCCGCACCACGGCAGCGACGCGAACCTGACGACCGCGGTGGTCGCCAAGCTGGCATGCCGCGACTGGATCGTCTCCAGCAACGGCGACCGGTTCAACCACCCTGACGACATCGCACTGGCTCGTGTGATCGACGGCTCGCCCGACCCCGTGCGCATCCTCGGCAACTACTGCTCCCCGCGGATGGACGCATGGCGGGCCCTGGCGCCACCCGCCGCACACGGCTACGAGCTGCTGCTGCCACCCGAAGACCGGCCGGGCGCGACGCTGCGCTACTCCGAGTAGCCGGCACCTCGATCCGAGCGGCGGCGACGCACCCACCTACCATCACGCGGATGAGCGCCACCGAATCGATCGACGCCGAAGCCCTGCGTGCGAGGTACCGCGTCGAGCGCGACAAGCGCGTTCGCGACGACGGCAACGAGCAGTACATCGAACCGAAGGGGCGCTTCGCACACTTCCTCGACGACCCGTACGTGGTGCGAGCGGAGCGCGAGCCGCTGTTCGACGACACGACGGTGGTGTTCATCGGTGGCGGCTTCTCCGGCCTGTGCACCGGTGCGCGCCTGAAGCAGGCGGGCATCGACGACGTTCGCATCATCGAAGGCGGCGGCGACTTCGGCGGCGCGTGGTACTGGAACCGCTACCCGGGCGCGATGTGCGACACCGCGGCAATGGTCTACCTGCCGCTGCTGGAAGAGACCGGTCACATGCCGAGCATGAAGTACGTCTACGCCCCCGAGATCCACGGGCAGGCGAAGCGCATCGCCACCACCTTCGGTCTCTACGACAACGCCCTGTTCTCCACCGGCGTCACCAAACTGGAGTGGGACGACGCCGCGTCGCGGTGGGTGATCCACACCGACCGCGGCGACCGGATGACGGCGAAGTTCGTGGCGATGGGCACCGGGCCGCTGCACCGGCCGAAGCTGCCGGGCATCCCCGGCATCGAAACGTTCGGCGGGCACGCCTTCCACACCAGCCGGTGGGACTACGCGTACACCGGCGGCGACCCGCAGGGCGCGCCGCTCTCGAACCTGGCCGACCAGCGCGTCGGCATCATCGGCACGGGCGCGACCGCGGTGCAGTGCATCCCCGCGCTGGCACGCGACTCGAAGGAGCTGTTCGTCTTCCAGCGCACACCGTCCTCGATCGACATCCGCAACAACCACGCCATCGACCCGGAGTGGTTCGCCACGCTGGAACCGGGCTGGCAGCAGCGTTGGCTGGTCAACTTCGCCACACTGCAGACGGGTGGCTTCGCCGACGAAGACCTCGTGATGGACGGCTGGACCGACATCTCCAAGCGCATCCGCGACCGCGTCGTGAAGATGGTCACCGAAGGCGCCGAGTTCGGCCCCGACACGATGCTGCGCGCGTACGAGGAGAGCGACGACGAGAAGATGACGGAGATCCGCGCTCGCGTCGACACGATCGTCCACGACCCAGCGACCGCGGAGGCGTTGAAGCCGTGGTACCGCCAGCTGTGCAAGCGGCCGTGCTTCCACGACGAGTACCTGCAGGCCTACAACGAGCCGGGGTGCCACCTCGTCGATACCGACGGCAAAGGCGTGGAACGCGTCGACGAGTCCGGTGTGTGGGTCGGTGGCGTGCACTACGAGCTCGACTGCCTGATCTTCGCCAGCGGTTTCGAGGTCGGTACCGCGGCCGCGCGCCGTGCCGGGTTCGAGACCTACGGCCGCGACGGCGAATCGCTGACCGACCACTGGGCCGAGGGCGTGCACACGCTGCACGGCATGAACGTGCACGGCTTCCCGAACCTGTTCATCGTCGGGCCCAGCCAGGCAGCGAACCTGATCTCGAACATCACCCAGAACCTCACCGAGGCCGGCTCGACGATCGCTGCGATCGTCGGTCACGCACTGGCCTCGCACGCGGAGCAGGTGGAGGCGACCGCCGAGGCGGAGGATGCCTGGATCGCGCTGCTGGAATCGAACCCGCGCTCGTTCGGCGGCAACCCCGACTGCACGCCCGGCTACTACAACAACGAGGGCAAGCCGATGGACCGCAAGATGCGCCTGGGGGCCAGCGGCTATCCGGATGGTCCAGTTGCCTTCTTCGACTACATCGCTCGCTGGCGCAGCAGCGGCGAGTTCGAGGGCCTCGAGTTCCGATAGCTCGCAGCTCGCCGTTTGCGGCGGGCGCCGGGGATGTGCTGTTTCGCACAGCGACAACTGGGGTTGTCGAGCGCGACAACGGAGATCGTCGCTGAGCGAAACAGGAAGTACCCAGCGCCTGGCCCGGGCCTATTGTGTGCTGAGGCTGGCCTTGAACTCGCCCTCGGCGATGAGGCGGCGCACCTCGGGCGACGGTTCGTCGAGCCGATCCAGTGTCACCCCGCGGATCTTCGCCGTGCACGGGAAGTGGTGCGGGTAGGGGCCGACCGGCGCGCCCGTGTCGATGCCGACGTCGAAGGTCTCGCCGCTCATCGAGAACACGATCGGCACGGTGCGTTCCACGCGGCCGTGCGCGACCGCCCCACCGTTCACGGAGAGCACGATGTCGCCGCCCTTGCCGAAGCCGCCGTCGTACGCGAAGTCGACGCACACCTCGTGCGGGCCGGCGGCAAGTGGCACCGGTGACGCCACCGAGGTGTGCTCGTGGCCGAACCAGTTGTAGTGGTACGTCGGGCGGCACTCGTCGTCGAGGTACAGCGACCAGCCGGCCATGTTGCCGCCCTGGCAGACGATGACGCCGTGGTCGGTGCGTCCGGCCGCGACCTCGACGTTCGCCGCGATGCGGAACGAGCAGTTCTTGAGGTTGATCACCGAGCTCTCGGGCATGCGGACGTGCGCAGTCGTGTACGTCATCCGGGTGGCACCGCCCAGCGAGTGCGGCACCGAGTAGTCGCCGTGGCGCGGCGAGCCCGCGTCGCGCAGCGGGTACACGCCGTGGCGGGCAGCGTG
>JBAVTH010000286.1:0-1998 GCA_049696035.1 Ilumatobacteraceae bacterium
GCACCCGCGCGCTGCAACGTTGGCGAGTCGACCTCGCGTTGCGCGCAGTCGACCAACTCGGCTGCGATCGGGTCGTCTTCACCGGCGGTACCCCCACCACCGACCACGTCGAGGCCATCACCATGGCCGCCAACGCGGCCGAGAAGGGGCTCGACCCATCATTGATGGCTCTCCGCGTAGCGGTGGGGACGGGTGATCCGCGGTTGGTGCCAGGGGTTCGATCAAGGTTGCGGTTTCTCTAGGACTGCAGCTGGAAGGAACCCCTGGCGTGTCGGACGGTATCGCGATGGTGAAGAGGTTGTTGGGCTTGCCCGGCATGAACGTGCTCGAGGTGACTGAGGGCGACGACGAGCTCGTGATCAAGGTCGAGACGGCGGAGACGATCGGGTGGTGCCCTGGGTGCGGGGTGCGTGCCCAGGCGCAGGACCGCACCACTCGTTCTGTGCGTGACCTGTCGTGCTTCGGGCGGGCTGTGCGGCTGGATGTCTGGTGCCGGCGGTGGCGGTGCCGCGAGGTGCTGTGTGCGACCAAGACGTGGACCGAAGACGTCGAGCAGTTGGACGCGACCGCAGTGTTGACGCGTCGTGCAGGCGCGGAGGCGTGCCGCCAGGTCGGCCAGCAGGCCCGCCCGGTGGCAGCCGTGGCACGTGAATTCGGGGTGTGTTGGTGGACGGTGATGAACGCGGTGATCGAGCACGGCACCCCACTGGTCGACGACCCGGACCGGGTCGGCACGGTCACCAAGTTGGGTGTCGACGAGACCTCGTTTCAGGCAGCCCGCCCAGGTCTGGCGACCAAGTACGTGACCGGGCTCGTCGATCTGGAGCGGCGGGCGATGATCGACATGACCGCCGGCAACAGGGCCGCTGACCTGCGACGCTGGTGCGCGAACGCCGACCCGGCATGGATCGCCAAGATCAGCGTGGTGGCCACCGATCTGGCCGAGTCGTATCGGGCTGGGCTGTCACCGCACCTCGACCACGTCACCCGTGTCGCTGACCCGTTCCATGTGGTGCGCGTCGCGAACAGGTGCATGGACACGGTGCGGCGGCGGGTGCAGAACGAACAACTCGGCCATCGCGGACGCAAGCGAGATCCGTTGTTCAAGATCCGCAAGATCCTCCTCGCGGGCTCCGAACGCGTCACCCACGGCGGTGCGGATCGGATGCTGCTCGGCCTACGCGTCGGCGATCCGAACGACGAGTTGCTCGGCGCCTGGTTGGCCAAGGAATCCGTGAGGGACGTGTTCCTCACCGATGACCCAGCCGAAGCCGCGCTGCTGCTCGACAAGACCATCGCCGGCTGCCTGGCTGACGTGGTGCCCGAGATCCGTTCGCTCGGCGACACCCTGAAACGGTGGCGCACCGAGATCCTCGCCCACCACACGACCGGAGCGTCGAATGGGCCGACCGAAGGCTTGAACCTGCTCGTCAAGGAAGTCAAGCGATGCGGACGCGGGTTCGAGAACTTCGAGCACTACCGACTCCGCGTGCTACTCCGCGCCGGCAAACCAGCATGGCCGAACAGGCCCACCCCACCCATCCTCAGAACCTGTCGTCCCCACGCTCACGCGTAGAGCCAGATTGACCCTCGGTCCAGAAGCGACGATGCCAGTAGGAGGCCATCGGTCATCGCACCCGCGGCATGGCTCAGCTCCCGATGAGTGCGACAAGTGAGACAGCTACGGCGGCGCACGAAGCGGTCAGGCCGACGAGTGTCAAGGTAGTGATCTTCCGCGTAAGGTCGACAAGCACCTGCGTCATCGTCTCCATTCGTTCTGACGAGGCGGTCATGCGACGGCGATGCAGTTCGTCGGTGAGGAAGCTGATGCCTACCGTGGTGTTCGGTGAGAGGCGCTCGATCTCTTGCACCAACTGCTCCTCAGTCATGGCCGACGCAAGTGGATAGACAGGGTGATTGCTCATGGGGCGATCGTCGCATGAACCTGTGACGAACTGGAACAACTCACGCGCCTGGAGCCTCTCATCGCTCACCGCG
>JBAVTH010000287.1:0-3508 GCA_049696035.1 Ilumatobacteraceae bacterium
GCCAGCCGGGACGACCCTCACCCCACGGCGAGGGCCACGCCGGCTCTCCGGGCTTCGAGAACTTCCACAGCACGAAATCCGCCGGGTGGTGCTTGTTGCCCGCGCCGAACACGTCGCGGTCGCCGCCCCCGGCCAGCATGTCGTCGAGGCTCTGGTGCACGAGCAGGCCGTAGCCCTCCACCTTCTCCACCGACAGGTACACACCGTCGTCGGTGAGATAGGCCTTGCCCATGTCGACGAGTTGGCCGATCATCGCCACCATCTGTTCGACGTAGTCGGTGGCATGCGGCACATCGTTGGGGCGCTCCACGTTGATCGTGCTCATCGCCTCGAACCACACCGCTTCGCACTTGGTCGTGATCTCCTGCCAGGGCCGGTTCTCGCGGTTGGCGCGGTTGATGATCGCGTCGTCGATGTCGGTGATGTTGCTGACCAGCCGCACGGTCAGCCCGCTCCAGGTGAGGTAGCGCCGCAGCACGTCGTACACCAGCGTGGCCCGGCCGTGGCCGATGTGGGGAGGGCCGTACACCGTGGGGCCACACAGGTAGATGCTCACCGAGCCGGGCTCGCGCATGGCGAGCTCACGTACCTCTCTGGTGGCGGTGTCGTACAGGTGCAGCATGGGGCCACAGCCTATGGGCGCACCCGCCGCGCGGCCGGCCGAATTCACGCACTGAGCACCCATCCGAATCGCCCTCGGCAACGAACGATCTCTGCGGACATTTAGTACTAACCCATGGACAGGAGATCAACATCATGAAGCGTTCATTCATTGCCGCCGTCGGACTCGCAGTTACCGCAGCCGTGGCTTCGCCGGCTGTCGCCCAGGCGGCACCGACCACCCACCACAGCCCCACGCTCGTGCAGATCCTCCTCGCCGACGAGCAGTGGGACGGCGCCGACGGCTTCGACGGCTTCCCGTTCGACTTCGACATCGTCACCGAAGCCCTGCAGCTGTTCCCCGACTTGGTCGAGGCCGCGAACAGCCCCGGCGACCTCACCGTCTTCCTGCCCACCGATCAGGCGTTCCGTCGCCTCGTCAAGGACCTGACCGGCCAGACCATGCAGAGCGAGAGCGAAGTCTTCGCCGCCGTCGCCTCACTCGGCACGGACACGGTGAAGGCCGTGCTCACCTATCACATCGTGGCGGGAAGCCGCATCACCTACCGCCAGGCACTCAGGTCCGATGGCGCTGCGATCGGCACCCTGAACGGGGCGTCGTTCACCGTCGACGTGGTCGGTAAGCGGTTCAAGAGCGTGGTGCTGGTGGACAACGATCCCGACTTCCGCGATCCCACCGTGGTCTTCCCCAACATCAACGCATCGAACGGAATCGCTCACGCAATCGACCGGGTGCTGTTGCCGATCAACGTGTGACCCGAACCACCTACGGCCGACCCGGCCGAGCTACCAGTGCGTGCGCCGCGATCCCCCCTCGCGGCGCACGTACGGTCGCGCCGGGTCGCAACAGCCCGCTGGCACGACGCACCTCCTCGGTAGCCTGGCCGGTCTATGACGAACATCCCTGACAAGCCGTCGCTCGACGGCATCGAGACCCGCTGGATGCAGCGGTGGGAGGCCGACGCCACCTACCGCTTCGACCGTACAGCGAGCCGCGAGCAGGTATTCGCCATCGACACCCCGCCGCCCACGGTGAGCGGCAGCCTGCACATCGGCCACGTGTTCAGCTACACGCACACCGACACGATCGCCCGCTACCAGCGGATGCAGGGCAAGGCCGTGTTCTACCCCATCGGGTGGGACGACAACGGTCTCGCCACCGAGCGCCGCGTGCAGAACGTCACCGGCGTGCGCTGCGACCCCTCGGCACCGTACGTGGAGGGCTTCCAACCGCCGTTCTTCGGAGACGTGCCCAAGGACCACCGAGCTCTGCCCGCGAGCCGGCCGAACTTCGTCGACCTCTGCTACCGGGTGACGCACGAGGACGAAGCGGTCTTCGAAGGCCTGTTCCGTCGCCTCGGCCTGTCGGTCGACTGGTCGCTGCTCTACACCACCATCGGCACTCGGGCGCGCCAGGCCAGCCAGCGAGCGTTCCTGCGCAACCTCGCCCGCGGCGAGGCCTACCAGCAGGACGCTCCCACGCTCTACGACATCGACGAGCGCACCGCCGTCGCCCAGGCCGAGATGGAAGACCGCGAGATGCCCGGCGCCTACCACAAGGTCGCGTTCCACCGCACCGACGGCGGCGGTGACCTCGTCATCGACACCACCCGCCCCGAGCTGCTGCCCAGCTGCGTGGCGATGGTCGCCCACCCCGACGATCCGCGCTTCCAGCCGCTGTTCGGCACCACCGTGCGCACCCCGCTGTTCGAGGTGGAGGTGCCGGTGCTCGCCCATCATCTGGCCGACCCGGAGAAGGGCACGGGCATCGCGATGATCTGCACCTTCGGCGACGTCACCGACGTCACCTGGTGGCGCGAGCTGAACCTGCCCTCGCGCGCGCTCATCGGTTTCGACGGTCGCTTCGCCGGCGAGACACCCGAGTGGATCACCACCGATGCCGGCCGCGAGCACTACGCCGCGCTCGCCGGCCTGTCGCCGAAGCAGGCACAGAAGAAGGTCGTCGAGCTGCTGCAGGCGAGCGGCGAGATGCTGGGCGAGGCCCGGCCGATCACCCACCCGGTGAAGTTCTACGAGCGCGGCAGCCGCCCGCTGGAGATCGTCGCCACCCGCCAGTGGTACATCCGCAACGGCGGCCGCGACCAAGCGCTGCGCGATGCGCTGGTGGCCCGCGGCGACGACGTCACGTGGCACCCGCCGTACATGCGCCACCGCTACGACAACTGGGTGGGCGGCCTCAACGGCGACTGGCTGGTCAGCCGTCAGCGGTACTTCGGTGTGCCGATCCCGATCTGGTACCGGCTCGACGCCGACGGCAACCCGCTGCACGACGACGTGCTCGTGCCGGGCGAGGATCGCCTGCCCGTCGACCCGAGCACGGACTGCCCCGATGGCTTCACCAACGACCAGCGCGACGCGCCCGGCGGCTTCGTCGGCGACCCCGACGTGATGGACACCTGGGCCACCAGCTCGCTCACCCCGCACATCGCCGGCGAGTGGGAGGCTGCAACGCCCACGCCGAACGACCTGTTCCATCGCGTCTTCCCCTACGACATGCGCCCGCAGGGCCACGACATCATCCGCACCTGGCTGTTCAGCACGATGGTGCGCAGCCACCACGAGCACGGCACCGCCCCCTGGCGCCACGCCGCGCTCAGCGGGTGGATCCTCGACCCCGACCGCAAGAAGATGTCGAAGAGCAAGGGCAACGTGGTCACCCCGATCGACCTGCTCGAGCAGTACGGCACCGATGCCATCCGATACTGGGCAGCCAGCGGCCGGCCCGGTGTCGACACCGCCCTCGACGAGGGCCAGATGAAGATCGGTCGCAAGCTGGGCACCAAGCTGCTCAACGCCTCGAAGTTCGTGCTCTCGTTCGGCGAGCCGCCCACCGGCGCGGCCGTCACCGAGACGATCGACCTCGCCA
>JBAVTH010000288.1:0-8720 GCA_049696035.1 Ilumatobacteraceae bacterium
CTGCGGCTCTGACGCACGTGTCGCACCCACCAGGTGAGCACCACCAGCAGGAACGCCCCGGTGAACAGGTTGCCGAGGCCGCTCAGCGCGTTGACGGTGGCGGTGAGCGGCACCGGCTCGGAGAGGATGTCGCCGGAGGGGGTCAGCACGGTGAGCGTCGCCGGGAAGGTTCCTCTGGTACGGGCTTCGATCTTGATCGTGACCGGCGCGAACGTCTGCGGCTGGATGGTGACGACCTGATCGTCGTCGGGGAACAGCAGCTTCGAGGAGCTCATGTGCACGCGCACGGTGAGCGGCACGTCGCTGTGGTTGAACAGCCGGATGGGGATGTTCTGGGTGCGACCGGTGAGGGTGAACTTGAAGCTGGCCGGCGGTTCGATCGCCCCGCGGAGCTCGTCGAACTGGCCGTGCAGGCCGGTGGCCACGGCCGCGACCTGCGCGTCGGTGAGGGCGCTGGTGGGCAGGCGTTGAATGGTCTGTTGCCACTCGCCGATGCGGGCATCGTCGGGCGGCAGCATGCTGCCGGTGCTGCCGGCGGCGGCGGTCAGCTCGTCGACCACCGCGATGCGTCCGCTGATGTCGCCCTCGACGGTGTCGGTGAGGTCGACGGTCACCTCGCCTCGATCGGGGAGCACCCATTGATCGGTGCGGATGCCCAGCTCCTCGATCGTGGTGGGGGCCAGGCCGGGAGTGTCGGCCAGCAGGCCCATGATCGCGCGGTAGGTGTCGACGTTGGGAAGTGACAGATCGCTGGTGCCGAGCGTGACGCCGTGCCTGCTGGGATCGCCGATCGACTTGCCGTTGCGGTCCTTCGTGAAGTCGATGATCTCCTGGCGGTAGGCCAGCAGGTGGGTGACCGCGTAGATGCCGGTGAGCGTGGGTGTGAACGTCTGGCGTTCGAGCAGGGAATCGAGGTCGCGGTCGGTCACTGCCGTCGGGATGGTGACCTCGGGGCCGACCCGTGTCTGCATCAGGCGGCTCGAATCGGTGTAGACGGGCCCGGTGGAGTTCGGCAGCACATCGAAGATCGCCGGCGTCGTCACGATCAGCCGCACCCCGAGGTTGCGCAGCATGGCGGCTCCGGCAGGGGTGAGCGGACCGTTCATGAAGGCGACCGTGCTCGCCGGAAGGGTGGAGGTGAAGCCGGTGAGGTCGTCCTCGCCGTCGCGCAGCCACTGCGTGTACAACGCCTGCTGACCGGCCGCTGCTGCCAGCGACGGGTCGAGCGGGTAGCGCGGCGAGGACAGCGCCTCGTTGGCGGCCAGCCCTGCCGCCAGCCGTTGGGCGAGCGCGGCGCCGTCGTCGCCGTGGCTGCCGACGGCGAGCAGCAGCGCCGGTGGCACCCTCACCGCGATGGGCACGGTGGACGCTTCCAGCAGATCGGCGAGGCGGCCGAGCTCGGCGACGACGGCTTCGTCGACGACCACCTGGTTGTCGTCGCCGATGACGACCGGCGAGGTGGTGGTCATCGCCACGGCCACTGGGAGCGGCACCTCCGCCGGCTCGGCGGCGGAGGGCAGGCGATGCACGAACGTGAGCAGCTCGGCGAGCACGTTGCCACCTTGCTGCAGCTCGAGCACGAGGGGGTAGAGGCCGGCCTTCGACAGCTGCAGGGCGTCGCGCGTGCGAGTGTCGGTCTCGAGGGTGATCGTCGCGCCGAGCTGACCGGGTGCCGGCTGAGTGAGCGCGGCGAAGGGCACGTCGATCGTGTCGGCGGGCCGAGTGAGCTCGCCGCGCTCGGCGCTGGTGACCTCCGAACGCGTGGTCACCGGCCGGTAGGCGGTGACCACCAACGTGGCATCGGTGAGGGTGGCGACGTCGAGCGCTGCGGGGAGGGCGACGACGACCGCCACGGTGGCGTCGGCGGCCACGGCGTACGGTGTCTGGGAGACCAAGGTCATGCGCGGCGCGAGTGCCTGCGCGGGCGCCGCCGGGGCCATGCCGGCGGCCACCGAGGCACACAGCAGGGCAGCACCGCCGAGCAGGCGACGAGGCGCCCGGCGTGCAGCCGAGGGCACACGTGGTGGCAGCGTGGCGACGTGGCTCATGTCAGGGCCAGTTCATACACCCGCAGGCGTTCGCTGAGGCGTCGGAAGCCCAACTGCTCGTAGAGCGCGAGCGCCGGCTGGTTGTCGGTGGGGGTGTTCACCAGCACGCGCGCGACGCGCCACCTGGCGAGCCACTGCAGCGAATCGAGCACCAGGGCCCGACCCAGACCGTTGCGCTGCTGCTGAGGCGCGACGGCGAGCCGCTGCAGGAAACCCTGCTTCGCGTCGCGACCGGTGATCGCGTACGCGGCGAGGGGGGCTCCCGCGCCGCGGGCGCGATGGCGCGGGGTGGCGTTGCACACGTCGCCGACCGCCGTCGGCTCCAGCGCCCAGTCGTCGCCGAAGGCCGCGATGTCGATGGAGCTTGCTTCGGCGTGCTGCGAGACGAGCAGGCGATGGGTGGAGAGCGTTGCGTGTCGCGCGGCGGCTCGTGGTGCGGTGTGCTCGAGGAGCACCAGCTCCTGGATGGAGCGGAAGCCGGCCGACTCCGCCCGCAACCCGGCGGGCGTGCTGAGCGCAGTGGTGCGCACCTTGGTGTAGCCCAGCTCGCTCAGGCGATCGGTCCAGCGCTGGAGGTCGGCGAGCGACGGCAACCGCTGCTGGTGGTACAGCACCAGCTGCGCGGTGTCGGGCTGGAACGACCAGGGCTGCACACGGCACGAGACATCGGCGCCGCGCAGCACCAGCGACGACCGGGCCGCGTCGGGCGCCTGCGCCGCGCCGTACGGCGGCGTGCTGTTCGACGGCCTGCTGCTCACCGCCTTGACGGTAGCTGCTCACCGGGCCGCCGGAACTTCGCAGGTGTGGCTCGGCCGATAGCGTCGCGTGACGTGACCGTGCTGTTCGCCACCCATGCCGCCTATCTCGAGCACTTGGCCGGCCCGCGGCACCCGGAGCGACCCGAGCGGCTGCAGGCCGTGCTCGACGGCGTTCGCCTTTCCGGTGTCGGCGAGGCGATGGTGGCGCTCGACCCGCTCGCCGCCACTCGCGACGACCTGGAGCGCGTGCACCCCGTGGCGTACCTCGATCGGATCGAAGGCATCTGCGCAGCCGGCGGCGGCCGGCTCGACGCCGACACCTATGCCAGCGCCGGTTCGTGGCTGGCGGCAACGCTGGCGGCCGGCGCCGGCCTCACCGCGGTGAAGGCACTGCAGGACGGTCGCGGCGATGCGGCGTTCTGCGCCGTGCGCCCTCCCGGCCATCACGCCACCCGCGACGAGTCGATGGGCTTCTGCTTCGTGAACAACGTGGCAGTGGTGGCCGCGGCACTGGCCGACCAGGGCGAACGGGTGATGATCTTCGACTACGACGCGCACCACGGCAACGGCACGCAGGCTGTCTTCTACCACGACCCGCGCGTGCTGTTCGTGAGCCTGCACCAATGGCCGCTGTACCCGGGGACGGGCCGCCACACCGAGGTCGGCGAAGGCGCCGCTCGAGGCACCACCGTGAACATCCCGGTGCCGCCGGGGGCCACCGGCGACGTGTACCTCTACGCGTTCGACCAGCTGGTGGCGCCCATCGCCGACAAGTTCGCGCCCACCTGGGTCATCGTCTCGGCGGGCTTCGACGCCCACCGCAACGACCCGATCACCGAACTGGCGTTGGCCGCCGGCGACTACGCACCGCTCACTCGACGGGTGCTGTCGCTCGTGCCGGCGGGCCGGCGACTGGTCATGCTCGAAGGCGGCTACGACCTCGATGCGCTCACGTTCTCGTCGGCAACGGTGCTGCGCGAGATGGCCACCGAGACCGGGGCACCGTTCGAGCCGGCCACCAGTGGCGGCCCTGGTGGCGGCGCCGTGCGCCAGGCGCGCGACTACTGGGAACACGAAGAGCTGCTGTGATCCCTCCGCGTTTCCAACCGGTGCTGCAGGAGCTGGCGCCGCTCAGCGATCGGTTCCGGGCCGCGGGTCACCGGTTGTACCTCGTTGGCGGCACCGTGCGCGACCTGTTGGCCGGCGATGCCGCCGGCGCGGCGGCCTCGACCGGCGCGACGGCCGGCGATGCTCCCGGTGGCAGCGTCGGCTTTCACGAGCTGTTCGACTTCGATGCCACCACCGACGCCCGGCCCGAGCAGATCAAGCAGCTGCTGCGCGGCTGGGCCGACGCCATCTGGACGCAGGGTGAGCGCTTCGGCACCATCGGGGCCAAGAAGCACGGGCCCCACGGCGACCGTGTCTACGAGATCACCACCCATCGGGCCGAGGCCTACCACGACGACTCACGCAAGCCGGAGGTGGAGTTCAGCGACCAGATCGAGGCCGACCTGTCGCGGCGCGACTTCACGATCAACGCGATGGCGCTCGAGCTCACCTCCGATTCACCCACGCTCGTCGATCCCTTCGGTGGTGCGGTCGATCTGCTCACTCGCACCTTGCGCACGCCGCTGGCGCCGGAGATCAGCTTCAGCGACGACCCGCTGCGCATGCTGCGCGCCGCGAGGTTCATCGCCCGCCTGCAGGCAACCCCGGTGCCGGAGCTGGTCGCAGCCGTGAAGGCGATGAAGGGCCGCCTGGAGATCGTGTCGGCGGAGCGCATCCGCGACGAGCTCGACAAGCTGATGACGCTGCCGCATCCCACGGCCGGCCTCTGGTTCGCGATCGACACCGGGCTGGCCGACGAGTTCCTCCCGGAGCTGCCGATGATGCGTTTGGAGCAGGACCCGATCCATCGCCACAAGGACGTGCTCACCCACACCTTGGCGGTGATGGAGAACGTCCGCCCTCCCGCTGAGCAGCCGGAGGGACGGGCGCCCTTCGACTTCCGGCGCACGCGGTTGGCGGCGCTGTTCCACGACGTGGGCAAGCCGCGCACTCGCGGGTACCAGAAGGGCAAGGGCGTCACGTTCCACCATCACGACGCGGTCGGCGCGCGCATGACCCGCAAGCGACTGGAGGCGTTGCGCTACAGCAACGACGACGTGCAGGCGGTCACCGAGCTGGTGGCCCTGCACCTGCGCTTCCACACCTATGCGATGGGCTGGACCGACTCCGCAGTGCGCCGCTACGTGCGCGACGCCGGGCCGCTGTTGCAGGAGCTCAACGTGCTCACTCGCTGTGACTGCACCACTCGCAACGAGAAGAAGGCGCTGATGCTGGCGCGGCGGATGGACGATCTGGAGGCCCGCATCGCCGAGCTGGCGGCTCACGAGGAGCTCGCTGCCATCCGGCCCGAGCTCAACGGGGCCGAAGTGATGGCCCAGTTGAACGTGCCCCCAGGCCCGTTGGTGGGCAAGGCACTGGCGTTCCTGCTGGAGATCCGCCTCGAGGAAGGTCTGCTCGGCGAGGAGCCCATTCGTCAACGACTTGACGAATGGTGGCACATCGAACGCCAAGAGTGATATCTTTCACGCATTCACGAGTGTCGGCCGACCGGCGGGTCGGCTGGGGACGAGGAGACAGCGGCGGCGATGCAGTCCGGTGAGATCGACGAGCAACGTCGAACGGCGTTCGAACCGAGTGCGCGGTGGGGCCGGCGCGTCGCGCTCGCGTCGCTGGGGATCGTCGCGTGCGTGTACCTCGTCGCGTTCGTGGTGGGCACCGCCGGGCTCGGTTCGTGGGCGCGCTGGACCGACCCGAGCCTGTTCGCCGTGTCACTCCTCGGAGTGGCGGTCGCCTGGCGCCGGTCGCTGGTGGAGGAGCACCGCCACTGGCGCCTGATCGTGGCCGGGCTGGTCGCGTTCGCGGCCGGAGAGCTGCTGCTCACCCTCCGTGTCTCGTCGTGGCTGGGCGAGCGGTGGCCGTCGCCGGTCGACGTGTGCTTCCTCGTCTACTTCGCCTGCTTGATCTGGTTCCTGCTGCAGCACATGCGCACGGCCGGTCGCACGGCCGTGATGGTCCACGTGCTCGATTCGGCCCTGATGGCGCTGGCGATCACCTTCATCGCGTGGGAGCTGGTGATCTCGCCCGGCGGACGCAACCTCGCGAACCTGGCGCTCGTGAACCAGATCCTCGTGCTGCTGTACCCGGCGGCGGGTGCGTTCATCGCCTCGGTCGTGCTGCTCCTGCTGCTCATCGACCGGTCGCCGGCTCGAGTGGCGCTGTCGCTCGGCATCTCGCTGCTGACGATCGGCGACATCGTGTCGGCAGCCCATGTCGGGCATCGCACGGCGGCATCGCTCACCGTGTCGACTGCAGCGTGGCTGATCGGCCTCACCGGCATCGCCGTTGCATCGGCACTGCCCGCCGGCGCGCGCATCGCGTCGCGGCGCCCGGCGCTCACCCGCCTGATCCTGGTGAACGGCCTGGTGTCGGTCGGGCTGTGGATCGCCACCTGGCGCTACGTGATGCACGACGGCACCACCAGCCACGCGACGGCGGCGATCGGACTGCTGCTCGGCGCGCTGTGGTCGGGTGCGCAGTACGCCGGCTTCCGCCAGTCCAGGGAGTGGTCCGAACGGCTGCACGAGAAGATCGACGAGCTGGAGCACGCCGAGCTCGAGGTGCGTCAGTTCCTCGACGACCTTCCCGACGCGCTGGTCGTGCTGGCCCGCGACGGCAGCATTCGCGAAGTCAACGCCAACACGGTGACGCTCACAGGGCTCAGCGGCGATGCCCTGCGAGGGCGCTACTTCGTCGAGCTGTTCTCCCACCTCGACCACGCTCGGCTGGTCGAGCTGTGGCGGGCCGCGCGACAGGGCGAGACCATGGTCACACCCACGTTGACGTTCGTGCGGCCCGACGGGTCGGAGGTGCTCCTCGAGGCCGACGCCAACCTGCCGATGCGCGACCCCGATCGTTTCGTGATCGCGCTGCGCGACGTCACCGTGCGGGTGGCCGAAGCACACCGGTTGGAGAAGGCCAGAGAGCGCTTCCGGTTGGCGTTCCACGGCGCTCCCACGGGCATGGCGCTGTCGACGGCGCCGGGTGGGGTGCTCATCGACGTGAACGAGTCGCTGATGCACATGTTGGGTCGCAGCCGCAACGATCTGATCGGGCGCACCGTGGAGGAGATCAGCCACCCCGACGACTGGCAGCGCAACGCTTCGCTGATGCGGCGCGCAGCCGATCACGAGGTCGACAACTATCGCATGGAGAAGCGCTACATCCGCGGCGATGGTGGCGTGGTGTGGGCCCGTACCTGGGTCTCGGTGATGGACGACGGCGAGGGCGGCTCGCTCGCGATCGCGCACATCGAGGACGTCACCGAGCAACGCCACAACGCGGAGCGGCTGGAGTGGGCGGCCACCCACGACGGCCTCACCGGCCTACCCAACCGGTTCCGCTTCCTCGAACGCCTCGGCGGCTACCTGGAGAAGGCCGAGCCGGGCTCGATCGCCGTGCTGTTCATCGACATCGACAACTTCAAGGTGATCAACGACAGCCTCGGCCACGACGCCGGTGACCAACTGCTGCAGTCGATGAGCGAGCGCCTGCGATCGGTCGTTCGCGATCGCGACATGCTCGGCCGGTTCGGTGGCGACGAGTTCATCGTCATGCTGCGCGACATCAGCGGCAGCTACGACCCGTTCGATGCTGCCGAGCAGCTGCGGGCCGAGATCGCGAAGCCTCTCGTGATCGACGACGCCGAGCTGTTCGTGACGGCCAGCATCGGCATCACCATCTCCGACCGCGAAGGGGTCACCACCACCGAGATGCTGCGCGACGCCGACGCGGCGATGTACCGCGCGAAGGCTCGTGGTCGCGACTGCGTCGAGGTCTTCGCACCCGGCAGCCACGATGCGACGGTGCTCACCCTGCGCACCACCAACGAGCTGCGCCGCGGGTTGGAGCGCGGCGAGATCGTGCCCTACTACCAACCGATCGTGCAGCTCGGGAACGGGCACCTGATGGGCTTCGAGGTGCTGGCCCGCTGGCGGCACCCCGACCGCGGCCTGCTCGGCCCCGATCAGTTCCTGCCGATGGCGGAGGAGACCGGGTTGATCGGCGAGGTGGGCGCCGCCGTGCTGCGCGCCTCGCTGGCCCAGCTGGGCCAGTGGCGCAACAGCACGCAGCGCTTCACGGACCTGTCGGTCTCGGTCAACGTGAGCGTGCGCCAGCTGATGAGCAGCCAACTCGTCGACGTGGTGGCCGATGCACTGGCCGAAGCCGGCGTGTCGGCCGGAGCGTTGTGGTTGGAGATCACCGAGACCGCGTTGATGGCCGACGTGAAGGCAGCGACCATCGCGTTGCGCGAGCTGCGCAGCCTTGGCCTGCACCTCGCGGTCGACGACTTCGGCACCGGCTACTCCTCGCTCACCTACCTCAAGCGCTTCCCCGTGGAGGCGATCAAGATCGACCGAACCTTCGTCAACGGCCTGGGCATCGACCAGGAGGACTCCACCATCGTGGAGGCCGTGATCAACCTCGGTCACTCGCTGGGGTTGTCAGTGGTGGCCGAAGGCGTCGAGACGCCACTGCAGCTCACCCGGCTGCGCGAGATCGGCTGCGATCGCGGCCAGGGCTACCTCTTCGGCCGCCCGCGCCCCGCAGAGCTGGTGGAGGCCGAGTACTCACTGGTGTGAGCACGGCCCGCTCGGCTTCCGGGGCTGCATCGTCGCGGTGTCAGGGACGATCGTGCACCCACTCGCAGGTGCAACGATCGAATCAGTCGCCTTGCTTGCGGGCGCGTACGACGAGCACCGAGGGGCACAGCGGGTCGCGCACGCGCTGGTCGTCGAGCTCATGGATCACATCGAGCCGGAAGTTGCTGCGCTCGAAGGACATGTAC
>JBAVTH010000289.1:0-9020 GCA_049696035.1 Ilumatobacteraceae bacterium
CGGCCTACCTGTCGGCACCCATCTGATGGCCCGTGCCGGCGACGACCACATCCTCGTGCAACTCGCCGCGCAACTGGAGCAGGCCGATCCGTGGTTCCACAAGCGCCCACCGGTGTGATCGCTCGTCGTCGGCCGAACCCGAACCCGACCCCGTTCACGTCAGCGATCGACCGGGCGCGCCGCAGTCGGGTCATGACGTGAACGTGAGGGCGCATGGGCGAGAGAGTCGGCGCGGGGCGGGCCGCCGGCTGGATGCCGGTCCGGACCGCCGGTAGCGTCAACGGTCATGCCGGTGATGCGACGGATGACCTGGGCCCGGATGAGCGAGGGCGAGCGCCGCGCCTTGTGCGACCGTGGCCTCACGGCGATCTTCGATGCCGAGCTGAAGGCCTCGATCGGCCGGATCATCGACGACGTGCGCACCAACGGCGACGAGGCCGTCTGCCGTGCGCTGCGCGATTTCGACAGGGTCGTGCTCGAACCGCACCAGCTGCGTGCCACCGACGACGAGCTCGCCGCCGCCGCCGTGAGCCCGGAAGTCGACGCCGCGATCGACGACGCGATCGCCCATCTGCGAGCGTTCAACGAGCAGCTCATGGCCCGCGCCTCCGACTGGAGCTTCGAGAGCGAACCCGGCCTCACCGTTGGCGAGAAGATCACACCGATCACCAGCGCCGGGCTGTTCGTGCCCAGTGGCAAGGCCAGCTACCCGAGCGTCGCCTACCAGCTGGCCGTGCCGGCCACGGTGGCGGGCGTGCCCACGCTCGCGCTGGTGGTGCCGCCGATGCCAGACGGCAGCGGCCGCATCGACCCGGCGGTGCTGTTGGTGTGCCGCAAGCTGGGCATCGACAACGTGTTCCGGGTCAACGGCCCGGCCGGCGTGGCCGCGCTCGGCTTCGGCACGCTGACCATCCCGCAGGTGCGCAAGATCGTCGGTCCCGGCAGCCCTCCCGTTGCGTGTGCACAGGTGGAGATGCAGCGCTACGGCGTGGCCACGATGATGATCCTCGGGCCGACGGAGAGCGTGGTCATCGCCGACGACAGCGCGCACCCGCGCCTGGCCGCGGCCGACTTGCTGAACGAGGCCGAGCACGGCACCGACAGCGCGGTGCTGCTGGTCTCCACCAGCGCCGCGCTGGCCGACGCGATCGACATCGAGCTCGAACGGCAGCTTGCGACGCTGCCGGCGGCCCGCGCCGAGGCAGCTCGCGCCGCGCTCGGCCCGAACGGTGGCTGCGTGCTCGTCGGCGACCTTGGCGAGGCCGCAGCGGTGGTGAACCGTTGGGCCCCCGAGCACCTGCAGGTCGCGGTCGCTGCCGAGGCGGAAGCCGAACTGCTCGGCGCGCTCGTGAACGCCGGCGAGATCCTCGTCGGGCAGCACACCCTGTTCAGCGCCGGCAACTTCGTGATCGGCTGCCCGGCCAGCCTGCCCACCGGTGGCTTCGCCCACGTCAGCAGCGGCATCACCGCCGACACGTTCCTGAAGCGCACCGCCATCGCCCGTTCCGATGCCGCGGCATTGGCCCGGATGACCCCCACCATCCTGGCGATGAGTGCTCACGAGGGCTTCCCTGCTCACGCGAACGCGGCGCAGCAGAGGGTTCAACGGTGAGCGAGGCGCAGCCCGGCGAGGTCGCCGAGCGCCATGCCACCAACCTCGAGCTGTTCCTCGATCTCGTCTTCGTCTTCGCGGTCACCCAGATCGCCTCGTTGATCAGCCATCACCCATCGGGCACAGGTACCGCCAAGGGTTTTCTCGTCGCGCTGCTCGTGTGGTGGCAGTGGTCGCAGTTCACCTGGGCAGGCAGTGCGATCGACCTGCAGCGCACGGCTCGCACGCGGGTGCTGGTGCTCGGCTGCATCCCCGTCACGCTGATCATGGCGATCAGCATCCCCCACGCATACCACGGCACCGGTGTGTGGTTCGCCGCCGCGTACCTGGGTGTGCAGCTGCTCGTGCTCGGCATGCAGGGCAGCGTCTCGTTGTTCGACCCGAAGCTGCGCGCTGCCTTCCTCCGGTACACGAGCGTCGCGTCCGTCGCCCCGGTGCTGGTGCTCGTCGGTGCGTTCTTCCACGCCGACACCCGGGTCGTCATCTGGATCGTCGCCGCGTCGCTGAACGTCATCGGCGGGCTGCGCGCCGCATCGGGTGAGTGGGCGATCAACCCCGTGCACTTCGCGGAACGGCACTCCCTGTTCGTCATCATCTCGCTGGGCGAGGTGCTCATCGCCGCCGGCGCGACGGCCAGCGAGATCGGCCTCGATCGACTCACCGCGTTCGCGATCGTGGTTGCGGTTGCCGTTGCCTGCATGTTGTGGTGGACGTACTTCGCGTTCATCCCCGCCGTCGGTGAGCACACGCTGCGCGCCGCCGTGGGTGCGAGCAGGGGCAGGTTCGCTCGTGATCTGTTCACGTTCGGGCACTTCCCGATCGTGTTCGGTCTCATCCTCTACGCGGTCGTGGTGAAGCACCTCATCCCGCATCCCGACGGCCATCTCACCGTCGACGACCGGTGGCTGCTGGCGCTCTCGGTGGTCAGCTTCGTCGGTGGTCTGCTGGGCTTCCAGTTCCGCGTCGTGCACCGCCTGGCGCCGGAGCGGGTGGTGGCGGTCGCGCTCGCTGCGGGCGTCTGTGCGCTGGGCGCTGTGCTCCCGGGCCTGGTGGTGGTCGCGTCGATCGCAGTGCTCCTGGGTGTGATGCAGACGATCACGATCCGTCGCTTCGGGCGCGGTGCGCTCGCCCACGTCGTCAGCACCTAGATTCGGCCCCGTGATGGGAGCGGAGGGTCACCTCTGGGTGGAGCGGGCGCACGTACTGCCGCGCGTCGAATCAGCCCGCGTGGTGTTGCTCGATGCGCCCGGCGGCTGGGGCAAGACCACCTTCGCCGAGCAACTGCTGCTGGCCACCGGGTTGGCCCCGGTGCGTGTGCGACTGTCCGACGAGTGCGGTACCGACGGGTTGGCGGCAGCGCTCGCCCGCGGGCTGCGCCGCGGTGGCATGGCCGACCTCGCCGAGACGCTGCGCAGCACCGATCCCGACGAACAGCTCGACGGGCTGCTGGGTGCGCTCAGCGTGCGCCGCGACGGTGTCGCGCTGTTCGTCGACGAGGTGCACTTCGCCGATCATGCGGCCGCCGACTGGCTGCGTTCGTTGGCCGACGACCTCGCCGCTCCGCACCGTCTCGTGGTGGCCGGTCGCGGCATGGCTCGGGCTCTCACTCGCAGGCTGCGCGCCGACATGGTGTGGGTCACGGTCAACGACCTCCGTTTCACGGCCGAGGAGGTGGCGGTGGTGGCCGGTCTCGCTCCCGAACCGGCCGATCAGCTGCTGCGCCGCACCGACGGCTGGCCGGCGGCGGTGGGGCTGGCGGCCGTCAGCGGTGCAACCGACCCCACCGTCACCGAGCCGGTGGACACGCTCGATCGCCTGCTCGACGACCTGCTCGGCGACGATCGGGAGCGGATGGCGGCGTTGGCGCTGCCGCCGCTGCTGTCGCCGGAGGTGTGCGCCCTGGCTGCCGGCCCACGGGCCTTCGAACGGCTCGTCGAGAGCGGGCTGCCCACGCGTGCGTCCGGGACCTGGCGGGTGCTGGCCGATCCGGTGCGCGAGGTGTTGGGCCGTGGCGCCCACCTCGACAGCGAGCAGGCCGCCGCCGTCGCGAGCTGCTACGACGCCGCGACCGCGGTTGCCTTCCTCGTGTCGCTCGGCGAGCTGGAGGCTCTCGCGACATCCATGGCCGCGCGCCGATGGAGCGACCTGCTCGACCTTTCGGTGGGTGAGTTCGACGCCGTCCTCACCGTGCTCGGCGAGCAACGGGTGCTCCGCCATCCGGAGCTGCTGCTCAGCGGAGCGCGCGCGGCGGAGCTGAGGGTGCCCACCCAGCGCATCGCATGGGTCGATCGTGGGTTGGCAGCGGTCGTCCCTGGGCCGTTGCAGCGAGGGCTGCGTGCCGAACAGGTGCGAGATCTCTCACGCAACGCCTCGCCGGAGGCGATCACCCGCGCCGAGGAGCTGCTCGGCGAGCTGGAACCGGACGAGGCCGCAACGCGCGGGCGCACCCTGCTGGCGATGGGCATCGCTCATGCGTGGCGCTCCACTCCCGAGAGCCTGGCCACCGCCGATCGCTGCTTCACGGAGGCCGCCGGTCTCTTCCGGCTGCTGGGCGAGCGGCAGTGGGAAGCCGAGGCGCTGGGCCGCGTCGCACACATGGTGAACTACCACGGCGGACGTGCCGCGGTGGCCGCCGAGCAGCAGGCCCAGTCGCTGGCGTTGTTGCCCTCGGGGTCGCGCGACTGGGCGATCGCGCTCACCTACTACAGCGACATCCTCGACCATCTCGGCCGCTCGGTGGAAGCCGAGGCAGCCGGTCGCGACGCGTGGGAGGTGGGCCGTCGTCTCGGCGACGCGATCACCACCGCATACGGCGCCTGGGCGGTGGCCATCGTGCGCGCCCACGTCGGCGACCTCGATGGCACGCGGCGCTGGCTCGACGAGGTGGAGCGCAACCCGGGCAACTGGCTGGCGGAGGTGAGCGGCCAGGAGTTCCTCGCCTATGGAGCCGACCTGTTGGGCGGTCTGGGCGACCGGTCCGGCGCCCAGGAGTACCGAGCCCGGGTGGCCGCGCGGGTCGGGCACGGCGGCACCCAAGCGCTGCTCGACGTGCTCGACGGCCGCCTGGAGGCGATGTACGGCGATCCGCAACGGGCCATCGAGATCTTCGACCACCTCGACGGCCAGCCCTATGCGACGATCCGGGCGAAGTGGATCCGCGTGCTCTTCCGGGCGCTGTCGGCGAAGCGGTTGGGAGACCGCCACGCGGCGACGAAGCACATCGAGCGGGCTCTCGAGCTCGTCGAGCAGATCGGCGTTCCCGACATCCCGCAACGCCACGAGCCGGTGGTCGTCGCGATGCTCGCCGACGTCTGGCCCGGCGGTGCGGAGGAGTCGGCCGGGGCCCAACGGCGGATCGTGCTGCTGGGCGGCTTTGCCGTCGTGCACGGCGTGGAGCTGGTCACGCCCGCCCCCGGCAACCCGGCCACACTGGTGAAGCTGCTGGCCCTGCGTGGCACGCTCACCAGCGAGCAGGCCATCGATGCCCTGTGGCCCGAGGCCGACGTCGCCACCGGCCGGTCGCGGCTGCGCAACCTGCTCCATCGCATCCGCAGCCAGTCAGGTGACCTTGTGGCCCGCACGGGCGACGCGCTGGGCCTTGCCGCCGGGGTGAGCACCGACGTGGCCCAGTTCGAGGCCGGCGTGGCGGCGGCCTTCGATGCCCCGGCCGCCGAGCGCGCCGGGCTCGCCCGTCTCGCGCTGGGCGCCTACGCCGGCGACCTGCTACCCGCAGATGCCTACGAGGACTGGGCTGCCGGGCCGCGTGAGCGGCTGCGCCGTCGTTACCTTTCGCTGGTCGACATCGTGGCCGACGACTCGTTCACCCGCGGCGATGTCGACGAGGGCATGCGCCTGCTGGACCTGGGCATCGAGTGCGAGCCGTTGGAGGAGCGCCGTTACCTGGTCGCGACCCGTGCGCTGCTGTCTGCCGGCAGACGTGCAGCGGCCAGGGAGATGGTGCTGCGCGGCGCTCGCTCCTTGGGTGAGCTGGGTCTGCCGTTGTGCGATGAACTGGCCGAGATCGGACGGTCGTTGGACGTCGCGGGCGCATCCTGACCGTGTGGCCGACTTCGTCCAGCGCTCGGGCCGTTCCACGGTCACCTTGATGCTGCGTCTGCTGGCGCGCCCGGCGGAGGGTGGGGAGATCGTGGGTCACGCAGAGATCGTCGACACCGGAGAGGTGGTAGCGGTCCACGACGTCGACGACCTGGTGGCGCTGGTGCGCCGCCTGGCCGACTGAGCGCCGGGCGCCGCCGAGCGGTGGCTAGAGCAGGCCGCGGCGGTGTTCGCGCAGGGCAGCGAGCTCGGTCACGAGCAGGTCGACGTGCTCGCGCTCCTCCGCGGCGAGCTCGCAGTACAGCTCACGCGCGGCCGGTGCGGCGCGTTCGATGCGCTCGAGGAAGAACTGCTCGGCGCGGCGTTCGAGCGTGATCGCCATCTCCACCAGCGCCAGCGGATCCTCGAACGTGGTGGGGCCACCAGCCTGCAGCACCCCCGGATGCAGGTTGCCGTCGGCGTCGGCGGGCGAGGGGATGTGATAGCGGTGCACCAAGGTGTCGATGTGCTCGCGCTCCATCTTCGCCAGCCGCTCGAACATGTCGCGCAGCTCCGGGTCGTCGGTGCTCTGTGCGGCTGCCACGTAGAAGTCGCGGCCACCGAGCTCGATCTCGAACGCGTGCCGGATGGCTTCCATCGCCACGTCGTCGGGCTCGGAGAGATCGATCGACTCGAGCGTGCCGCCGCAGGCCGGGCAGCGGCCGTACGGGAAGGCGAAGCCCTCGCTGCGCTTGGCGCACTCGCTGCACTTCCACGCGACCACGCTGCCGGCGCAGCACACGCCCTCGTCGTCGTCGTCCATCGGTCGATGGCACCGTGGGCAGACACGGCCGCCGGCCACCGCGATGGTGCTCTCCGTGCCCTTGCCATCGAGGTAGTCGAGCATCGCTGCGGCGGCGCGGCGACCGGCGCCCATCGCCAGGATGACCGTGGCGCCGCCGGTGACGATGTCGCCGCCGGCGAACACGCCGGGCAGGTTGGTGGCCTGGCTCAACGGGTCGGCCGCGACGTACCCGCGCGAGTCGAGCTCGAGGCCGGCGGTGTTGCGGGTGACGATCGGGTTCGGGTTGGTTCCGAGCGCGACGATCACCGTGTCGCACGCCAGCTCCGAGACGTGGCCGGTGGGCAGTGGCCGCCGTCGGCCCCACTCGTCGGGTTCGCCCAGCTCCATCCGCTCTACCCGTAGCCCGCGCACCCTGCCGCTGTCGTCGGTGAGCACTTCCACCGGATTGTGCAGGAACTGGAACCGCACTCCCTCCTCCTCGGCGTGGTGGAGCTCCTCCAGCCGGGCGGGGGCCTCGGCGCGCGAGCGGCGGTAGACGCAGCGCACATCCGCGCCCAGGCGGCGGGCGACGCGCATGCAGTCCATGGCGGTGTTGCCGGCGCCGATGACCACCACGTCGGTGCCGATGCCCACGGGAGTGTCGATGTCGGGGAAGCGATCGCCGCCCATCAGGTTGACGCGGGTGAGGAACTCGTTGGCGCTGATCACCCGACCTGCGTTCTCGCCGGGGATGCCGAGGAAGGAAGGGGCGCCGGCGCCCACCCCGAGGAAGACGGCATCGAAGCCACGAGTGGTGAGCAGGTCTTCGACCGTGAAGGTGCGACCGACGACCTTGTCGGTCTCGATGTGCACGCCGAGGTCGAGCAGGCCGGCCACCTCGCGGTCGATGATCTCGCGTGGCAAGCGGAAGGAGGGGATGCCGTAGCGCAGGACGCCTCCGGTGACGTGCAGCGCCTCGATGATGGTGACGTCGACGCCAGCGCGGGCGAGGTCGGCAGCGCACGCCAAACCGGCGGGGCCGGAGCCGACGACGGCGACCCGCTTGCCGCGCGAGGCGGCGATGGTGGGTGTCGCGACCTTGCCGTGGTCGCCGACGAAGCGCTCGAGCCGGCCGATCGCGACCGGCTCCATCTTGCGGGCGATCACGCACTGGCTCTCGCACTGGGTCTCCTGCGGGCACACCCGGCCACACACGGAAGGGAGGATGTTCGCCTCGCGGATCACGCCCAGCGCGCCATCCACGTCCTTCACCAGCAGGTGGCGGATGAAGCGCGGGATGTCGATGGAGACCGGGCAGCCGCTGATGCAGGTCGGCCGGCTGCACTGGATGCATCGTTCGGCTTCGCGCAATGCTTCCGACAGCGAGTAGCCCAGCGTGACCTCGTCGAACGTGTGCGACCGCACCTCCGGGTCGCGCACCGGCATCGGCACCTTGGTGGGCTCGACCTCGCGCAGCTTCTTGTACGTGCGCTTGCCCTGCACGAACAGCGTCTGCTCGACCTGGCAGCGGTGCTCGTAGTCGGCCGCCGCTGCCAGCTCGTCGTCCTTGAACCGACGGTTGCGCTGCAGCAGTTCGTCGAAGTCGACAGCATGGGCGTCGAAGTCGGGGCCGTCGACGCAGGCGAAGCGGGTGACGCCGTCCACGCTGACGCGGCACGAGCCGCACATGCCGGTTCCGTCGACCATGATCGTGTTCAGCGAGGCAACCGTGTGCACGCCCGCGGCGCGGGTCGTGTCGGCGCAGGCTCGCATCATCACCATCGGCCCGATCGCCACCACCAGGTCGGGCCGGTCGGTGGCGACCACTTCGGCCAGGGCTTCCGTGACCAGGCCCGGCCGGCCGGCACTGCCGTCGTCGGTGCAGATGATCAGCTCATCCGCCCAGGCCCCGAGCCGGTCCTCCCAGAACTGCAGCTCGGCGGTGCGGAAGCCGACGATGCAGGTGGTGCGGTTGCCGGCCTGCTTGAAGGCGCGCAGCTGTGGAAACACGGGCGCCACGCCGAGACCGCCGCCGACGAGCACCACATGACGGCTGCCTGCAGGCTCGGCGGGTGCGATCTCGGTGGGCATGCCCAGCGGTCCGACGAAGTCGGCGAAGGAGTCGCCCTCGCGATAGTGATCGCGCATCTCGCCCGTGGAACGCCCGAGCGCCTGTACCACGACCGTCACCGTGCCGCGGACGGGGTCGAAATCGGCGATCGTGAGGGGGATGCGCTCGGCGCCGTCGTGCAGGCGCACCATCACGAACTGTCCGGGTTGCGCAGCGGCGGCGATGTCGGGGGCCTCGACCTCCCACAGGAAGGTGGATGCAGTGAGAGCCTGATGGCGGACGATCCGGAACATTCGCTCCTGACCGTACGACTCCGTGGGCCCGCCCACCACGGACCTTCGCCCCTATCCGCCGGCGCCCCCGGTTGGCTCAGCGCAGGGAGCGGCTGGGCAGCCACTCGCCGGTGGCGGGCTCACCCAGCGTGCGCAGGATCCGCACCAGCGCCGAGCGGTCTGCCGCGGGCAGCGCCGTCAGTGCTGCGGGCGGCGAGGTGAACACTGCGTCGAGCCGTGCCGCGA
>JBAVTH010000290.1:0-2892 GCA_049696035.1 Ilumatobacteraceae bacterium
CGATGGTTCGCAACGCGATGCGCACCGAGCGTGGCCGGCCCTCGAACATCGGTCGGAGGCTTCATGATCTCGCCCGCGGCGCCGGCCTGAGCCCGGTCGCCGGCACCGAGGCCACGCACACCTGGACTGCATGGAACCCCGACGAGACCCCCGCACCCGACGGGTGCTTCTCGATGCAGAGCCTCGCCGATGACCTCATCGAGAAGGATCAACTCGCGCCCGCGGAGCGGGATCGATTCGTGTCGAAGATCCACCAGGCCGCCCGCCGGGATCGGTTCTCGATGAGTCTCACGATGCACGCCGTCGTGGCCTCCGCCCCGGCACCGTAGAGCCGACGCACGCGTACGAGACGAACGACGGAACAGGTGCCGCAGTCGTCCCGGAATCCGAGACGAATCCGCCCCGGAAGCAGGAACGGAACGATTCGGCCCCAGAAGCCGGAGGGCAGGAGCACGAGGGGCGCGGTGCATCGAGCCCGATGATCGTGCACGCACGGATCGAACGACCACGACCCGCCCGCCCGCCCGCCCGCCGAAACTATTTCGAGCTTGAAATAGTTTCCCGGAAGGTGCACACTGCACACGGAACACGAGCCGTGGGGGCAACGCAATGAAGGTTCTCTGCATGGGAGGTGGCCCCGCCGGGCTGTACTTCGCGATCTCGATGAAGCTGCGCGACTCGAGCCACCAGGTGACCGTGATGGAGCGCAACCGCGCCGACGACACGTTCGGCTGGGGCGTGGTGCTCAGCGACGACGCGCTGGGCAACATGGAACGCAACGACCCGAAGAGCACGGCGGCGATCCGCGACCACTTCGCCTACTGGGACGACATCGCGGTGATCCACCGCGGGCAGCGCACCGTCTCCACCGGGCACGGGTTCGCCGGCATCGGCCGCATGCGGATGCTGCTGATCCTTCAGGACCGCGCCCGCGAGCTGGGCGTCGACCTGCAGTTCCAGAGCGAGTTCCGCTCCGCCGATGAGTACCGCCATCAGTACGACCTCGTCGTCGCCTGCGACGGCATCAACTCGCTGGTGCGCGAGGAGTACAAAGCCGTCTTCCGCCCCGACGTCGACGTGCGCTTGTGCAAGTTCATCTGGCTCGGCACTCACCAGAAGTTCGGCGACGCGTTCACGTTCATCTTCGAGCACACGGAGCACGGCTGGATGTGGGCGCATGCGTACCAGTTCGACGCCGACACAGCCACCGTGATCGTCGAGTGCACCCAACAGACGTGGGACGCGTGGGGTTTCGAGCAGATGGCGAAGGAGGAGACAGTCGCCACTTGCGAGCGCGTGTTCGCCGCCCACCTCGACGGCCACGCACTGATGTCGAACGCGAACCACCTGCGCGGCTCGGCGGTGTGGATGAACTTCCCGCGCGTGATCTGCGAGCGGTGGTACCACGAGAACGTCGTGCTGATGGGCGACGCGGCCGCCACCGGCCACTTCTCCATCGGCTCCGGCAGCCGCCTCGCGTTCGACAGCGCGATCGCGCTGGCCGAGTTCCTGCACAGCGAGCCGACCATGCAGCAGGCGTTCGAGCGCTACCAGGAAGAACGACGGCTGGAGGTGCTGCGCCTGCAGTCCGCGGCCCGCAACAGCCTCGAGTGGTTCGAGCAGTGCGAGCGCTACCTCGATCTCGACCCGGTGCAGTTCAACTACTCGCTGCTCACCCGTTCGCAGCGCATCAGCCACGAGAACCTGCGACTGCGCGACCCTCAGTGGTTGCGGGCAGCGGAGGACTGGTTCCAGGCCCAGGCCGGCGGCAGCGCGGGGCGCACGCCCATGTTCGCGCCCTTCCGCCTGCGAGAGATGCTGCTGGCGAACCGGGTGGTGGTGTCGCCGATGGCGCAGTACAAGGCGATTGACGGCTGCCCCACCGACTGGCACTTCGCCCACTACGCCGAGCGGGCCAAGGGCGGCGCCGGCCTCGTCTACACGGAGATGACGTGCGTGTCGCCCGCAGGGCGCATCTCCCCCGGCTGCCCGGGCCTGTACGCACCCGAGCACGAGGCTGCGTGGCATCGGCTGACCACGTTCGTCCACGCCGAGACCGAGGCGAAGCTGTGCTGCCAGATCGGCCACAGCGGCCGCAAGGGTTCCACGCAACTGGGTTGGGAGGACAGCGACGCGCCGCTCGCCGAAGGCAACTGGGAGGTCATGTCGGCCTCGCCGATCCCGTGGTCGGCCGCCAACCAGGTGCCGCGCGAGATGACCCGCGCCGACATGGACGCGGTGCGCGAACAGTTCGTGGCTGCCGCGCAGATGGCCGAGCGCGCAGGGTTCGACATGATCGAACTGCACGCCGCCCACGGCTACCTGATCTCCTCGTTCATCTCGCCGGTGTCGAACGTGCGCAACGACGAGTACGGCGGCTCGTTGGAGAACCGCATGCGCTACCCGCTGGAGGTGTTCGCCGCGATGCGGGCCGCATGGCCGGCCGGCAAGCCGATGTCGGTGCGCATCTCCGCCAACGACTGGGTGGGCCAGCACGGCATCACACCCGACGAAGCGGTGGAGATCGCCCGCCGGTTCGCGCAGGCCGGCGCCGACATCATCGACGTCTCGGCAGGACAGACCACCGTCGACGGCCGGCCGGTCTACGGACGCATGTTCCAGACCCCGTTCAGCGACCGCATCCGCAACGAGGCCGGCATCGCCACCATGGCCGTCGGCAACATCTACGAACACGACCACGTGAACGGCATCCTGATGGCCGGCCGCGCCGACCTGGTGTGCCTGGCCCGCCCACACCTGGCCGACCCCTACTGGACGCTGCACGCCGCAGTCGCGCTGGGCGACGCGCAGGTCGTCTGGCCGAACCCGTACCTACCCGGACGCGACCAGGCCGTGCGGCTGGCCGAACGAGCGCAGGAGACGATCCGCGCG
>JBAVTH010000291.1:0-3279 GCA_049696035.1 Ilumatobacteraceae bacterium
TCGCAACAGTCGGGTCGGCTCGAAGCCGAACGCCGACCTCATCACCGTATGATTTCTGCAGCTGCATTCTCTGCACCTCTGCTGGATTGCGGGCAAGAACCGCTTCGCCATACTCCAGGCAGCCGCCGTCGTAAGGCACCCCCGACATGGTCACCGGCCCAGTCAGCGCGAGAGCGAGGGGATCCCCGAGATCACTCTGGTCGACTTGCTGATCGGCAGCAGTTCCGTTCAAGGATTCAATTGCTGATTTCGTGAGCCCCGACCCTGGGCCAGACTCCACAGCGGGCAATTCCGTCGACTCAGTCGTTGAATCATCGAGTGGTGTGGCATCCACTCCTTGAGCGACCACGCAGGTCCGAACGCTCGCCGCATAGAGGTTCGGTAGGGCAGGCTGAGCCAGGAGTTCATCGAGCCGATCACCGAGGGGTACATCTGGTGAAACCTTGCCTTCACCGCAACCGGACGTTTCGAACGCCACCAGGAAGATGACGGCCAAGATCCCGAACCGAAGTCTGCTCTGACCTCCCCGAATTGCCCTCGGCCGCTTCACGCAGAGGCAAAGGTACCCGAAACAGAAGGTCGAGCGCACCGCACTCTGCCGTAGGTGATCGATCCTCTTCGAGTCGAGGGTCGACGTGACTGACGGCGTCTGCCATCAGCGATCAACGTTGACGACCCGAACTCCAGTGGCTTCGCCGTCACGTCAGCTCTCCAGCTGATTGGACTCTTGGAGTTCAAGAAGGAATCGTTCGACCGCTTCGCGTCCGTTCGTCGCCTCAACTATGTCGGACTCGTTCTCCTTCAACCATCCGTCGACTATCTCTTGCTGCCACTCGTGCCGCCGTTCAGTGAGCTTTGTTTCGACATCGCAGTCGTAATCGGCCATTCGGAGGACGATCTCATCCGTAGTTGGGGATCCTTCGTCGTTGACAGACAAGAATGCATCTCGAGGGCTGTTGAAGCTGTAGCCCTTGGATTGCATGCAGCTTGACCAGTCTCCCAACACCGCGATCCCCTGGGTGCTGGCTGAGAACAAGGGCAGCTTGGCTTCGATATCCGAGTTCAGCGCGTCGACCAGTTGAAACTGATCGTCGAACTGACCATACGACTTCGTGTACCCTTCTTGCCCGCAACCGGGAACCACATCGGTGCCTTCAAGAGCATCGAAGAACGCCTGATCACGGCCCACATTCGTTTCGAGAAGCTCCACGGGCGGCAAGTGGTACCCGTAGACTGCTGCGATCCCCTTATCGAGTGGGTTTATCGAATCGGAGAGATAGTCGGCATCGCTGAAATGGTACCGGTTGTATGAAAACCCGCGATCCGACATGCACTCGGCGATACGAAGTTGCATCAGGTTGTAGAGGTGACGTTCATCGTCGATCGTCAGGGTGTACGGAAACGTCGACTTCCAACCGCGATCGACAACTGGCAGATCAGTACGAATCCCCACGGAACTCTCCGGCGTAGGTGCCGTGTCGTCCGATGAGGTCGAATCACAGCCGGCGGTGACAACGAGAAGTGCACACAGGAGTCGACCGACCCGTTGAGTTGTCAGCAACTAGAACCCGTCCGGAATCTGATGGAACTGCCCTGGATGATGATGTGTTCATCCAGCCAAAACCGCTGCATGGCGCGTTCCCCAAGACGGAGCCCTGGCAGCAGAGTCTCTTGCCTTGCCATTTTCAGCATCTCCTTCAGCAAAGCCCGCTTGACGGAACCTACCGCCGCCGCCTGATCGGTCAAGCGATTCTTTCACCTTTGTTCGCTGTGGGTGGCGATGTCATTGACGGAGGTGGTTGGTCTATCTTGTGGGCATGGTAATCCGGTCGCGACGCTGGTGGTCGGCGGGGGTGATCGGCCTCGTCGCGGTCGCAGCGGTGTCGGTGTGGCTGGGCTCACGCGTGCAATCATCCGACCAGGCCGCGGCACGGGCCACCGAACCGGAAGCCTCATGGGTCACCGCCCCCGTCGAACTGCGGGTGCTCGCCGCCACCGTCGTCGTCCGCGGCGACGTCCGCCCGGAAGTGTCACTGGTCGTCTCGGCACCGGCATCGGTGGAAGGCGGCGCAGTGGTCACCGGCCTCCCCGTCGCCCAGGGCGACACCGTCCCCGAAGGCACCCGAGTCGTCGAGGTGTCCGGCCGACCGGTGTTCGTACTGCAAGGCGACGTACCCGTCTACCGGGCACTCCGCCCCGGCATGTCAGGCCCCGACGTCGCCCAACTGCAAGCATCACTCGTGCGCCTGGGCTACCAGCCCGACGCCGACGGCGTGTTCGGCGAGCTGACCAAACAAGCAGTCGCCGGGTTCTACGCCTCGGCTGGCTACACACCCGTACCCACCTCGGCCACCGCCACCGCCGACCTCGCCGCCTCGAAACGCGCCTACGAGGACGCGGTCGCCTCCGCAGCCGCAGCACAAGCCGCACTCACCGCCGCCGGCAAGGGCAACACCGCCTCCACCATCGCCCAGGCACAAACCGCCGTGAGCTCCGCCCAACGCGCAGTCGACGCCGCGAACGCGAAACTGATCACCGACACCGCCGACGCGCAGGCGACGCTCGACGCCGCGACCACCGACTACAACCTGAAGGCTGCCGACCCCACCGTGTCGGCCGCCGATCTGGCCACGGCCAAGGCGGTGATGACCCAAGCCAAATCCGCCTACGACACGGTGCGCCGCGACGGCCAGGCAGCCATCGACACCGCCAACGAGAACCTGTGGGTGGCATCACTGGCGTTGAACGAAGCCCGCAAACCCGCCGACGTCACTGCGGCCACCACCGCCCGCGACAGCGCCAAGGCCGCCGCCGACGCGGCGGCGCTGAGCTACCTGGCCACCGTGTCGGCCTCGGGGCCGACGGTGGCCCAGGGCGAGGTGGTGTTCGTGACCACCATGCCGGCAAGGGTGCAAGCAGCTGTCACCACCTTGGGCCCGGTAGCTGCTGCGGGCGGCACCGATGGTGGTACGGCCGGTTCCGGCGGGCTGGTGACGTTGGCGGGTGGAGCGTTGGTGATCTCCACCTCCATCCGCTCCGGCGACCTCGGGCTGGTGCGCACCGGTATGCCCGTGACCCTGCTGGACGAGACCACCAACACCAGCTACCCGGCCACGATCACCTCGGTGGCCGAACAGCCCGTCGTCGGCCCCGACGGCCAGCTGGGAACCCCGGCCGTGGTCGCCGCCGACGCCCCGCTGCCCGAGGCGCTGGCCGGGGTGAACCTGCGGGTCACCATCACCACCGCGGCCACCGACGGCGAGGTGCTGGTGGTGCCGC
>JBAVTH010000292.1:0-2040 GCA_049696035.1 Ilumatobacteraceae bacterium
CAACCCGACAGCACGGGGTAGTACCAGTCCATCGCCCAACGCTCCTTGGGCTCGAAGGCGTGCGGGTGGGTGGCGACGACCTCGGCCAGCAGGTGGCCGGCATCGCACCAGTCTGGGCGCGGTTCGTTGATCAACTCGGCCAGCTGTGCCCCGCACTTCAAGGCATGAGCGATGCTGGACGAGCCGGTGAGGAGCGCGTAGTCCCACGGGCGTTCGTCGGCGGTGCAGGCCCACAGCGGGGTGCCGTTCGGCTTGCGCATCGACAGCACCCAATCCAGCGATCGCTGCACGGTGGGCCACAGATGGTCGACGAAGCCGCGATCCCAGGTGCACAGCCAGTGGTGCCACACGCCGGTGGCGATGTAGGCGCAGACGTTGGTGTCGAGCTTGGCTTCCTCCACCGATCCGTCGGGCAGGTAGTAGTTCCACCAGCTGCCGTCGGGGAGCTGTATGTCGACCAGCCACTCGTAGGCGCGCTCGGCGGGGCCGTGCAGGCCGGCGACATCGAGTGCCATCGCGGTCTCGACATGGTTCCAGGGATCGCAGTGGCCCCCGGGGAACCAGGGGATCATCCCCGTGTCGAGTTGCAGCGCGGCGATCGACTCCGCCGTCTGGACGACCTCGTCGGCGCTGAGGACGCCCTCGAGGTGCGGCACGCGGCTCATGTCTTCTGCCCGTACACGATGAAGCTCTTCCCCATCACGGGGGCGAGGCCACGTTCCAGCAGTGCCATCGACTTGGGCTGGTCGGTGATCTCCCACTCGAGCAGCTTGCGGTAGCGGGTGACGAGCGGGTGATCGTTGTCTCGCGGGCCGACTGCGCACTTCAGCCACCAGTAGGGCGAATGCAGGGCGTGGGCGTGGTGGCTGCCCAACACGTGGAGGCCGGCGGAACGCAGCTTCGCCTTGAGCTCGGTGGCGCTGTAGATGCGCACATGGCCGCCGACGCTCTTGGGTGCGTGGTACTCGTCGCTGAGCAGCCAGTTGATCTTCTCCGGGTACCACGTGGGCACGGTGGCGGCGAAGGTGCCGCCCGGCTTCAGCACCCGCACCAGTTCGGTGATCGCGGCCACATCGTCCTGGATGTGTTCGAGCACCTCGCTCGTGATGACGCGATCGAAGGAGTCGGTCGCGAAGGGCAGGCGCGTCGCGTCGCCCTGCAGTGCACCCACGTAGCGGGCCTCGGGGATCTCGCCGGCCTCGATCATCGCGCCGAACGTGCCGCGGGTCTGGATGACCTCGTCGGCCATGTAGTCGAGCGCGACGATGTTGGCGCCGCGGCGGGCGATCTCGAACGCGTGGCGGCCGAAGCCGGCGCCGGCGTCGAGCACCAGGTCGCCGGCCTGCAGGCCCAAGCGGTCGAAGCGGATGGTGAGCAAGCTCAGATCCGACCGTTCTTGTGCAGCTTCTCGATGTTCTGCGGCATGGCCAGCACCTCTCGGTACTGGTCGACCGTGAGCTGTGCGCAGTGCTTCCAGCTCCAGCGCTCGACGACGCGAACGCGGCCGGCTTCGCCGACGCGAGCGCGCAACTCGGCGTCGTCCAGCCCGCGGCGAATGGTGGCGGTGAGCGCTTCCACATCGCCGGCCTTGCACTGCAGCACGGTGTCGCCGTCGCGGCCGGTGACCTCGGGCAGCGCGCCGCCATCGGTGGCCACGAGGCAGATGCCGGTGGACATGGCCTCGATCGCGGGAAGGCTGAAGCCCTCGTACAGGCTGGGCACGACGGCCAGCTCTGCCTCGGCGTACAGCTCGACGATGCGCTCGTCGGGCACGCCGGAGACGAAGTCGATGTGCGGGCGCAGGCCCAGCTTGTCGATCAGGTCGTTGCTGGCGCCCTCGCGCGGTCGGCCGATGATCGTGAGGCGGATGTCGTCGCGTTCGGTGCGCAACTTGGCCATTGCTTCGAGCAGGTACGAAAGGCCCTTCAAGGCGACGTCGGCCGATGCGGTGGTGATCAGGCGGCCCGGCTGGCGGGGTATGTGCGGGAGCGCGGTGAACAGATCGGGGTCGACGCCGACGGGGACCAACCGCATGCGGTC
>JBAVTH010000293.1:0-3200 GCA_049696035.1 Ilumatobacteraceae bacterium
GTGTAGGCCGGGCCGCTGCCCGTGAAGGAGACCGCACCGGTGTTGTTGCCGTTCCAGTTGCTGAGTGCTTCGGCCGGCTGGGTGTTGTTGGTGGTCGACCTCCATCGCAACGACTCCAGGCTGGTTCGGGCATCGACGGTCACCGAGCCGGCGAGGTAGCGACCTCGCTGGTTCTGCGGAATGCCGCTGCCGTTCAAGGTGCTCACGTTCACGGCGATGGATGGCGGCGACGGAAGCGTTGCCAGCAACGACTGCTCGCCGTACCAGAAGCGCTCTCCACCCCACCCGTTGGGCTTCTGCTGTGCGGCCAACCCCGCGACGACTCGGACGGCGCTGCGAGCACCACCCACCCAGGCATCCTGCCCGTCCTCGCTACCAGGGTACGTCGGCATGCTGCGGTCGTAGAAGGGGTAGTCACCCGGTTCGTCCGGCGCATCGAAGAACACATCGCGGCTCTCGCCGGGCCCGATCTGGATCGAGTCGGTGCCACGGCGTTGGGCGCCGGCCGGCACGTAGCGGGCGTCGCGGCCCAGCACGTCGACCTGCAGCCCGGGGAACACGATCGTGCGGTTGTAGAACCCGAGGTTCACCATCCGGACGAGCACCCGATCGCCGGGTTTGCACAGCACCAGCGCGCTCAGCGGATTGCTGGCCAGACGAGCCGCCGGATTCGGATCACCATTCGGGAGCTCGTTCGGGATCGGGGTCACGGTCACCCCGTCAACGTCGACGCTCTGCGCCTGGAGGTCACCCGTCACTTCGTCGCGCCAACCGTTCGGGGCGAGAGTGTCGGGATACGCACGACCGTTCATGGTGGAGAAGTCGGCATGGAAGTCGGTCCAGTCGGTGGCCTGGATGTGGGCGTCGTTGAAGTGCGCCCGGTTGTCGATCTCCCCGAGCAGGATCGCGAACTCTCGCTCGTACGCCGTGTCCGCGTTGTTGTCGCCGTCGTGCGGGCCGTATGCCTGCTTGGCGCCGGGCGCCAGGTTGGCCGGGTCCGGCTTCACGAACACGATTCCCTGCATGCCCATCGTGACGTGCTCCACGTCCTCGAAGTGGCAGTGGTACATGTAGGTGCCGGCGTCCTCCGGCCGATACACGTAGGTGAAGTCGTGGCCGATCGGCACGGAGATGCTGCTCTCCGGCACACCGTCGTAGAACGGGATGGCATTGCGGAAACCGTGCCAGTGGAGGGTATGACCATCCACCAGGTCGGGCCGCAGCTGCAACCCGAGGTTGGTGAGCGTCACCCACAGTTCCTCTCCGACAGTCGAGAACAGCAGCGGTGCGCAGATCTGCGTGCGACCCTTCTGCGCCGCCACCGCTTCGCGGTCCATGCCGGTCACGTTGCGGAACGAGAAGACATAGGTGGTCTGCGTCGGGAGCTCGGCCAGCGGGTCCGGGAAGTACATGCTGTCGGCGATGCCCTCGGTTGGGCTCGTCAGCGACGCCGAAGGAAACGTGGCCCAACCGTCGGTGCCCGCCAACGCGAGGTAGCGGACACCACCGCGGGCAACCGAGCCCGTTGGAGCGGCACCCGGATCACGGGCCCCGAGACCGCTGATGCCCACCGGATCCTTGCTGCGCGGCGAGGGGTTGTCGCCCCCTGCCCGGATGAGGGCAGCAGCAGCACTGGCACCGGTCACCATCACCACCGCTCCTGCGCCGCCAAGCGCCAGGAACCTGCGGCGGCCCATCAAAGTGGCCAACCGCCCCTTCTCGTTCTCCGTCTCGCTGCTCACGTCCGTCTTTCCCTTCGTCCGGTCAGGATGAATCCGCCCATTGATGTGTTCGCTCGGGGTGCTCATGCCACCGAACCCCCGAGGAAGTTGTCGAGGCGAGCCGGGGTTCCGATGATCGGGAGGGCGCCCGGCATCTGGATGCCGATCCGACCGCCGCCGTTGAAGGCCGCTGGCGCCTGGGCGGTGCCGAGCCACGACCCGTTCCGCCAGACGTCGATCCTGCCGGTGGCATTCACCTGCGCCAGCACCGTGTCACCAACGGCCAGCGGTGTCGTGATGGTGGCCAGCGCCGCGGCGCTCGCCGTCGTCTCGAGGACCACGCCGGTGGAGGTGAGCCGGACCCGCACGTAACTGTTCGGGTTCGCCGCGCTACCACCCGAGGCCTTCAAGATGAGGGCCATGCCGTTGACGTTGGTGCTGCCGATGGTGAAGCCGGCGGCCTGCTTCACACCGAAGCCCGCCGCAGGGTTGTTCCACATGGCAGTCCCTGCGAGCAGCGGCGCATAGGCAGTGTTGCCGTTCACCCGGATCGCGGCGCCCACGAACGGCGCGCAGGTCTGGCTCCAGTTGGCGCCGTTGTTGAGGCAGATGTTGTCCGCTCGGTTGAAGTTGTCGAGCGGACCGGGCGTGGGAGCCGGAGGAGCGACCACGTCGGTGTCCGTCGACGAGTTGTTGGTGGCGTCCGGGTCGATCGGCAGGACGCTCACCGTGGCCGTGTTCGCGATCGACCCGGTGGCGTTGGCCGCAACCGTGGCCGTCACGCTGTAGGTCGCAGAAGCGAACTTCGCCAGATCGATCGTCTGGTTGATGTTGCCGGAGCCACTCGCGGCGCCAGGCGCACACGAACCGGTGCAGGTCCAGGTGGCGCCGGTGAGCGAGGCGGGCAGGGTGTCCGCCACGGTTGCGCCCGACGCAGCCGATGGACCGTTGTTGGTCACCACGATCGTGTAGGTCGTCTGACCTCCCGCCACCACCGACGTCCTGCTGTCGGTCTTGCTGATCGAGATGTCGGCCGACACCGAGATCTCATCGGCGCCACGGTCCGTGGATCCGCTGAACCGGCTGTCGTTGTCGATGTCCTTGCAGGGCACGACCGAGGTGGCGCAGTTGGCAGTCGGCGCCGCACCCACGTTCAGGGCGTACTGGGTGCTCGACAGGTCTGTCAGGTGGTAGTCGGCCAGCAGGGTGAACGGCACCATCTGAGCGACGATCACCGGGAACGACACGTTGGTGTTCACTCTCCAACCGAGGCTGTCGACCGTGAAGTCGACCGCGTGCTGGAAACCGATCGTGGAGGTGCCGTCGACGGCACCCGGGATGAGGGTGGTGCCCGAATAGACCGCTGCGCTCGGCGACGGCGGGTGCGAGTATCCGGTGCTGTTCGTCGTGTTGTTGAACGAGCCGATGAAGTTGGGACCCGAGTTCAGCAGCGGGCACACGTGCGCCGCAGTGGTGGAG
>JBAVTH010000294.1:0-2280 GCA_049696035.1 Ilumatobacteraceae bacterium
ACCCCCAACGGGCTGCTGCCGGTGGTGTAGTTGATCGGTGTACCCGGGGCGACGCCATTGGGGTTGATCTTCGAGACCGTGCCGCTGCCGAAGTTGGCGACCCAGATGTTGGTGCCGTCGAACGCCACGCCGCGGGGGCCGCTGCCGGTGGTGTAATCGGTCTTGGCGCCGGTAGCCGGGTTCACCTTGGACACCGTGTTGCTGCTGGCGTTGGTGATCCAGAGGTTGGTGCCGTCGAAGGCTGCTCCGAACGGGTGGGCGCCGGTGGGGAAGGTGGCCGCCTTGCACTGCGGCAGGTCCCAACGCAAGGTCGCCCCGCACCCACTCGACAGCGGCCCCGCTGGCCCGACCGGCCCTGCTGGCCCGACCGGTCCTGCTGGCCCTGCTGGCCCGACCGGCCCTGCTGGCCCTGTTGGCCCGACCTGCCCGGTGCTGGAGGGTTCGTAATAGCCGACGATGTCGGCGATCAGATCGACACTGCCCGCCGCGTTCAAGAACGCCAGCCGCCCGTCGGCCGACAACGCCGACGTGACCGCGTTCGGCCCTGCCGCCTGCCCGGCAGTGAAGTTCAGGTTCGAGGTGCCCGGCCAGGGCTTGTCCGCCGGGAACACCGACACGAAGCCACCTTCGGAGGGGCTCACGAACGTCACGTTCAACGACACCGCCGTCGCCGAGCTCGGGATCGTGCACTTCCCGTTCGCGCCCCACACTGGCGCCACGTAGGTCTCGTTGGCACCGATCGGCGTGCCGCGCGGACCCACCTGCGCACCCGCACGCGTATCCATCAACCGGCACGGTGTGATCGGCACGAACGACGACGCACCCGCCGACCCCGCCGACGCCGTCAACAACCCGCCACCACCGAACAGCACCGCCACCACCGCACCGATTGCCGCCCACCGCGAGTGTCTCCCGCCGGCACCGGCCGCTCCTCTGGCTTCGCCGCGCCGCTGTTCTTCCGTCGAAGGGTGCACCAACGCGTTCATGACGCCTCCAGCCACGCTCGCCTTCACTGCCACCGTGCATCCTGCGGTGAGCGACGTTCAAGAGGCCAAGGTCACTGGCAACACCCATCCATCGTGAACGAGGAAGGCCCACCCCTCTCGGGGCGGGCCTTCTCGTGGTCAGTCAGGAGGACTGAGACCTCAGCGACACGGTGCCCTCACAGGCACGGGCTCGATTGCAGGGTGCCACCGGCCGCTTTGTTGCAGGTGAGGATGCCGAACGGGATGAACGCCGCGTTGAACAGCGATTGCTCCATGGGCAGGAAGCCGGGTGAGTGCTGGTTGATCAGTGCGCCGGGACTGAGCGCAGGCACCAGCGCCTCGAGCTGGGCAGCGGTGATCGTGTCACCGGCCGTCGAGAGGTCGACCCATGTGACGATGGTTGTGCCGTCGTCGACCTGGTTGGAGGCCAGGAACTGGTTCCAACGCGTCGTCGCCTCAGTGCTCGCGGCGGTACCGATGCCGAAGTAGACCACGTGGGTCGCCGCCACGCCGTTTCCCCAGGTCTGAGTCGCGAAGCCGGCGGCCGTTCCGGCGGTCACGCCGGAGGGCAGTGCGGCAGCGGTGGTGGTCGTGGCCCCTGCCGCAGCGCACGCACCCACCGGAACGATGCTGTAGGTGGACCCGGTGAGCACGATGTCGTGCATGTTGGACTCTTCGTGCAGGAAGCCCTGTGATTTCATCGCGGCTTCACTGATGTAGTCCCCGTCCTGGGCGCTGTGTGCCTCCATCGCGCTCGCCAGCAGCTTCCGGTCCTGCCCGCACGCATTCGTGTCGGCCTGGCTCTTCAGCCCGCGAACTGCGAAGACGGTGATGCTCGCCAGGACGCCCAGCACCACGATCACCACCAGCAATTCGACCAGTGAGAAGCCGTTGTCCCGCTCTTGTTCCATGGCCCGTCACATCGGCAGCGGTCGTGCACTCCTGAACCGGTTTCGGCGCAATTGATCGAATCCTGATCTCGGCGCCACGACCAGGAGGTTCTTCCTCTGCGCGCTGTCAAGCAGCCTGCTGTTCGGCCGGCACGCTGCGCGGTCGAATGCGCCCGGCTACCGTCGGCGCGATGTGTGGTCGTTTCGTCTCATCGCATGCCCCTGACAAGATCGCCCAGTTCTTCGGCGCGTCGTTCGAAGGCGAGGCGGAGGCATTGCCGGCCAACTTCAACGTGGCACCTACACAGGACGTGTATGCCGTCGTCGCCGACGCGTCGGGAGCACGCGAACTGCAGGCGTTTCACTGGGGGTTGGTGCCCAGTTGGGCGAAGGACATCAAGATC
>JBAVTH010000295.1:0-2211 GCA_049696035.1 Ilumatobacteraceae bacterium
GTGCAGCGGCGCGTTACGACTATGCGGTTGTGGGCCGACAGCTCCGCGACGTCTATAAGAAGGCCATCGAACGGCGCAGCGCTTCGGCACCGTGTCGGCGGCCATGAGATCCTGCCCGTAGGCGGTCACGAAACTGCCCGTTGGTGGCCAACAGTTCTGCCCACTGGCGGCCGGTGGTTCTGCCCTCGTTGAAGTCCTTGCTGCTGCGCGCATCCGCGCCGGTGGTGCCCCTCCCGGTTCGACTGGTTGTCGCCAGACATACCCGCCGACCGGAAGGGACAAGTTGAAGTCTTACGAGGAGATCATGGAAATCTTGGAAGCGTTCGCGTTGACGAACAGTTATCGAGCCGCCGGCGAACTCGCCGGTTGCTCGCATCACACGGTCGAGCACTACGTCACGATGCGCGACACGGGCTTGCTGCCCGACGGATCCGCACCGGTCGAGCGACCGAAGTTGATCGACGGGTTCATGCCCAAGATCGAGGAATGGGTCGAACGTTCCAACGGCAAGGTCCGTGGTGATGTCGTGTTCGACAAGCTCGTCGCGCTCGGCTTCACCGGCTCGGACCGCACTACACGCCGGGCGCTTGCGAGCGTGAAGATGAACTGGCGTGCCGGCCGCCGGCGTGTGTATCGGCCGTGGGTTGTCGAGCCCGGGATGTGGGCGCAGTGGGACTGGGGTCACGGCCCGAAGGTCGCCGGCAGGCAGACGTATCTGTTCTGCGCGTGGCTCGCCTGGTGCCGGTTCCGGGTCGTGTTCGCTGTCTGGGACAAGACGTTGCCGACGGTGATCGCGTGCCTCGACAGATCGATGCGCGCCTTCGGCGGTGTGCCAACGTATTGGCTGACGGACAACGAACGCACCGTGTCCACGGGCCACATCGCCGGAATCGCGGTCAGGCACCCGTTGATCGTTCAGGTCGGCCACCACTACGGGGTCACGGTCGCCACGTGCGTCCCCGCGGATCCTGAGTCCAAGGGTGGGGTCGAACGCACCGTTCAGATCGCCAAGGCCGATCTGGTCCCGACCGACACCAATCTGCGTGACGACTACGCGTCGTGGGCTGAGCTCGCCGAGGCGTGCGCCGAGTTCATGGTCAAGGTCAACGGGCGTGAGCATCGGGTCACCCGCCGAGCGCCGGTTGAGATGCTCGCCGACGAACAAGGCCGCCTGCACCGTCTACCCGACGCGGCGTTCACCGCAGCGTTCGGTGAGACCCGCAAGGTCTCATGGACATCAACGATCTCCTTCGGTGGCGTCACCTATTCGGTCCCGCACACCCTCGCCGAGCAGGTCGTGTGGGCCCGTGTCGACGGTGACGAGATCGTCGCCACCCACATCCCAACCACGGGCGCGGTCGAGGTCGCCCGCCATGCGCGGTCGACGCCAGGGAACCCGAGCATCGATGATGCCCACTACCCGCCACGCCCAGCAGGCGCACTGGCCCGTCAACCAAGGCCGACGAGCGCAGCCGAGGCCGAGTTCCTCAGCCTCGGTGACGGGGCGCGGATGTGGTTGATCGGAGCCGCAGCCGCTGGCACGTCGAGGGTCAAGGTGAAGATGGCCGAAGCCGTGCAGCTCTCACGGCTGCACGGTGTCGACAGGGTCGATTGGGCGCTCGGTCACGCCGCCAGCTACGAGCGTTTCGCTGACGGCGACGTTGCGTCGATCATTGCTGCGCATCCGGTCGGTCAACAACGACGCGCCGATGAGGATCACTCGATGCAACCATCCACGCGTGCGTGGGGCCGATTCGGTGAGGTCGCGTCATGACCGACACCGCTGCCCCGATCGATGAGGTCGTCGAGCTGTTACGGCAGCTGCATCTGCCGCACATGCGCCGCCAAGCACCCGACGTGTTGGCCACCGCGAAAGCACAGAGATGGGATCCGGCCGAAGCGGTCCGCTCACTGTTGACCGAGGAACTCGCTGGCAGGCGCGCATCGTCGATCAACATCCGCCGCAAAGCAGCAGCGTTCCCGACCGGCAAAACCTTCGACACCTGGGACGAGTCGGTGTCGTCGATCCCGGCGCCAACACAACGTTCGCTGACGACGTTGGAGTGGATTGATCGGCACGAGAACCTCGTCGTCTGCGGACCGTCCGGCACCGGCAAATCGCATCTCCTCGAAGCGCTCGGCCACGCCGCGATCGGGCACGGCTGCCACGTGCAATGGTTCTCCCTCGAGACCCTCGGCGCGCTCATCAAC
>JBAVTH010000296.1:0-1945 GCA_049696035.1 Ilumatobacteraceae bacterium
ACGAACTCAGAGCGAACGTCACCGCGTACGATGCCGCCTACGTCGCGCTCGCTGAGGGACTGGCGGGCACCCTCGTCACGGCGGACGCCAGACTGGCGAAGGCGCCGGGCATTCGGTGCACCGTCGAGGTGTTGCGGAACTAGGGCGTACGTGTATCACCGATGTATCAATCCGGATGATGCCCACCGTGTCACCTCGTGCCGTTTCGTTCGCGCTAGGTCACTGACCTGCAGCTCGCTTGCGTTCTCCGGCGAACCACGCCCGGTCTCGTCGGACCACGAGCGCGTCGAACACGAGATGCTCGGGCCACTCGCCGAGCACAGGCCGCGATTCCTATGGGTATGGGGCGCGACGAATCGGAGTCTTCGAAGGGTGATGGGGCTTGCGGTGCCGGGATGGAACCGAACGAGCCTGCTGGGAGTGTTGGCAGTGTGGGCACAGCGTTCGACGGGTTCTGGGTGACGGAGCGAGAACGCATCGCACGTGTACTCGCCATGTCCATTGGCGATGCCGACCTCGCTGCCGACGCGGTCGATGAAGCGATGGCTCGCGCCTATGCGCGATGGTCGACCGTCGGCGCACTCGAACATCCGGCAGGCTGGGTGTACCGAGTTGCGTTGAACTGGACGCGTTCGTTCCACCGTCGGCGTCGACGCACGCCGCCTTCTTGGCTGGCGAGCAACGGAGCGGGGCTCGACGAGGTGCCGATGGACCCTGCGGTTACGGCGGCCCTCCATGCGCTGCCTGAGGCGCAGCGTGACGTTGTGATCTGCCGGTTGCTGCTCGGTTGGTCCGAGGCGTTCACGGCCAGCGCTCTGCGAACTCGCCCTGGCACCGTGAAGAGCCGACTCTCTCGCGCTGTCGACGCGCTCGCCACACAACTCGACCATCTTGACCCGAAGGAGACTCTGCGATGAATGACCTCAACGACCGTTCGCGTTCGATTGCCACGCTGCTTGGTCATGAAGCAGCCGGGATCGCCGTTCGCGATGGCTCGCTCGAACAGGTGAGACGACGCGCAAGGCAACGTCGGCAACGTCGCCTCGCTGGTGTCGGCGCGTTCGGGGCAGCGGCAGCTCTGAGCGGTGTGGCGCGTCTCAGCACGCTCGACGGCGCGCGCACTGTGGGTCCCGCTGGGGCGACGCCCGTCTCGACTGACACTGCCGATGACAACTCGTCGAGCAGTGCTGACGCGACGTCGGTCGGCTCGACCGACGTCACCACGATCCCATCGCAGCCCGATGCGGCGACGGTGGGCGCAGGCTCGACGGGCGTCGACGTGGCGCGCGTGCAGGACCGTCTCCGAGAACTCGGCTTTGACCCGGGGCCGTCAGATGGTGTGTTCGGCACGCAGACCGAGCAGGCCGTGTGGGCCTTCGAAGGCCTCGTCATGAATCGCGCATGGTCCCAGCAGAGCGGGTCCCTCGACGAACGGTCGATGCTCGAGTTGTTCAATCCCGCATTGGTGATCGCACCCCGCCGCAGCGGCATCCCCAGCCACACGGAGGTCTATCTCGATCTACAGGTACTCGTCGTGTTCCATGGCGACACCCCTGCGCTGATCACACACATCTCGTCGGGCAGTGGTGAGACATGGTGTGCGCTCGTGACACTGGACACCGACGACAACGGTGACCCGTTGCCGGAGCCTGTGACGAAGGACGTCTGCGCCGTGTCCAAGACCCCTGGGGGCGTGTTCCACTTCTACAGAACCGCCGCGGGCAATGTGCAGTCGTCGCTGGGCGGCATGTACAACCCGATGTACTTCAACTACAGCATCGCCCTGACAAGCGCACAAAGCGTCCCGCGCGAGCCCGGCAGGGCGATTGGTGTGGCGGGCCGCAGAGGTCAACTAGGTGACCAGGATTCCGGCGGCCCGCGCTGCGGCGACGGTTTCCGCCGGAGTCGCACCGAGCTGGTGTGCTGTCCGGGCGAAGAGCTGGGC
>JBAVTH010000297.1:0-5865 GCA_049696035.1 Ilumatobacteraceae bacterium
CCCACACACCGTTCACCGCCGCCGACCTCACGGTCGTGATCCCCGCCTACGGCCGCCTGCCCGAGCGCCTGCCGACCGGAGTCCGGGTGATCGTCGTCGACGACGCCAGCCCCACTCCTCTGGCACCCACTCCCCTGAAACCCGCTCCCCTGGCACCCGCTCCCCTGGAACCCGCTCCGCCCGCTCCGGCCGATGGCTCCGCCCCCGAACCCGCCGTTCATGTCATCCCCCCACCACGGGTCACGTGGTCACGGCACGACACGAATCGGGGGCCGGGGGCCGCGCGCAACACCGGGCTGGCCGCGGTGGCGACGCCGCTCGTCGCCTTCGTCGACACCGATGTGGTACTGCCCGACGGGTGGCTGGAGCCACTGCTCGCCCACTTCGCCGACGAGCGGGTGGCGCTGGTGGCGCCACGGATCGCCGGCGCACCCGGCGTCTCCTGGCTCGCCGGCTACGAGCAGCGGCACAGCCCGCTCGATCTGGGTGCCGAGCCCGCCCGCATCGCCGCCGGCACCCGCGTCAGCTACGTGCCCGCGGCGACGATGGTCTGCCGCACGAGCGTGGTGCGCGACCTCGGCGGGTTCGACGCCGACATGCGCCTCGGCGAGGACGTCGACCTGGTGTGGCGCCTCACCGAAGCCGGCCACCGCTGCCGCTACGAACCTGCATCGGTGGTGCTGCACGAGCCGCGCCCGTCGCTGCCCGACCTGCTGCGGCAGCGGTTCGGCTACGGCCGATCGGCCGCCTCGCTCGCCCGTCGGCACCCGGGTGCACTGGCGCCGGTGCGGATGAGTGGGTGGAGCGCGCTGTCGTGGGTGCTGCTGGCGCTGCGCCGCCCCCTGCTCGCCCTCGGCGTCGCCGGCGGCACCACGATCGCACTGCAGCGCAAGCTGACCGACGTTCCACCGGCGGACTCGGCGCGGCTGGCCGGGCTGGGGCACCTCGCCGCCGGACGCCAGTTCGCGAACGCGATCGTCCGGGTGTGGTGGCCGGCGGCCGTGCTCGTGGCGTTGATCGTCCGCAGGGCTCGGCTGCCCGTCGCACTGGCGTTCAGTGTGCCGACGATGGCCGAGGCGCTAGGGACGCGATCGGTGCAGCCCGTGCTCGATGCCCCCTTACGCGTAGCCGATCAGATGGCCTACGGCGCAGGAGTGTGGGCCGGCGTGATCGCCGAACGAACAGCGGCGCCGTTGCTGCCCGAGCTCACGAACTGGCCGCAGCGAGCCGCCGGCTGAGGTCGTTGCAGTCCGCACACACGTCGGCCGGGATGACGCCCCAGCGCATGAGGCGGTTGAACACCATGCAGCCGAGGCAGAAGGCGAACGCGGATTCCAGCGTGGCCGCCACGACGAGCCCGGCGATGAGCGCGTAGCTCACGGCGGGGGCACCCACCCCCCACGCGACCAGTGCCCCGCCGCTGAACGCGAGGCCGACGCCCTGGGCGAAGCGCTTGGGCGGGCCGGCGACGAACTGGTGCTGCACTCGCAGACGCGGCGTGACCACGCGGGTGACGAACTGCCCCAGCGGGCTGAAGCGGGGGCCGCTGAGCACCCGAGCGAGGAAGCCGTAGGCGAGGGGCAGCAGCAGCCACCACTGACGGAACACCAAGAAGGCGGCACCCTGCGTGACGGCGCCGGCGGCGACCAACCGCGCCGACGTCTCGTTGACCGGGTTGGGGAAGCCGAACAGTCGCGAACGCATGCCCGCGATCGTAGACCGATAAATCCGATCAGACAACTCGGGATTCGATGACCCGGGTCGCCTCCGCGGTCGGGGCTACCGTGACAGGCGCATGACCGTCCGCCTCACCGTCGATCGCTCTGCCTGGCGTGCGCATGTACGAACGGCGTTCGCCTCCTACGGCGATGGGCTGGTGCCGGTCGTGAAAGGCAACGGGTACGGCTTCGGCCGGCCGTTGCTGCACGAGGTGGTCGTCGAGCATGGTGCCACCACGGTCTGCGTCGGCACCGTGCACGAACTGCACGACGTGCCCGCCGGTTTGACGCCGGTGGTGCTGTCGCCCACGCTGCACATCGCCGCCGTGCCCCACTCGACGGTGGCCGGCAACCCGCCCATCCTCACCGTGGGCAGCTGCGCTCACCTCCACGCACTCGCCGGTTGGCAGGGCCGGGTGATCGTCAAGCTCGCCAGCAGCATGCGCCGGTACGGCGCCACGCCCGCCGAACTGCCTGCCGTGCTCGAGGCCGCGACCGGCGCCGGCCTGGCGCTGGAAGGCTTCGGCCTCCACCTTCCCCTGGCCGGCGACGACTCGACGAGGCTCGCCGAGGTGGAGGCCTGGCTGCCGCACCTCCCGCTGCACGTGCCGTTGTGGCTCAGTCACCTCCGGCCCGAGACGTTCGCAGCCCTCCGCCGCGCCCACCCGTCGCGACGCCTCCACGTGCGCATCGGCACCGCCTTGTGGCACGGCGTGCCACGCCAGCCGTTCCTGCACCTGACGGCCGACGTCGTGCAGAGCCACCGCGTGCGCGCCGGCGAGGCCGCCGGCTACTTCCACACGATCGCACCCCACGACGGCACGCTCGTCGCCATCGGCGCCGGCTCCGCCCATGGCATCGCTCCCCTCGACGATGCCGACCCGTCGCGTCGTAGCCCCTTCCACTTCGCCCGCCATCGCCTGCCACTGCTCGAACGCCCGCACATGCACACTTCGCTGGCGATCGTGCCCGACGGCCGGCCGTGCCCACAGGTGGGAGACCGTGTCGACGTGCAACGGCCGCTGATCAGCACCACCGCCGACGAGGTCGAATGGACGTGACCGCCGACGCCCCCCAGCGGTACGTCGAGCTCGACGTCATCCGAGCCGTCGCCCTGATCGGTGTCTGCGTGATGAACTACCACGGCTACCTGATCCTCGACGGCGCCAAGTACCCGCCCACCACCTTCGTCGAGCGGGTCTTCGACCCATGGCAGGGCCCGCTCTCGACGCGCTTCGCGGCCACCTTCGTGACGGTTGCCGGCATGGGCATCACCTTGCTCACCCGCCGCAGCCGGGCGAGCGGCAACAGGCACGCGATCAGCGCCGACCGCTGGAAGCTGGTGCGCCGCGGCGTGCTGCTCTACGCCTTCGGCTTCTTCCTCAACTGGGTGTGGGACGGCACCATCCTGTTCTACTACGGCGCCTTCTTCGTCGCCGGCGCGCTGCTGTTCACCATGCGCATCCGGTGGCTGGTGACCATCGGCGCCGGCGCCGCGCTGGCCGCCGCCGGGCTGCAGTGGTGGGCCGTCGAGCGAGCGTCGTCGGGGCACGACACGTCATGGCTGCTCCACGGCGAGGCCACCGCCACCCGCTCGCCGCGCGACCTGCTGCTCGACACGTTCGTGCGCGGCACCCATCCGCTGCTGCCGTGGCTGGTGTTCCTGTGCATGGGCATCGTGCTCGGCCGGATGATGCCGTTCACGGCGGTTCGGCGAATGCACCTTGCGCTCACCGGTGCGGGGCTGCTGGCACTCGGCTACGCCGCCCACGAAGCGGTGGCCTGGCATCCGACGCTGGAATCGACGACGCCGTTCGACCGCGGTGTGCTGTACACGCTGACCACCGTTGGGTCGTCACTGCTGGCAGTCAGCCTCGTGGGGGCCATCGCCGAGGCCACTGCCTCGGTCGCTTCCACGAAGGGCCTCGCCGCGACCGGGCGCACGACGCTGACCCTCTACGTCGGCCACGTGCTGGTCTACAACCTGTTGGTGCACTGGCTGGAGTGGGTGCACCCCGCCGGCTTGGCCACCGCGCTGGTCTTCGCGGCGGCTTTCTGGATGGGGGCCGTCGTCACCGCCACGGCATGGCAGCACTGGCACGGCATCGGCCCACTGGAGTGGGTGTACCGCCGATTCAGCGAGACGGCGGCCTGAACCGGCGCACGGACGAGCGCCTCAACCGGTCACTGCACTTCGGAGAAGGTGTCGCACTTCGTGGGGTCCTGCGAGTTGAAGCCCGTCATGAACCACGTCTTGCGCTGCTCGGCGGAACCGTGCGTCCAGCTCTCCGGATCGATGCGGCCCTGAGTGCGCTGCTGGATGCGATCGTCGCCGACGCCTTCGGCCGCCTTGATCGCCTCCTGGATCTCGGTCGCGTTGTCGAGCAGGCCGCGGGAGTTGGCATCGCCCACCCACGCGCCGGCGTAGCAGTCGGCCTGCAGCTCCAACGCCACCGAATACTGGTTGGCACGGCTGGGATCGTTCTGCGACGCCTGCTGCACCTTGGCGTTGTCGCCCAACAGGTTCTGGACGTGGTGGCCGTACTCGTGAGCCAGGATGTACTGCTCGGCCAGGTCGCTGGTGTTGCCGATGAGCATCTTCTCCAGCTGCTGCATGAACTCGAGATCGATGTACACGAGGTGATCGGCCGGGCAGTAGAACGGCCCGGTGTCGGAACTGGCCTGACCGCACCCCGTGTTGGTGCCGCCGGTGAACCACACGGTCTCGGTGACCTCGTAGTCGGTGCCGAAGTACTTCGGCAGCGCCTTCACCCAGTAGTCCTGCACGTCGTTGGTGACGCCGCAGACGATCTGCTCCAGGTCGGTGACGCATTGGCCGGTCGAGGACCCGGCGGACGAACCGCTGGGCAGCGAGGCTGCCTGCGAGGTGCCGCCGGCGCCGAGCAGCTTGGGCAGGAACATCGCGGCGAGCAGCACGATGATGCCGATCAGGCCGCCGCCGGCCTTGAGACCACCGGGAAGACCGGGAAGACCACCACCGCCACCGCCACTGCCGCCCATGCCGGGCAGCTGGAACGGGAAGCCACCAGCGCCGCCGCCGCCACCACCGCTCTGGCCCCGCCGGTCGTCGATGTGTGACCCATCGGTGCTACGAATCTTCGTCATCTGGGAACTCCCCTCGCCGTACTTCGAGAGAGCCTAGGCCGCAAGGCCGTGCGCGACGCGCGCCATCGCAACGATGCGCCAATCTTCGTCGTCGCGGCCGGCGCGGCCGAGCTCACCGCGTGGAGCGAGAACGTCGCGAGCGGTGGATGCCGCGCACGGCAACCGCACCGGCGCCGATCAGAGGGCCGCGGTCACCGAGGCGCACCGGCGTGATCCGGGCGCCACGCACAAACGACAGCCGAGTGTGCTCGTCGAGCGCTTCCTGTGCCGAGTTGAAGAACGTGGCCCCGAAACCGAGCGCCACCGAACCGCCGACGACCACCAGGTCGAGGTCGAGCACGTTGCACACCGATGCGCACGCCCTCCCCACCAGCCGGCCGGTGCGCTGCATGATCTCGTAGGTGGGCTCGGTGGGCGAGCGACCGGTGATCGATTCGATCGCGGCTCCGGAGGCTTCGGCCTCCAGGCACCCTCGCGAGCCGCACGGGCAACGACGGCCGTTGGGCTCGACGATGATGTGACCCACGTGCCCGGCGTTGCCTCCCGCACCGTCGAGCAGCTGACCGTTGAGCACGATGCCACCGCCGACGCCGGTGCTCACCACCATCGCCATGAAGCTCTGCTTGCCCTGCGCGGCACCCAGCCACCCCTCCGCCAGTGCCAGCGCCTTTGCGTCGAGGTCGCCGAACACCGGCAACCGGGTGGCTGCCACCAGCCGTTCGCGGAGCGGGAAGTTGCGCCACGAGTGGATGTTGAGGGGCGAGATCGTCTCCACGTCGGGTGTGGTGGGGCCGGCGCTGCCGACGCCGACGGCGACGGGCCGCATGCGGTGGTGTTCGTGGGCGCGTGCGAGTTGCGTCGCGATGACAGCGGTGAGCGTCGCGAACAGCGCGTCGGCGCCCAGGTTGTGATCCACCTCCACCTTGTCGCGGTCGATCAGCTCACCCTGCATGGTCATCAGCCCGACACCCATCTTGGTGCCGCCGATGTCGATGGCGAGCACCACGTCGGCGATCTTCTC
>JBAVTH010000298.1:0-1506 GCA_049696035.1 Ilumatobacteraceae bacterium
GGCGGCGGCCAGACCCGCCACTCGTGGGGTGGCACTGCGGCCGCCCTCGCGAAGGAAGGCTTCTACGCCGTCAGTGCCGACCTGCGTGGCCACGGGGAGAGCGACTGGGACCCGACCGGCGACTACAGCATGGCCGTGATGCGCGCCGACACCGAGGCGTGGTGCGACGCATTGGGCACCCCGGCGCTCGTCGGTGCGTCGATGGGCGGCATCACCGGCATGTGGACCGAAGGCACCCGCGCCGAGGAAGGCCTGGCGCCGGCGTGCGGCGCACTGGTGCTGGTCGACATCGCCCACCGCTCGGAGGCCGCCGGCATCCAGCGGATCGTCAGCTTCATGACCGGCAACCCGGAAGGCTTCGCTTCACTCGACGAGGCGGCCGACGCGGTCGCCCGGTACATGCCCCACCGCCCGCGCCCGGCGAACACCGACGGCCTCGCCCGCAACCTGCGCCTGGGCGACGACGGTCGTTACCGCTGGCACTGGGATCCTGCGTTCATGAGCGACGAGCGCCGCCCGCGTACCAGCGGCCGCATCGACATCTTCGTCGAGCACGCCAAGCGGCTGACATTGCCGGTGCTGCTGGTCCGTGGCCGGATGAGCGACGTCGTCAGCGAGGAGACCGCCCACGAGTTCCTGCAGCTGGTGCCCCACGCCCAGTACGTCGACGTGCGCGACGCGCACCACATGGTCGCGGGCGACCGCAACGACGCGTTCACCACGCCGGTCGTGTCGTTCCTGCGCTCCCTCCAAGCCTGAGTCGGCGGTGAGGTGCTGTACCACCGCACCTCACCGCCAACTCGTGGGATGAGCCGGCCGGAAGCGAGGTGGCTGCACGTCGGTACCCGATCTGGCAGGCTCGGGCCATGGACATCCGTGTCGCCTCAGATCCACAGGCAGCGGCCGCGGTCGCGGCCGACTGGCTTGCCGGGCAGCTGCGCAACGCGGTGCATCGGCGAGGCACGGCCGCGCTGGCGGTCAGCGGTGGCAGCACCCCGGCGCTCATGTTCGCCGAGCTCGCGCGCGGCGATGTGCCGTGGGACCACCTGGTCGTCTGGCAGGTGGACGAGCGGATGGTGGACGACGGCGATCCTGCGCGCAATGCCGCGCTCCTCGACGCGCTGCCGCTGCGGCGCGCCCAGCTGCGGTTGATGCCGGTGACTGCTCGTCATCTCTCGTCGGCGATGAGGCGCTACAGCGCCGGCCTGCCGGAGCGCTTCGACGTGGTGCACCTCGGCCTGGGCGACGACGGGCACACTGCCTCCTGGCCACCCGGCGACCCGGTGATCGACGCCGCCTCGCCAGTGGCGTTGAGCGCGCTGTACAACGGCTTCGTGCGCATGACGCTGACGCCACTGGTCGTGAACGCGGCCCGGCATCGGCTGGTGCTGGCTCCCGGAGCTGCGAAGGCGGCACCCCTGCGCGGATGGTTGCTGGAGGATCGTTCGCTGCCCATCCAGCGCGTGCGGCGGGCCGACACGGTCGTGGTGGTCGATGCCGCTGCAG
>JBAVTH010000299.1:0-4783 GCA_049696035.1 Ilumatobacteraceae bacterium
GAGCCAGACGAGGTCGAGCATCTCCATCAACCCTTCAACTCGGCCATGTCGTCGGTGGTGGCATTGGGCCGGCGGCGCAGGATCGCGACCACGATGCCCAGGCCCACCACCACTTCCGCAGCGGCGACGACCATCACGAAGAACACCGTGCTCTGCCCGCCGATGTCGCCCAGCTTCCGGGCAAGGGCCACGAAGGTGAGGTTGACGGCGTTCAGCATCAGCTCGATGCACATGAACAGCACCAGCGGATTGCGGCGCACGAGGACGCCGACGGCTCCGATGGCGAACAGCACTGCGCCCAGCAGCAGGTACCAGGTCGTGGTGGGGGCGGCGAAACCGATCATTTCGCGCCCGCCTTCTCGCCGATGGCCGGGCCGATCTCGCCCGGCTTGGGCTTGCGGGCCAGCATGACGGTGGCCACCACGGCGATGACCAGCAACACCGAGGTGAGCTCGAAGGCCAGCACGTGGTCGCTGAACACGTCGCGGGCCAGCGCCTTGATGTTGCCGTCGTGGGGCTCGAGAGCGGCGTCCTTGACCGCCTGGCTCTGCGTCACCACGGGCACTGTCGCCTTGCGGGAGACGATGATCGCCATGCCGATCAGCACGACCAGGCCGGCACCCACCGCGGCCGCTACCGGGCGCTGCACCTTGAACGGCTCGACACGCAGATCCTCGGCGTTGTCGACGCCGAGCAGCATGATCACGAAGAGGAACAGCACCACGATGGCGCCTGCATAGACGATCACCTGCACGGCCGCGAGGAAGTGGGCCTCCTGGGCGATGAACAGCACGGCAATGCCGAACAGGGTGAGGATCAGGCTCAAGGCTGCGTGCACGGGGTGCGATCGGGTGATCACACCCACGGCACCGCCGAGCACCATCAGCGCCGCAACGACGAAGACGAACAGTTCCATCAGTCGGCCGGCCCCTCTGCTGCGCGCACTCCGTACCCGAGCTCGTTGCTCCAGCCGACCTTGCCGACGAAGTCGGCGTCGCCTCCGGCTGCAGTCGCCCGCATCCATCCACTGGTGTGCAGGTCCTCACCCTCACGCCAGTCCTCCCACGGCATCTGCTGGGGCTTGCCGTCGTCGGCCACCACCAGTTCGGCCTTGGTGTACACGGCGTCGCGCCGGCTGGTGAAGCTGAACTCGAACAGCTTGGTCTCCGTGATGGCTTCCGTCGGGCAGGCCTCTACGCACAGGTCGCAGTGGATGCAGCGCAGGTAGTTGATCTCGTACACGAAGCCGAAGCGCTCGCCAGGAGAGGTGGGGTTCTGCGGGTCGTTGTCGGCGCCGCGCACATAGATGCACTTGGCAGGGCACACGCCGGCGCACAGCTCGCAGCCGATGCACTTCTCCATGCCGTCCTCGTAGCGGTTCAGCACATGGCGGCCGTGCATGCGCTCGGGCTTGGCGATCTTCTCGTCACGGCCCTCCATGCTCGTGCGTTCCGCGCCGTTCGCGGCTTTTCTGGCGACGCGCCCACCGGAGTACGGCGTGGTGACGCGCTCACCACCGAAGATCCGGTGCTGTTTCAGCGTGACGAGGAAACCGTCCAAGTAACCCATCAGAACATCGCCCCATCTCGTTCACGGTTGCGGGCACTCACCTTGGTGGCCAGGCGCAGCAGGCCGGCGCCGGCGAACATCGCCACCAGGCCCAGCCCTCCCGCCACGAAGCGCTCGCCCTGGGACCAGCCCTTGTCGCTGCCGACGCGGAAGACGGCGATGAGCATGAACCAGCCCAACGCCAGCGGGATGAGCAGCTTCCAGCCGAGGTTCATCAGCTGGTCGTAACGCAGGCGAGGAAGCGTTGCACGGAACCACACGTACACGTAGAGGAACACCAGCACCTTGAGCAGCATCCAGGCCGTGCCGGAGAAGGGCCCGAGGAACGAGAGCAGGTTGGCGAGGCGGCCGTCACCCAGCTTCAACGGCTGCGGGCCGCCGAAGAACAACGTCACGATGACACCGCTCATCGTGATCGTGTTCATGAACTCGGCGAGGAAGAAGAGTGCGAACCGGATGCTGGAGTACTCGGTGTTGAAACCGCCGACGAGCTCCTGCTCGGCCTCGACGAGGTCGAAAGGTGGGCGGTTGAGCTCGGCGGTGGCGGCGAGCAGGAAGATCACGAACGGCAGCACACCGGTGGCCACGACGTGCCAGCGGGTGAAGCTGCTCTGGGCGGTGACGATGCCGTTGGTGCTGAGCGTGCCGGCGATGAGAATGACCGTGGCGAGGCTGAGGCCGAGGGCCGCCTCGTAGCTGACCATCTGCGCCGAGGCCCGCACGGAGCCCAGCAGCGGGTACTTCGAGCCCGAGCTCCAACCGGCGAGCATGATGCCGTAGACCGCGATGCTGCTGAGCGCCAGCAGCAGCAGCACACCCACGGGCGGGTCGGCCAGCTGCAGCTTGGTGGCCTTGCCGAGCAGCTTCACCGTGCCGTCCTTGCCATTGCTGAAATCGCCTCCCAGAGGGATGACGCTCCAGACCAGGAAGGCGGGCACGAACGCGAGGTAGGGCGCCAGCTTGAAGACGAAGCGATTGCTCTTCTCGGGGATCAGGTCTTCCTTGAAGAACAGCTTGATGCCGTCGGCCAACGTTTGCAGCAGGCCCTTGGGCCCGGCCTTGTTGGGGCCGATGCGGTTCTGCATGTACGAGATGACCTTGCGCTCGAACCACACCATCAGCATCGTGCCCACGAGACCGACGACGAAGATGACGACGACCTTGATGAGCACGACCAGGAACTTGACGCTGAACAGCTGGATGCCGTCGAGGAGCGAGTCGACCGCGAACATCAGAGGTTCTCGATTCGTACGTCGTTGATGGCAGCGAAGCAGTCGATCAGCTCGCCCACGTTGGGGCCGGGGTTGTTGAACGGCACGAAGGCGGTGCCGCGCAGCACCGTGTCGTCGGCGACGGTGGTGAAGATCACCGTCGAGCGACGGCCGATGACCTTCACGTCGGTACCGGCGGTGGTGCCCACGCGCTCGATGTCGAGCGGGTGCAGGTGCACCGCCGAGCCACGCGGCAGGTGCGCCAGCGACGGCGACTGGGCCGTGCCGATGGCCTGGTCGTACAGGGTGCGCCCGACGACCAGGCGGAAGTCGTACGCGTTGCGCTCGGGCACGTCGATCTCGACGGTGTTGATCGGGTCGATCGCCGAGGGGACGCCGGCGAGCACGCCATCGCTGTCGGCCGTGAGCGCCTCGGCAGTGACCGCCTCGTAGCCGATCACCTTCGCCGAGATCTCGGCGGTGACGTCGTCGACGCTGCTGTAGCCGAGGTCGCCGCCCAGGTCGAGTGCCAGCTGCGCTGCGATCATCCAGTCGGGGCGGGTGCTGCCGGCGGGGGTCACCTGGCGGGCGACCGTGCTGACGCGACCTTCGAGATTGGTGGTGGTGCCCGCCTTCTCCGCGTACGCACTGGCGGCCAGCACCACGCTGGCCAGCGAGGACGACGGGGTGAGGAACGTGTCGACGGCCACGATGCGGCGAGCGCCGGCCAGTGCTCGCCGAGCCAGGTCGGTGTCGGGGAAGTCGGCCAGCGGATCGGCGCCGACGAGCACGAGGCACTCGATCTTGCCGTCGGCAGCCGCCTGCAGCACACCGCGGGTGTCGAGGCCGCCCTTGCCGGGGCGCATGCCGACCTGCAGGGCACCGACGACGTTGCCGCGTCGGAACGCGGGGAGCACCTTCGCACCCGGCGCCGCCGCGAGCAAGGTGCGCAGGGCAGCGATGGTGGCGGCCGACGACTCGGCCAGGTTGGCGCGACCGACGACGATGACGACGCTGCCCTTGCCCACCTGCTCGGCGATCGCGGTGTCGGCCAGCGCTGCGTTGACCGCCGCGACCTGCGTGCCCGGCTCGTAGCCGATGCTGCGCCACGAGTACTTGGTGAGGCCGCTCTGCTTGGGCGTGAACTCGATGATGCGGCTGCGCTTCTTGTCCGCTGCCTCGCGCAGGCGCAGGTAGAGCACCGGCAGCTCTTCCTTGAGATCGGGACCGAGCAGGATGATCGTGCTGGCGGACGCGGCCTCGTCGATGGTGGCGCGATCCAGGCCGAGCAGACCGACGGGCAGGCCGTCGCCCATCTGCGCATACACGTTGGGCGTGCCGATGATCTCGTGGCCGAGACGAGCCCAGGCGAAGGCGTCCTCGTTGGTGCCGCGGGCGCCGCCGAGGACGGCGATGCTGTTCACGCCGCCCGCGGCCTTGGCCTCCAGGATCAGCGCCGCGGCCTCGGCCAGCGCACTGTTCCACGACGCCGGCTGCAGCGCGTCGCCCAGGCGCACCAACGGCTGCAGCACGCGCTCGTCGCTCTTCACGGCCTCGAAGTTGAAGCGACCGCGGTCGCACAGCCACCCGTGGTTCACAGGGTCGCTGTCGACGCCCATGTAGCGCAGCAGCTCGTCGCGACTGCTCTGCACGACGGTGCGGCAGCCGACGGCGCACGTGGTGCAAGTGCTCTCCTGCTGGCCGAGATCCCACGGCCGGGCTTTGAAGCGATACGGCTTGGCGGTGAGCGCGCCCACCGGGCAGATCTGCACGGTGTTGCCGCTGAAGTAGCTGCTGAACGGCTCGTCGGGGAAGGTGGTGATGTGGGTGTTGTTGCCGCGGCTGTTGAAGTGGATCAGCGCATCGCCTGCGACTTCATCGGCGAAGCGGGTGCAGCGGTCGCACAGGATGCAGCGCTCGCGGTCGAGGTAGACGATGTCGCTGATCGCGATCGGCTTCTCGTAGTGGCGCTTCTCCTCCACGTAGCGGCTCTCGCCCGGGCC
>JBAVTH010000300.1:0-11134 GCA_049696035.1 Ilumatobacteraceae bacterium
TCCGGCTGCCCTTCGAGCAGGGCGCCAACCACATCATCGCCGGCGACTCGAAGTACGTCAGCATGCGGTACTTCTTCACCCGCAAGCTCATGCTGGTCAAAGAGAGCAAGGGCTTCATCTGCCTTCCTGGCGGTTTCGGCACGCTCGACGAAACCTTCGAGCTGATCACGCTCACCCAGACCGGCAAGGGCGTGCCGGTTCCGATCGTGTTCCTCGACACCCCCGGCGACCCGTACTGGGAGACCGTCGACGAACTGGTTCGCGAGCAGCTGGTGGCACGCGGCTTCGTGGCCGCGGCGGACACCAGCCTGTACCTGATCACCGACGACTGCGAACGTGCGGTCCAGGAGGTGATCGGCTTCTATCGCAACTACGACTCCTTGCGGTACGTCGGCGATGAGCTGGTCATCCGCCTGCGGGTTGCACCCACCGACGCACAGCTCGCCGAGCTCAACGCCCGGTTCGGCCACCTGTGCAAGAGCGGCACGATCGTGGCCGCGCAGCCCTTCGAACCGGAGCGCCGCGAGAACGACAAGCTCGCCCTGCACCGCATTGCGTTCGCGTTCGCAAAGCACGGCTACGGTGAGATGCGCGAACTCATCGACCTGTGCAACACCTTCGTGGACGGCTGACATGCATCTCGACACCATCTGGCAGTACCCCGTGAAGTCGATGATCGGCGTCACGGTCCAGTCGGCTCAGCTCGACGAAGTGGGGGTGGTCGGCGACCGCACGTGGGCCGTGCGCGACGAGGAGGCCGGGGTCATCGCCAACACCCGCAAGCTCGGTGGCCTGATGCGCCTGTCAGCCCGCTACGGCGACAGTGGTTCGGTGACGATCACACTGCCCGGTGGTCGCACCGTCGCCAGTACCGACCCCGACATCGACGCCGTGCTCTCCTCGGAACTGGGTCGCGCAGTCAGCCTCCGTCAGCGGCCGGCGGCCGCACAGCTCGACTTCTACCGCCGGGCACCCTTCGGTGGTGGCGACATGATGGAGGAGCTGCGCACGATCTTCGCCCGCGAGGCCGACGAGCCGCTGCCCGACTTCGGCAAGTTCCCCGAGGTGGTGATGGAGTACGAGACGCCGCCGGGCGCGCTCTACGACTGCTACCCACTGATGATCATGAGCACCTCGGCGCTGCGGTCGCTCGCTGCCGCGGTCCCCACCTCGGTGATCGACGTGCGCCGGTTCCGGCCCAGCCTCGTCGTCGACACCGGCGACGCAGCCGGCCATCCGGAGCTCGCCTGGAGCGGCCAACGCTTCGCGCTGGGCACGGCAGTGGTCGAGGTGATCAACGACTGCCCACGGTGCGCGGCCATCACCCGCGAGATCGCTCCGGATGTGCCCGCCGACCGGGCGATCCTGCGTCACGTCGTGAAGGACCTCGGCCAGGCCGTCGGTGTGTATGCCCGCGTGGTGCAGCCGGGCACGGTGGGTGTCGGCGACGACCTGCAGCCGCTCTGACGACGCGTCAGTCGTCGGTGCTGCCCCGCAGCAGCCGGCTGGCCTTCTCGATCGCCCGCCGAGCTTGCGTGAGGCGCTTGTCGTCCACCGGACGAGCGCCCCTGGCAGCCGAGGCCTCGCGTAGCTGATCGAACATCACCTCGTCGAGCTCTTCGGAGATCGCGTCCAGACGGTCTGCCAGGTTGTCGTAGGTTCCGCTCACAAGGCCTCCGCAAGGATGTCGATCGGGTGGCGCACGGTGAGCCCGGCCGCCGCCAGGTGCAGTGCACAGCCGGGGTTGGCGCTGGCCACCACCCCGCCACCGGCGCGGGCGATGGCGGCGAGCTTCCGCTCACGGATCTGCGAGGCCAATTCGGGCTGCAGTGCCGAGTACGCACCACCGGCGCCGCAGCACAGACCGTCGTCGTCGAGCTCGACCAGCTCGGCCACCAGGGACAGGACAGCGCGCACTGCCAGCTGAGAGCGCTGCACGTGACGCAGGTGGCACGGGTCCTGCACGATGACGGTGCCGAGATGCCGCACCGGATGCAGCCGCTCGGAGTGCAGGGCGACGAACTCGTGCACGTCGAGCACCCGTGCCGCGAACGTGGCAGCCGCCTGAGTGCCCAGCAGCTGCCCGTACTCCTTCAGCGCCGCGCCGCAGCCGGCGGAGTTGACGACGATCGGCGCCTCGCCTGGCATCGACGCCATCACGTCGGCCGCCAGCCGCCGAGCCGAGGCGGTGAGGCCGGCATGAGTGTGCAACGCCCCGCAGCAGCCCCCGCCCTGCCCCGGCAGCGCGTACTGGACGCCCAGGTGCTGCAGCACCTTGGCGGTGCTGTGATGGGTCTCGCGCAGCCAAGCGTCCATCACGCAACCGGTGAACAGCCAGACGTCGGCGCCCGTCGCGGCCAGCGGCGACGGTCTGCGCACTGCCAGCCTGGGCAGGCCTGCCCGCTGCGGCACGAGGTGCAGCCGCTGGGCACGCGCCAGCAGCGACGAGCCGGCCAGCAGCAGGCGGTGCTTCGGTAGCAGGGCGAAGCCGATGCGCTGCCAACGGGGTGTGATGCGATGCTGTCCGGCCAGGGTGTCGCGCACGCCCTCCTGGAGGTGGCCGTAGCGAACACCCGAGGGGCACGCCGGCTCGCAACCACGGCACTGCACGCACGTCTCCATGAACGAGACGAACTCCTCGGTCACGGGCGCATCGTCGAGGTGCACCGCTCTGATCGCGGCGATGCGGCCCCTGGGCGACAGTGCCTCTTCGCCGGTGACGCGGAACGTCGGACAATGAGGCAGGCACAGCCCGCAGCTCACGCAGGTGGCGAGTTCGGTGTCGTCGATGTGGAACTTCACGGCTCGCCCACCGTAGCGTCAGTGGCACCATGCCCGAAGGCCACACGATCCACCGCATCGCCAAGGACCACTCCCCCATCCTCACCGGGCAGCCGGTGGCGGTGTCGTCGCCGCAGGGGCGATTCGCCACCGATGCCGAGTTGGTCGACGGTGTGGTGCTCGACCGCATCGAGCCCTACGGCAAGCATCTGTTCTACTGGTGGGCCAACGGTCTCGTCGGCCACGTCCACCTGGGGCTGTTCGGCAAGTTCAGGGTCGCGCACGGGCCAGAGCCGGTGCCCGTGCAGGGCCTGGTCCGCATGCGCATGTCCACCGACATGGGCACCATCGACCTTGCCGGCCCCACCGACTGCAGCATCGGCAGTGCCGACGTGCGCGACGCCATCGTGGCCCGCCTCGGCCCGGATCCACTCCGGCGCGAGGCCAAGCCTGCTGCTGCGATCGCTCGCATCCGCAAGAGCGCCCAGCCGATCGGCGCCCTGCTGCTCGATCAGAAGGTGCTGGCCGGTGTGGGCAACGTGTACCGGGCGGAGGCGCTGTTCCTGAACGGCATCAACCCGTCGCGTGCGGGGCGCGACTGCTCGGAGACAGAGCTCGAGGCGTTGTGGGCGACGATCGCCGCCCTGCTCAAGCAAGGCGTCAAGGACAACCGGATCATCACCATCGATCGCAAGGAGTTCGCGATCAACAAGGGAAAGGTGCGGCGCGGTGACAACACGTACGTCTACCACCGCGACATCTGCCTGCGCTGTGGCACGCCGGTGCAGACCGTCGAGCTCGGTGGCCGAGCCTGCTACTACTGCCCGGTGTGCCAGCCGCGCTAGCCGGCGGTGCCGTTGCGCAGCGCGGCCGCGATCTCGATGATCTTGGCGTGCGCTTCGCCCATGCCGTTCAGCGCACGGCGCGGGTCGTCGGCCGAGCGGCCATGGATCACGTCGTCCAGGTAGCGGCGGTCGGCGTCGAGCCGTGCCATCGGGTCGTCGGTCGGGTGGCCGTGACCCGGAACGAGCATCGACGACTTGCCGACCGCAGGCGCCAGTCGATCGAGCGCATCGAGGTACGCAGGCAGGTCGTCGGGGAAGAACGGTAGGGGCAGTTCGACATCGCTGAGCATGTCGCCCGCCAGCAGCACCCCACGTTCGGGCAGCCACACCGCTGCATGCCCAGGGGCGTGGCCGTCGTGCTCCACCAGTTCGATGGTCTCGTCGAGGTGATCGGTGCCGAACGGCTCCGGGATGTGGTTCGTCGTCAGCGCGGTGAGGCCGTCGAGCGGGTTCGGCCACTCCGCCGGGAACTCGTCGCCGAGTTGCTCCATGAGCTCGGCCCGCCACTCGACCGCGAGCGCAGCCGACTTCGAAGTCGTCCACCGCGGGGCATCACCGAACTCGGGGTGCCACAGCATGTGGTCGTGATGAGCATGGGTGGCGAAGCCGCTGGTGACGTGAGCATGCTGTGCGTGGAGCCACTCCACGATCGTCTCCAGCTCGGCAACCGACCACGCCGGATCGACGAGCAGCACCTCGTCATCCAGACGGACGATGGTGGAGGTGGTCGTGTAGCGCTCGCTGGTCATCACGAACACGCCAGGTGCCACTTCCACGGCTGGGCGGGTCGACATCCGTCGCAGAGTACAGCGTCGCCTCGCAGGGCGTTGTCGGCCACCCGACAGACGCAGCGAGCACTACTGAGCCCTCCACGTCGGGGCGTCCGCGTCGCCGCGCCAGAACCGGAGCCGGCGTCGGGCCTCCTCGGCGGCCGCAGGGTTCGTCCGACCGGCGCGCACGCGCATCAGTGTGGCCACCACGTTGCGCATCGTCGCCAGCGACTCCGCCAGCGGGTCGCCGGTGAGCGACAGCCCGTAGCCGTCCGCGAATCGGTCGTACATCGTCGGGTCGCCGCCCCACCGGCGCGGCCACGTCATGACCGTGGCATGGTCCCACGCCATCGGGCCATGACATGAAAGGTCCCAATCGAGCAGCACCGGCCCGGCGGCGGTCTGCATGACGTTGCCGGGGTGCACGTCGCCATGGCACACGACTCGTGCGCGCACGCGCTCGCGCCAGTCGCCGTGTGCCGCGAGCGCTGCCTGCAGACCGGCGCGGGCGGCTCCATCGAGCAGATCGTCCACATCCCCGAGAGCGGCCGACGCGTTCCACCACGGGAAGTCGTCGCACCGCGGAAGTGGGTAGCGACCTCGCACCTCGAGCATCGGCCACTCGTGCACACGGCGGATCATCTCGCCCACCTCCCGCCAGTCGATCTCGCCGACCGGATGCAAGCGCTCCACGGCGAAGACCGTCAGGCCTTCCAGCTCGATGGCCTCGCGGCGAACGAACGACGGCACTCTCACACCACGCGCCCGGAGGCGATCCGCCAACCACAGCGCCTGGCTCGACGGCGCCGTCGGGCGGCAGACCCTGAGCACGACCTCGTCGCCCGCGGCGAACAGGGCATTCATCCCGGTGCGAAGGTGCCGCGGTTCGGGGAGACCCCAACGAGTGGCGGCAGCCGCTGCCGCACGGGTGGTCGCTGCTGCATCTCGGGGCGGTTGGATGACGAACGGCAGGTCGTCAGACATCGACACCGGGGTTGAGTCGTGCGGTCGGGTCGAGCGCATGCTTGATCGCCCTGGCCAACGCCTGCTCCCGCTCAGCCCTCGGAGGCGGCGACCATGGCTCGGAGTGGTGCACGATGCCGATGCCGACCTCGGCGACGAACTCGCCCACCTGATGGGCCACCTCCGCGGGCCGCACGCTGCGTCTGCTGCCGGCGGGTAGCTTCGGCGGGCCCTCGGCCTCCTGGAGCCCAGCGGTGCGTTGCTGTGCGACCACGTCGGCGGCGTGCCCCTCCAGCAGTACCCACACCCGCTCGCCGTTCCACAGCACGCTGACAGGTCGGTACAGCGTTGCGAACACGTCGAACGGGTTGCCTGCCGGCTTGGTGAACCATTGCGAGGCAGGGGGCAGAGGACGCGTGCGCAGGATCACGTCGCCGAGGAAGCCGAGGGCGCCTCGCGACCCGACCAGCAGACGCGGCAGGTCGAAGCCACTGACGTTCTTGACGGTCGGGCCGCCGGCCTTCACGACCTCACCAGCCGCCGACACGTAGCGAGCCTGCAACAGCACGTCGCGCACGGGGCCGTGGCCGAGGCGACGGATGTCGCTGACGCCACAGGCGAGCGCGCCGCCGACCGTGCCCCCGGCGGGCAGTGCCACGGTTTGGCCGTGCCGGGCCAGCACGGCGACCAGTTCGTCCACCGGCGTGCCGGCGCCACAGGACACGACCATCTCGTCGGGCTGCACCCACTCGATGGCCGCAGGCGCCTGCACGCACCGAACTCCGGTCGCTGCCCCGCCGCGGGTGGCGAGCCCGCAGATGGCGACCTGGCCGTCGTCACCCACGGCCGCGGCGAACTCGTCGAGATCCATCAGATCCACGCGCCGTCAGGAACGTGCTGCACATCGCCGCAGGCAGCAGGCGATGGCAGCACCTTGAACGGGTTGGCGAGTCCGGACGGGTCGAAGGCGCGGCGCATGCCTGCCTGCGCGGCAAGGTCGGCCGGCCCGAACATGAGCGGCATGAAATCGCGCTTCTCGAGGCCGATGCCGTGCTCTCCGCTCAGCACGCCACCCGCTTCCACCGACGCGCGCACGATCTCCTCGCCGGCCGCGTGCACCCGCTCCATCACGCCCGGCTCACGCTTGTCGAACACGAGCAGCGGGTGCAGGTTGCCATCGCCGGCGTGGAACACGTTCATCACCATCAGCCCGTGTCGTTCGGTGATCTCGTAGACCTTGCGCAGCACCTCGGGCAGCATCCGGCGCGGCACCACCGTGTCGTGGAGGTAGTAGTTGGGCTTGATGCGGGCAATGGCGCCGAACGCTGTCTTGCGCCCCTTCCACAGCAAGGCCCGCTCTGCGTCGTCCTTGGCGATGCGCACCGTGCCGGCGCCGTGGGCGGTGCCGATCTCCACGATGCGGGCGACGTCGGCCTCCAGTCCGTGCGGCAGACCGGCCACCTCCACCAGCAGCACGGCAGCGGCATCGACCGGAAGGCCGGCGTGGATGTAGTCCTCCACTGCCTTCACGCACAGCTGGTCCATCATCTCCAGCGCCGCGGGCACCATGCCGTCGGCGATGATCGCGCTCACCGTCTGCGCGCCCGCCTCGACAGAAGCGAAGTCCATGAGCATCGTGCGGACGGCCGGCGCGTTCTGCGTCAACCGCACGCACACCTTGGTGGCGATCCCGAACATGCCCTCGCTCCCCACGAAAGCGCCGCGCAGATCGAGCCCGTCGGGCTCCGCCTCCTCACCACCCAGCTGCACGACGGAGCCGTCACTGAGCACCACCTCGATCGCCAGGATGTGCGCAGCGGTCACCCCGTCGCTGAGGCAGTGCGGGCCCCCGGAGTTGTTGGCGACGTTGCCGCCGATGCTGCAGCTCTGCTGGCTGCTGGGGTCAGGGGCGAAGTGCAACCCGTACTGGGTCACCTGACGGGTGAGATCGAGGTTGAGCACGCCGGGCTCGACCCACGCGCAACGGTTCGCGGTGTCGACCGACAGCACCTTGTCCATCTTGGTCAGCGCGATGACCAGTGAGTGATCCAGCGGCGTAGCACCGCCCGCCAGGCCCGTGCCGGAGCCACGAGCGACGAAGGGAACCGCATGACGAACGGCCGCACGAACGCACGCCTGCACTTCCGCGGTGGTGAGCGGAAAGCAGACGATGCCGGCGGCGCCCTCGATGTTGGACGCGTCCCTCGCGTAGAGGCCCAGCTCGGTAGACCCCGTGCGCACCCGATCGGGACTCAGCGCTGTGCGCAGCTCAGCGGTGAGCGCGCCACCGGTGCGGTCGCCGACCGCGGCGTTCATGCCCGTCGGCGGCGCGCTGCAGCCTGGTTCCGGTCGCGCACCTGCTTGAGCACGATCACCTGGCCGGGCTCGACCGGGTGGCCATCGACCAGCACGGTGTCGCCCTCGTCCAAGTCGTCGGCAAGGTTTGTGGCCCTGCCGTCGACGCGAGCACGCAACTCGTGCTCCTTGGCTCGCATCGCCCGCTTGCCCTCGTGGAACGCCTCGCGGACACGACCGGTGGCCTTGCGTGCCATGTTGGCGGGGGCAAGCTCGGCGGCCGCCGCCTTGACCTTCTTCTTCGCGACGCCGGCGCCGGCAATACCTGCTGCCGCGCCGCCGAGGAACCAGGTGAGCCGCTTCATCATGCGCTCCGTTTCTCCTTGCGACCCAAACGGCCGAACGCACGCTTGGTGCCGGTGCCGATCGCGACGGTCTTGATCACCGGAGCAGACAGCGCCGCGCGGGCGATGCGGCTGCCACCAGCGACGGCACCGCTGATCGCCTCGGCGGAGCCGAGCACGCGGTCGAAGCGGTCGAGGTCGCTGCGGGCTTCGGCCATCGCCGCCTTCGCATCGGCGGTGGAGGAACTGAGCTCGGCGAGGAGGGGGCGGGTCTCGTTGCGCAGCGAGACGACCTCGCCGCGCAGGGCCTTGAGCGAATCGAGCACCCGCATCAGCACGACGATCAGCGCGGCGAAACCGATGCAGCACAGCACGGCAGCCATCACGACTGCCAGTTCGCCTGCGGTCATTCCCTACCCTCCATCTGCTGACGCTGCTCCATTCGGTCGGCCACCCGGGCTTCGGCACCGTGGTGCGTGGGCACGTAGTAGCGCTTGTCGGCTTGCTCCGTGGGCAGGTACTGCTGCGCCACGTACCCATCCGGGTGGTCATGAGGGTAGTCGTAGCCAACCCCGTGGCCGAGGCTCTTCGCCCCCTGGTAGTGGGCGTCACGCAGGTGTGGCGGCACCTCGCCGACGGCGCCGGACTGCACATCGCTGCGGGCGTTCCAGATCGCCAGTGCTGCTCGGTTGCTCTTCGGCGCGGTTGCGAGGTGGAGCGCCGCTTGGCTGAGGTTCAGCTGCGCCTCCGGCAGGCCGACGTGCTCCAGAGCGTGCGCCGCGGCAACCGCCACCTGGAGGCTGGTCGGGTCGGCCAGGCCGACGTCCTCGCTGGCGAAGATGATCATCCGGCGGGCGATGAAGCGTGCGTCCTCCCCCGCCTCCAGCATGCGAGCCAGGTAGTACACCGCCGCCTGCGGATCGCTGCCGCGCATGCTCTTGATGAACGCACTCACCACGTCGTAGTGATCGTCGCGCCCATAGCGCAGGGCGCTGGTGCCGAGCGCGGATTCGACGTGTTCCAGCTCGACCTCGCCCGGATGCGCGAGGGCGACGGCAACTTCCAATGCGGTCAGCACCTGGCGGCCGTCGCCGGCGGCTCGGTCGGCCAGGTGGGCGATGGCCGCCTCGGTGGCCGTGCGACCCTCGGCCTCGAGGCCACGATGAATGAGCGTTTCGATGTCGGCCCTCGCCAGCGGCTCCAAGCGGAACAGCGTGCTGCGGCTGCGCAGAGGTGGGTTCACTTCGAAGAACGGGTTCTCCGTGGTCGCACCGATCAGCGTCAGCGTGCCGTCCTCCACCGCCGGAAGCAGGGCGTCCTGCTGGGCCTTGGAGAAGCGGTGGATCTCGTCGAGGAACAGGATCGTGCCCCGTGCGTGCTCACCCAGCCGATGGCGGGCTCGTTCGATCACTTCGCGGACGTCCTTGACGCCGGCCGTGACCGCCGAGAGCTGTTCGAACGCACGCTTGGTAGTGCCGGCCACGGCCAGTGCCAGCGTGGTCTTGCCGGTGCCCGGCGGCCCCCAGAAGATGGCGCTGGTCAAACGGTCCTGTTCCACGAGCCGGCGAAGCGGCTTGCCGAGCCCGACCAGATGGGTCTGGCCGACCACGTCGTCGAGCGTGCGCGGGCGCAGGCGCGCGGCCAACGGTGCCTGCGAACGCAGGCGATCTTCGGCGGCGGAGCTGAACAGGTCGGACACGACCTCGACGGTAGCGGAGCCCTGTCCCGAACCGAGACCACCACGCAGGTCGCCGCAGATGCCGACACCGCTCGGCGGGACCGGCACTGCTACAGAGTGCCCAGCACTCGCTCGTACGGGCCGCGGCGCCATTCGAGCACGTGCTCGATCAACCACTGCGGCTCGACCCACTTCCACGCGATGAACTCGCTGCCGTCCGGCGTCGGCTGGATGCCGGCCGACAAGGCGTCGAAAAGGAACCAGCGCTGCACCTGGCCGATCCGATTGGAGACTCCCCCCTTGACGCCCTTGAGCTCGTCGGGCCACTCGTAGACCAACCACTCCGGGAACTCGGCGCGGGCGACGACCTCGGCCTCGCTCAGCCCGGTCTCTTCCAGCAGCTCGCGCCATGCCCCCTCGATGGGCTGCTCGCCTGCTTTCAGCCCGCCCTGCGGTAGCTGCCAACTGCCCGGCGCGTCGGCGCGCTCGAACGCGAGCACTCGCGAGAGGTCGGGGCTGCGTACCACGATCACGACGCCGGCGCGGAAGTGTTGGCTCGCCATGCCCGGCACCGTACCCGGCCGATGCCCTCGTCCGCGCCTGGCCAGCCGGTCGCCTCGCACCAGTACGCGAACGTTCGCATCGCGAACAAGCGCTACGTTCAGGTGAGCCGGGGACGGCCGACGTGGCGCCAGTGCGCGAGGAAGCGTGCTTACGCCTTGGGGGGAAGGACCCGGATGCCCAGTTCGTCGAGCTGCTTCTGCACCACCGGGGTGGGTGCGTTGGTCATCGGATCCATGCCGCTCTGGGTCTTCGGGAAGGCGATGACCTCGCGGATGTTCTCCTCGCCGGCGAGGATCGCCACCAACCGGTCGACGCCGAACGCGAAGCCGCCGTGCGGCGGGGCGCCGAAGCGGAACGGGTTGAGGAAGAAGCCGAACTTCTTCTGCGCTTCCTCGTCGCTGATGCCGAGAATGGTGAAGATGCGCGCCTGCAGCTCGTGCTGGTGGATTCGGATGGAACCCGAGCCCAGCTCCCAGCCGTTGAGCACCAGGTCGTAGGCCTGGCTACGCACGTTCATCGGGTCCGTCTCCAGCATGTGCAGGTCGTCGGGGTGCGGCTGCGTGAACGGGTGGTGCGCAGGGATGGGGCGCCCGCTGACGGCGTCGACGCCGACGAACATCGGGAAGTCGACCACCCAAAGGTAGCGGTACGGGCCCTCGAACACGGGCGGACGGCCCAGGTCGCAGCGCAGGGTGCCGAGCACCTCGCAGGCGGTGGACCACTCGTCGGCGACGATCAGCAGCAGGTCGCCGGGCGCGGCCGCGAGGGCAGTCTTCAGCGCGGCCTGCTCGGCCTCGCTGAGGAACTTGGCCACCGGCGACTCGAGCGTGCCGTCGGCGGCGACCTTCAGCCACACCAGGCCCTTGGCGCCCATCTTCTTGGCCTTGTCGGTCA
>JBAVTH010000301.1:0-1784 GCA_049696035.1 Ilumatobacteraceae bacterium
ATCGCTTCTGGTGGAGCTACGGCCAAGAGGTGTTCGACGCCCTCGCGTCACCTGCCGCGATGGACGCGTTCTACGCCGCCCACCAGACCGACTTCGTCACGAGGTACGCGGCCACCGACCCGCTCGAGGACATCGCCGAAGTCTGGGCCGAGTTCGTAATCACCGACGCGCCGGCCGGCGCGACAGTTGCCGAACAGAAGATCCTCTACCTCTACGGCTTCCCCGAGTTGGTCGAACTGCGCCAACAGATTCGGGCCCGAGTCGGCGACGTCCTCGGCATCGTCGGCGCCTGATCGGCGTGCTGACTCAGCTGAGCGTGGCGAGCAGTTCGTCCAGCTGACTGAACGTCTCGTGCGTCGCTTCCGCGGCGCCGCCACCGTCTGCCTCGAACGCTTCCTTCGAGGGGAACAGCTCGCTCATCACCAGCAGGGTGCGGCCGTCGTGCTCCTCGAACGTCACCGTCGTGACGGACGCATCGTCGGCGCCCTCCTCGTTCGTCCACGAGATCAGCGACGGCGGCGTGACCTCGAGGTAGCGACCGTAGAAGTCCATGCCGTCGCCGAAGTTGAGCCGGTAGGTGCCGCCGGTGCGCACGTCCATCTCGCAGTCGTAGAGCGTCATACCCATCGACTTCGGCACCCACCACCGCTGGAACAGTTCGGGCATCGACCAAGCCTGGAACACCAGTCGCGCCGGCGCGTCGAACCAACGGGTGACGACGACTTCGCGATCACCCCTCCGCTCCACGGTCGTGCGATTCGTGGCCTCATTCGTGCGGGTCTCATCCATCCTGCTGCTCCTTCGCTTTCAACTCTTCGATGATCGTGTCCAGCTCGCGGAACCGCGCGTCCCACAGTTGGTGGTAGGCGTCGATCCAAGCGCGCACCTCGTCGAGGCGGCGCGTGCCGACGCGGCAGTAGCGCACCCGCCCGACCTTCCTCGTGGTGACGAGCCCCGCCTGCTCCAGCACACCGACGTGCTTGCGCATGCCGGTGAGGGTCATCTCGAACTGCTCGGCGAGTTCCGTGATCGAGGCTTCGGCGTGCCCCAGCTGCGCCAGCACACCGCGACGAGTGCCGTCCGCCAGCGCGGCGAACGAGGCATCGAGATGAGCGTCAACATACTGAACCATATGGTTCAGTATGCCAGTGAATTGCCGCTCACGCAAGGGGATCCCGACGAGAGTTGTCGACGATGCGCCGTCAGCCGGCGAGCGTGATCGACGACATTCCTGCCGGAGGTTCGATCGAGGTCAGTCGACCGGGGTAGCCCTTGAAGTGCGGATTGCCTTGTTCGGGTCGCTGTCACCACAAAGGACCGCATCGCGGCTGGGTGGCGGTTTCCGCAGTCGAAGTGTGCCGTCGAGGACCTTCGGCCCTGGCATCCCTTCGGGTCGTCACACCCTATGGGGTATACCGACGAGGGAGTGACATGCGAATTCGAACTAGCAGAGGACTCCAACGAATGGGGATCGCGGCAACGTCGATGGTGAGCTCCCATCGACCGTTCGTCAGCAAGGGTTGTGCACCGTGAGCGACGTTTCCAACAATCCCGTTCCTTCATCGCCCCGCGGGGTCGGTGCAGGCCCGCCGGAGCAGACGCGGCCACGCGCCCATCGTGGGTCGCGCCTCTCTGTCCGTGCCGGCATCGGGATCGCACTCATCGCCGTGTGGTCTGTGGCCACCTTCACCGGCGTGCTGCTCTACGTTGCCCCCACGGGAAGACGCTCGGGCCACGACGACGTCCTGCTCGGGCTGACGAAGACCACATGGGGCGACATCCAC
>JBAVTH010000302.1:0-6365 GCA_049696035.1 Ilumatobacteraceae bacterium
CCCTCGCCGATCCCCGTCGCCGCGCCGGTCACGACCGCGACCCGGTCACTCAGGTCGAACAATGCAGCAACCTCGGCATCCATCGCGGTGACCTTACGGACCACGACACCGCCAACCGGAGTCGGGCCGCGCCGAACCCTCAGGGCTACTCTCCACCGCATGCTCGGCCCCCCGGTACAGATCGCGTACGCGGTCGACGACGCGGTCGAGGCCGCACGACGGTGGGTCGCCCGCGGCGTCGGGCCGTTCTTCGTGCTCGAACACATCGAGGTCCGCAACGTGCGCGTGCGCGGTGACGAGGGCAGCTTCGACCATTCGTCTGCGTACGCGCAGTGGGGGCCGCTGATGGTCGAGCTGATCTGCCAGCACGACGGTGGACCGAACCCGGTCGTGGGCCGAACGGGCGTGCACCACATGGCCCACTTCGTCGACGACTTCGCGGCCGCGAGCACATCGCTCACCGAGCAGGGCGCGGCGGAGGCACTGTACGCGGAGACATCGACGGGAATGCCGTTCGCGTTCCACGACGCCCGCGCCGAGCGAGGACACTTCATCGAGATCTACGAGCGCACCGAACGACTGGGCCGCTTCTACGACATGGTGCGCGAGGCGGCGAGCGGGTGGAACGGCACCGACGCGATCCGTCGGCTCTGACAGCAGGGGCCGTTCAGGTGGTGCGGCCGGCTTCGTGGATCTGCCGGCTGGAACCGATGTTGATCTTGTTCGGTGTCATCCCGGCCGTGGTCTGGCCCGAGTCGACGACGAGCGTGTGGCCCGTGACGCACCGGGCGTCGTCGCTGGCGAGGTAGAGCGCCGCCGCGGCGATGTCCTCCGGAAGACCCGCGTAACCCAACGGCGAGCCAGCGGCGATCCGCGCTGCCGTGGCCTCGAGGTCGTCGGGGCTACCGCCTCTGATCGATGCGGTCATGGCGGTGACCGTGTTGCCTGGCGAAATGGCGTTGACGCGAATGCCGAATGCGGCAAGTTCGTTGGCAACCGACTTCGTCAAGCCGATCACGCCGTGCTTCGCGGCGGTGTACGCATGCGGGCCGAGGCCACCGAGTATCCCGGCCGTGCTCGACGTGTTGATGATCACGCCGGAGTGCTGCGGCATCATCACGCGCGCGGCATGCTTGGTGCCCAGGAACACGCCGCGCAGCAGGATGTCGATGGTGTTGTCCCACGCTTCAACCGACATCTCAGAGATGCGCCCGACGGCACCGATGATGCCGGCGTTGTTGAACATCACGTCGAGCCGCCCGAACTCGGACACCGCGAGATCCACCGCTGCTGCGACGTCGCTCTCCTTCGTGACGTTGCACGGTGCGAATCGTGCGCTGTCGCCGAGCTCGGCGACCAGCGCCCGCGCGGCTGCCTCCTGCACATCGGCGACGACCACCTTCGCGCCGTGATCCACGAACATCCGCGCCGTGCCGGCACCGATGCCGCTGGCTGCGCCGGTGATCACGGCAACCTTGCCCTCGAGTCGTCTGGTCATCCTGATGGTCTCCTGAAGCTCGGGTGAAGTGAGGGCGACTACTGGCCGAAACCGTGATCGAGCAGTGCGTTCTGCGCACGCTCGATGACCGCGGTCCACAGTGCGATGGCCCGCTCGCTCGTGAAGTCGAGGCTGCCGACCGCCAGCACGGGGATCATCCAGCCGCAGTTGATGCCGACCTTGTAGTCCTCGACGAGCGTGTCGTAGTCGTAGTCGGTGACGCCGTTGGCGACGAGCGTGTCGTGATAGGTGTGCAGCAGGTCGGACTCGTGCGCGCGCCGATCCTCCGTGCTCATGTTCTGCGAGACGAAGTAGCCGACGTCGGCGGCGCCGCCGCCCTGGCTGATCGCCTGCCAGTCGATGATGACGACTGTGCCGTCGTCCGCGAAGAACAGGTTGTCGGCGCGGAAGTCGAAGTGGACCAGCGTGTGCGGCATCGCGGCCAGGTCGTCGAGCACCTGCGGGCGCGCCGCCGAGTAGCCGGCGACGAAGGCCGCCAGCTCCGGCTTGATGCTGTCGGCGAAGGCCGCCATGAACCCGGGCAGCGAGGCGTCGTAGATCGCTGAGCCGGCCTGGTTGAGCGGGCCGTTGATCACGGGGATGAAGTCGGCGTCCTCGAGGCCTGCGCCGTTCCAGAAGCGGGCGTGGTGCGCGGCGAGCCCGACCAGTGCGGCGCGGGCCTGCGCGGGCGGCACACCGGCAACCTGGTCGCCGAGAACGAAGTCGGCAAGGTCTTCCATCAGCAGGATGTAGCGCTCGTCGGCCGGCGTGGCGGCGGGCTCGCAGGTGACGTGGTAGACGGCAGGCGTTCGCGCGGGCGACTGGGCCGCCACCTCGGCGTAGAAGCGGTGCTCGCGCTCGTAGATCCGCGTCGGGTGCATCATCGCCCTGATGTCGGGCGACTGCGTGGGGAACTTGGCGATCACCGTGGTGGGGGCGCCAGGTGAATCGCCGGCGTACACCAGCCCGACCTTGGCCACCTCACCCATGAACCCCACACCCGCACTCGCGGGGTCGAGCAGGACATCCGCGACCGTGACGTCGGGGCCGATCGTTCCCGAACCACGCAAGGCCTCGGTCATCCACTCGGCGGTGATCTCACTAGTTGTCGTCGGAAACACGCTCATCGGGCGAATGTAGCGAGTGGGCGAGCGGGGTATGCCACCGGACACACCTGCGGTGTCGCGATCATCGGGTGCGGAACCGTTCGGTGTCGGGAGCCAGGCTGCTGTCGATGGCATCAGGACGACGCAGATCCACCACGGCGACACCTTCGGCCTCGCGCACGGGGTAACAGGGCACGCCCTCCCATGCCGGCGGCCCCGAGTGGCTGCCGTCACGCACGTCGAACGACGCGCCGTGCAACGGGCAGGTCAGCCCGTAGCCACGCAGGCGCCCTTCACTGAGCGGGGTGTCGGCATGCGAGCAGTTGTCGGCGAGCGCATACAGCTGGCCGCCCACTCTGCAGACCACGATGCCGTCGCGGCCGACGGCTGCGAAGCACCGCATCGCGCCGTCGGCCAACTCGCTCAGATCGCCCAGTTCGACTTCTTCACCCATTCGCTGCAGTCGCTCTCGTGTCGGTCACTGCTCCAGCGCGCCGAGCGCCAGATGCCTGTCGATGTTGTCGTGGAAGAACCGGATTCGGCGCTCCTGCCATGGCATGTACTCGCCCCGGAACCCACGCGACCGCAGACCCTGCTGCTGCGTGCTCCAGATGGCCACGTCCTGGTCGATGCCCGGTCCGCACGACACCTCACCGGCGATGCCCGTCTGATGCACGACCTGGTGCTCGACCGAGACCCAGTCGCGCATCGAGTTCGACCAGTACTCGCTGGAACCCTGAGGGAACAGCGTGAGGTACCACATGTCGAAGTAGCACTTCTGCGGGTCGGTGGGTTGCGGCGTCGCCCGCAGCCAGATGCAGCCGTCGGGCTTCATGCTGAAGGAGATGTTGGGGAAGACGGTGTAGTGGTAGTTGTCGGTGAGCTGCTCGTCGGAGTACCGCGAGAAGTCGTAACCCTTCGCCTCGCCGAGCGCCCGTTTCTGCTGCTGCAACGCCGCGCGCAGCCCGGACAGGTCGCCGATGTGCGGTACAGGGTCGACCTCCCAGAACTCGAGATCCGGGCCGAGGCTCTTCAGCGTGCGCTCCGGCTTGCCGCGGTAGTGGGGCCCTGGGGCGCCGCCGGGCATCAGCATCCGTGCGTGGCCCGACTCGTAGAGATCGAACTGACAGCCGCTGTGGTGCTCGTTCAACGCCGCCAGGGTCTGCGGGTGCACGTACGGCAGGTGATAGCTCTCGTTGAAGTTGTCCTGCACGCACTTCCAGTTGAACTCGCCCTCCACCGTCACCCAGTGGGTGCGCTTCATGTTCTCCATGCGATACGCATCGAGGTGATCGGCGACCGGGTCGAGCCACTCGCGCAGCGGCCGTGCGTGTTGATCCATGTTGAACCAGATGAACCCGGCCCACATGTCCGAGGGCATCTCGACCAGGTTGCGCACGCCGCAAGGGCTGCCCTGGACGAAGTCGTCCTCGTCGGGCACCCAGTTCAGGCGACCGTCGGAGCCGAACCTCCACCCGTGGTACGCGCACTGGAACTCGCCGGTGAGCAGCGAACCGACCTCGGCAGTGACCAGCCGGTTGCCGCGGTGCTGGCACACGTTGTAGAACACGCGCACGGCACCGTCGACACCGCGCACGGCGATCACCGAGTCGCGCCCGATCTCGTAGGTGATGTAGTCGCCCGCAGCCGGAACCTGGTCGACGCGACCGGCAACCTGCCACACCCGGGGCCACAGCGCCTCGAGCTCCTGGCGGTGGAACTCGGGCGACCAGTACCGCTCACCGCGGATCGCGGTTTCGCTCAATGCAGGCTCGGGCGCCTTCTCGCGGGTGATGCCTCGGACTTCGATGCGCTGTTCGGCAGTCTCCGTCATCGTGCCACCTCGACCTCTCGTCTCACACTTCTCGCTGCGGGCTGCCCACCGGCCTCCACTTCGAGCGCCCCGGCGGTTGCGACTAACCTAATCAACATTCAGCAAGTCCGGCGGCTCGTAGCGCCGGTCGGGGGAGCATCGCAATGATCCGAGGAGTCCACCACGTCGCGATCTCGACGCCGAACCTCGATCGACTGGCGGCGTTCTACATCGACGTCGTCGGCTTCGAACAGGTGATGTCGACCGAGTGGCGCGATCGCCCGATCATCGACCGGATCATCGGGCTGGAGAACTCGGCAGCCCGGCAGATCATGTTGAAGGCGGGCAACGCCTACCTGGAGCTGTTCGAGTACTCGTCGCCTGTCGCCCGGGCCGCAGATCCAGCTCGCCCACCGTGCGATCACGGGTACACGCACTTCTGCCTCGACGTCACCGACATCGATGCCGAGTACGACCGCCTCAAAGCCGGTGGTATGCAGTTCCACGGCCCGCCGCCGTCGACCGCTGAGATGGGGAGCGGCCGCCTGCGCGCCATCTACGGCCGCGACCCGGACGGCAACATCGTCGAACTACAGGAGATCCTTCACGCAGAGGTGCAGTTCTCCCTCGAACGCACCCCGATGATCGGAGAGCTCGAGTGACGGAACAGGTCACACCCGTCAGCGTGCTGCCAGGCACAGCGCGCTGCCCCGGCCCCAGCACTCGCGACCTGATCCTGGGTGACTCCACAGCGGCGCCGGCGGTGCTGCTGGAGAAGTCGTACCGCTTCGAAGGTGACGACGACGTTCCCTATGCCGAGTTCACCTCGGCCGCCTACGCGGCCGACGAGCACGAGCACATGTGGTCGCGCACCTGGCAGTGGGCCTGCCGGGAGGAGCACGTTCCCGAGCCAGGCGACTACTACGTGTACGACATCGGCGACCGTTCGGCGTTGATCGTGCGCGGACCCGACGGCTCGATCCGCGCCTTCCACAACTCATGCCTGCACCGTGGCACCCAACTCAAGCCACCGGCATCGACGGGCTACAGCCCCAAGCTGCGCTGTCCGTTCCACGGGTGGACGTGGTCGCTCGCCGGCGAGTTGGTCGACCTGCCCTGCGAGTGGGACTTCCCGCACGTGGACGCGCAGCAGTACCAGTTGCCACCCGTCCGAACAGGACGGTGGGGTGGGTTCATCTTCGTCAACTTCGACGACGACGCGCCACCGCTGGAGGAGTACCTCGGGGTCATCCCCGAGCACTTCGCGAACTGGGATCTCGCCGACCGCTACGTGGAAGTCCACATCCGCAAGCGGCTACCGGCCAACTGGAAGGCGTCGGCAGAGGCGTTCCTGGAGGCGTACCACATCCTCGAAACGCACTCTCAGTCGATCTACACCGCCGGCGATGCCAACGCGCAGTACGACGTGTTCGGTGATCACGTCAGCCGCTTCATCCACACCATCGGCACCACCAGCCCGCACGTGCCCGCCGAGAAGCGCCCCGACGAGACCGGCATCCTGAACATGCTGATGGCGCGCAAGAACCCCGGAGAAGCGGTACCGCCGATCCCCGAGGGCGAGCGCGCCCGCGACGTGTACGCCCGCCACATGCAGCGAGCACTCGGCGAGCAGTACGACAACGACTTCTCGCACCTGTCGGTGACCGAGACGATCGACTCCATCGAGTACTTCCTGTTCCCCAACGCGTTCTTCTTCCCGGGCCTGCAGATCCCGTTGTGCTACCGCTTCCGGCCCGACGGCCCCGACCCGGATCGATGCATCTACGAAGTGCTGTACCTGCGACCCAAGCCGCGGTCCGGCACGGTGCCGGCGCCGGCCGAACCGGTGGACCTCGATGTCGGCGACACCTACACGACGGTGCCGGGCCTGCCCAAGTCGCTCGGCGCCGTGCTCGATCAGGACACCGCCAACCTCGCCGCCCAGACC
>JBAVTH010000303.1:0-1643 GCA_049696035.1 Ilumatobacteraceae bacterium
CGGTCGAAGAGCTGGGCCCCGGCGAGGTGGGCTACCTCATCGCCGGCATCAAGGAAGTCGGCCACGCCCGCTCCGGCGAGACCGTCACCACGTTCAGCCACGGGGCCACCGAGCCGCTGCACGGCTACAGCGACCCGAAGCCGATGGTGTTCTGCGGCCTGTTCCCGATCGACGGCGACGACTTCGAGTTGATGCGTGAGAGCCTGGAGAAGCTGAAGCTCAACGATGCCAGCATCACCTATTCGCCGGAGTCGTCCGGCGCCCTCGGGTTCGGCTTCCGCTGTGGCTTCCTCGGACTGCTGCACATGGAGATCGTGAAGGAGCGCCTCGAGCGCGAGTTCAACCTGTCGCTCATCGCCACTGCGCCGAGCGTGGAGTATCGGGTGCATCGCACCAACGGTGAGGTGGAGACGGTCGACAACCCGGCCGACCTGCCGATGCCGCAGAGCATCGACTACATCGAAGAGCCGTACTTCCGGGTCAGCATCATCACGCCCAAGGAGTACACCGGCACCCTGATGGATCTGTGCCAGACCCGGCGCGGCGACATGACCAAGCTGGAGTACCTCTCGCCCGAGCGCGTCGAGCTGCACTACAAGATCCCGCTCGCCGAAGTGGTCGTCGACTTCTTCGACCAGATGAAGAGCCGCACCCAGGGCTACGCCAGCCTCGACTACGAGCTCAGCGGCTACGAGCGCAGCAACCTGGTGAAGGTCGATCTGCTGCTCAACGGCATCGCCGCCGATGCGTTCAGCACCATCGTGCACCGCGACAAGGCGTTCGCCTACGGCAACCGCATGTGCGAGAAGCTGAAGGAACTGATCCCGCGGCAGATGTTCGACGTGCCGATCCAGGCGGCCATCGGCGGCAAGATCATCGCCCGCGAGACGGTGAAGGCGAAGCGCAAGGACGTGCTGGCCAAGTGCTACGGCGGCGACATCACGCGTAAGCGCAAACTGCTGGAGAAGCAGAAAGAGGGCAAGAAGAAGATGAAGTCGATCGGGCGCGTGGAAGTGCCCGGCGACGTGTTCATCAGCGCCCTCAAGCTCGACGACTGAGAATTCCTTCGCCGTCGGCGAGTTTCTTGCAGCGGTTCGCACACCTCGGACGTGTGTCAGGTTGATGGATGCCACACTTGCCTTCCGCCACCACCTCACCGACATGACCGACGACACCCCCGCCCTGCGCCTTGCCCTCTCCTTCGAGGACTTCTACCGCGCCGAGTACCCGGGGCTCGTCGGCGTCGCCACCGCCCTCGTCGGCTCCCCGGAAGCGGGGGAGGACCTGACGCAGGACGCGATGGTTGCGTCGTTGATGCGGTGGCAGAAGGTGCAGCGCTTGGAGCGTCCCGGGGGCTGGGCCCATCGGGTGCTGTTGAACGCGTGCACCAGCTGGTGGCGTCGCCGCCGAACCGAGGCCAACCACCTCGCCCGGTTGCGCCGTGTCGAGCCTGCGGCCGATGGTCCGTCACCCGATGCGTTGGCCTTCTGGGCAGCGGTGCGCCGCCTCCCTGAACGCCATCGGATGGTGATGGTGCTGCACTACGCAGGCGACCGGACGGTGCCCGAGGTGGCATCCATCCTCTCGGTTCCCGAAGGGACCGTGAGATCGGACCTCACCAGAGCGCGTGCTGCGCTCGCCAC
>JBAVTH010000304.1:0-1803 GCA_049696035.1 Ilumatobacteraceae bacterium
CGTTCATGCCGATCGCCAGCTTGAGCGGCTCGCGGTTCGGGTGCTGGAGGATGGAGATGCCGGGCATCGTTGCGAAGTCGACGGCGTTCGCGCCGAACGTGATCCACCCTCGCGGATCACCGCTTTCGTACCCGCCGGCCGGCAGCGTGCCCGCCGGCTGCGCCAGCCGGAGCAACGCGAAGTCGAGCTCGTCGCCGGTCGGGTCGCCCGACTTCGGATCTGCTTCGAGGTCGTGCGCGCTGTGTGGCGAGGAGCCAAGGGTCCACGCGCCGCCATCGGCGAGCGAGACGCGCGTGCCAGCGGACAGCACCTGGTTCTCGGCAACCTTGTAGTCGAAGAGGCAGCTCACCCGTGAGGGCGAGAGCTTGCCGGCGATCGCCGAGCTGACGACATGATGGTTGGTGAGCACGACATCCGGTCCGATGAGGAAGCCGGTGCCGACACCGACCGAGTCGACGTCGATCCGGCACATGGACCACTCGAGCTTGCTCAGTTGGCCCCTCCAGAAGGCGACGTCGAGGAAGGTGTGGTTGGAGCTGACGAACGCCTGGAGCGTGGACTTGCTCTGATCGCTGGAGTTCAGGCCCAGCTTCTGCGCGAAGACGTACAGTTCCGGATTGTCGGCGTTCGCGTAGCGCGCGCCGAGGACGAGGTCGGCCAACTTCCCGTGAGACCGTGCCCACTCGATCAGATCGAACGCCTGAGTCAGGAGATCGTTGTGCTGCGCGGTCACCGTCGTCAGCGACAGATCGAGGTAGCCACTGGTCATCTGGCGCAAGTCGTTCCAGCTCGGAAACGCCGACACCAGCGCGTCCCGCAGGGAGCGTCGGCTCGTTCCGTCGAGGTTCAACGCCATATCGCCCTCCCAGGTCTCAGTGCGAGTAGGTCCGCTGCAGAATATCGCGCCTGCAGGACACCGTCGGGCGGGTGCTTGGCCACCTCAATCGTGGAGCCAGTCGGGGAGCTCGTTTGGGCCGTAGAACGTGATCAGCCGCTGCCGGTTCCGGTTGCCGGTGTCGGGTGCATCAGCGTCGTCGGTGATCCCGAGCCACCGCAACGCATTGCCGCCCATGAACGATGAGGTCGCATCGGGGCCGACCAACGCGCCCATCCCGGCGGAAAACGTGTCGACGAACTCGCCGTGCTCGGGGTTGAACGTGTTCATCCAATAGTCGGAGCCGAACATCAGCCGGCGGCGCAGCTTGGCCTGTGCATCGCTCGGATCCGTTCCTCGGCCCAGCAACACCCCGAGCACCGTGTCGAAGTGTTCGCGATACTCGTTGTCGTACACGTAGCGGGAGTTGCCGACGTCGGCGTACACGTGCTCGTGCGTCTCGATCAGCTGCAGGAACCGTGAGGCCCAACTCGTCGGGCTCGGATGTCGGAAGTCGTTGCCGACTCCCTCCAGGTGACCGAAGTGCCCGAAGCAGATGCGCAGGCCCGGGTAGTCGGCGAGCACGCGTTCCCAGCCGGTGGGTGAGGCAAGGTCGTTGTACCCGTCCTCGAAGCCGTTGCTCCGTGCGGCGTGGGTGAGGATCGGGACGTCTTCGGCAATGCAGTACGCGTACAGGGCGCGCAGCGCTGCGTCCAGGCGCCCGCCCGACCGCTCGCCGAAGCGGCTCACGTTGCCGATCGGGAGGAAACCCGCCGGCGGGTAGAGCTTGACCCCGGCAAAACCGCCCAACTCGACGGCGTGTCGAACGATGTCCAGCGAACGCGAGACGCCGCGGAGATCGAGACGCGACGAGTGCCACGGACCGATCGGCTCGCGCAGCTTCTTGGCACGGGCAGCGACGTATGCGA